>JBLNGH010000575.1:0-4776 GCA_050264575.1 Acidobacteriota bacterium | reverse complement strand
ATGTCGCCAGGTTCAGCCCAATCAGGCACACGAGGCTGATGCTGGCGACGAAGACGAAAACGATGACGGGACGTGCCACGCCGCCGAGTGATTCCGACAGGTCCTGCAACACCGGCGCCACGGCACCGTCCAGGTCGGGATACTCGGCCGCGAGCCCCGCGTGCTCGGCGGCGAGCGACTGCGCAGCCTGGTCGAGTGTCACACCGCGACCGAGCCTGCCAACCAGCGTGAGATTGCGGCTCACGCGGTTCCACACCGTCAAGCGAAGCGGCAGCCAGACGTCGCAGTCGCCGCCCGGCGTCGTCCAGTCCGGCGGAAGTACGCCGACGACCTCGTGCGGCGTTCCATCCAGGACGAGAACACGCCCGACAGCCGACGAATCGCCGAGAAAGTGGTCTTTCCAGATCGCGTGGCTGAGGATCACGACGGGAGCGGCATCCGGATCGAAGTCGCGATCGACGAAAAACCGCCCGAGCGCCGGCGGTCTTCCGAGCACGTCGAACAGCGCACGGTCCGCGAGCGCGCCGTTCACGCGAAGGGCACCCGAGCGATCGAGCGCATTGAAGCTCAAACCGGTCCGGATGGCGGCCAATGCCAGCAGCGGCGCGAGGCGAGTGCGGTGGTCGCGGTACCGGCCGGGCGTCACGCCGACCAGATCGCCAGACCGATCGCGGTCCATCATCACGACGAGTCGGCGAGCCTCGGGAAACGGGAGAGGCGCGATCACCAGTGCGTGGAGAATCGCGAACAGCGTGGTCGTCGCAGCCGTGCCCAGCGCCACGATCACGACGCCGAGCACGCTCGTCAGTGGATCGCGCAGGCAACGGCGAACAGCACGGGTCATTGAGGCTCGCGGATTCGCGATCCAACAGCAAAGCCCGATCCACCGCGACGGGCACTCTTCGCTGAGGACTCGTGCCATAACCCGCTGAAAAGCCCTCGGCCGTGGGGAAAAACCCGCGACCAAAGCCGTGATCCCGTGTCGCGCCCGGATCGTTCCAGGCCCGGACTGACCGGCGTCCCGCAGGCAGTGCTCTTGCAACGTCCGGCGCAAGCGCAGCCGCATTGTCAGCGCGAGCCGTCTGGAGGATTTCCGTGAGCGGTCGCTTCCGGGACATCGAGCACGTCGTTCGCGCTGCCGTCCTGTTCGCAGCCGGCTTCGTCGTGTTCGTCGTCGTCCGCTGGGCGCTGGTCCCGGCTGATTTCGGTGTGTACGGCTTCTATCGCGCCGGCGCGCTCGCCGACAATCAGGCCAGGCCCGTCAAGTACGCGGGCCAGACGCTCTGCCTCGACTGCCATACCGACGTCGGCGACACGCGTAAAGGCAGCCGTCACGCCACAATCAATTGCGAAGCCTGTCATGGACCGATGGCGCGGCACGCCTCGGGCACCTTCGACATCAAGCCGCAGGCGCTCAACCCGCGCCTGTTGTGTCTCCAGTGCCACACGAAGAGCGCAGGGAAGCCGGCGTTCTTTCCGCAAATCGTGCCGGCCGATCACGGCAGCGACGGCCCATGCACGGACTGCCACAAGCCGCACCACCCGAAGATCGAGTAGGAGCGCCTGATGGACCGCGACCGACGCGCGTTTCTCGAGCAGGCGGGGCGATTCATCATGCTCACGGGCGCCGCCTCGCTCGCCTGGGACTACGTGCTCGCCGGCACGCCCGAAGCGGCGCCCAACTACGTCGCCACCGATCACTGGTGGGGCATGATCATCGACATCGACAAATGCATCGGGTGCGGCAACTGCGTGCGCGCCTGCAAGGCCGAGAACGACGTGCCCACTGACGAGCCGGGCTGCTATCGCACGTGGGTCGAACGGTATCAGGTCCGGCCGGAGGACATGGAGCATCCGATCGTCGACTCGCCCAATGGGGCCTACGACGGCTTCCCTGCGATCGACACGCCTGGCGAGGGCGTCAAGGTGTTTTTCGTCCCGAAGCTGTGCAACCACTGCGCGCATTCGCCGTGCGTGCAGGTGTGTCCAGTCGGCGCGACCTTCGAGAGCCCCGACGGCGTAGTGCTCGTCGACAAGGATCGGTGCCTGGGGTGCCGCTACTGCGTCCAGGCATGCCCTTATGGCTGCCGGTACATCGACCCGCGGACGCACACCGTCGACAAGTGCACGCTCTGTTATCACCGGATCACCAAGGGACTCACGACCGCCTGCTGCGAGGCGTGTCCGACCGGGGCGCGGCAACTCGTCGACCTCAAGAATCCCAAGGATCCGGTTCACGAGTTCCTGCGCACGCACAAGGTGCACGTGCTGAAGCCCAATCTCGCCACCGGGGCGAAGGCGTTTTACAACGGGCTGGACGGCTCGGTGCGATAGAGGAGCGACATGCCTGGCGTCGACGGATTCATCTACCCGAACGAAGTCGAGCTCCAATGGAGCGTGCTGATTGTCCTCTACCCATTCCTCACGGGGCTCGTGGCGGGCGCGTTCATTCTGGCGTCACTCGAGCGCGTCTTCAACGTCGCCGCGGTACGGCCGACGTATCGTCTCGCGCTTCTCACGGCGCTGGCGTTCCTGCTCGTCGCGCCGCTGCCCCTGCAGATGCATCTCGGGCACCCCGAGCGGTCGTTCTCGATGTACTTGACGCCGCACCGCGAGTCCGCAATGGCGATGTTCGGATTCGTCTACCTCTGGTATCTCATGGCGGTGCTGGTGCTCGAGATCTGGTTCGACTACCGCAAGGATCTGGTCCTTGCCTGGCGCGCGAGCCGCGGCCTGAAGCGAAAACTCTACGGCGTCGCGACGCTCTGGTCCGACAACATCAGCGAGAAATCCTTGCGCGTCGACGATCGGCTCGGCCGCTTCATCACGATCGTCGGCATTCCCTCCGCGTTTCTGCTCCACGGCTACGTCGGCTTCATCTTCGGCTCGGTCAAGGCCAACCCGTGGTGGTCGACGCCGCTGATGCCCGTGGTGTTTCTGTTCTCGGCGATCGTCTCGGGCATCGCGCTCGTGCTGCTGATCTACATGGCGCTCTGCTGGATTCGGCGAGTGGCCGTCGACATGCTGTGCGTCGATACCATCGCGCGATATCTCTTGTACGCATTTCTCATCGACTTCTCACTCGAGATGCTCGACCTGATCCACCGCATCTACGAAGCCGATGAGTCTCTGCGGGCACTGGATTTCATGGTGAAGACGCGGCTCTTCGTGTCCCAGATCGTGCTGCAGATTCTCCTGGGCACGCTCCTGCCGATTGCGCTGCTCGCCTTGGTCCAGTTCCTGAGGTTCGGCGAGCGCACGCGCCGAGCGTTGTACACCGCGGCCGGCGCGCTCACGCTCGTCGGCATTCTGGCCATGCGCTGGAACGTCGTCATCGGCGGCCAGCTCTTCTCGAAGAGCTTCCTCGGCTACACGACGTACAAGATGGGCTTCGCCACGCGCGAAGGGCTGCTGCCAGCCGTGCTGATTCTGATTCTTCCGTTCGTCATACTTGCGGTCCTGATCAAAGTGCTTCCGCCGTGGACGGAGGGCGGCGAAGAGAAACCCGTTAAGGCATAAGGCACACCGCAAAACCAGGGACGGTTGCTGCCGCCATTTCTGCCTTTTGCCTCCCTGCCGTTTGCTGGCTTTGAGGGCACCATGTCCGACCGGCTGTCGCGAATCGAAGAACGGCTGCGTCAAGTCGACGATGCCCTTGTGTGCCTGTCGCAACGGCTCGAGCGTCTGGAGCGGGGCAGCGCTCGGAGCGGTGACCTTGCGTTCGCCGCACCGGCACCGCACCCCGCGCTTCGCGCGCCGCGTTCCGATGCGGTCAGCCTGCTCTCGCTCACCGGCCGGACCTGTCTCGTCTTCGGAGGCGCGTACCTGCTGCGCGCGCTGACCGAGTCGGGCCAGGTTCCCGTCACCGCTGGAGTATTGCTGGGCCTCCTTTACGCCGTCGGATGGCTCGCGGCCGCAGAACGTGCCGGCAGCACGAGCGCGCTGTTCCACGGTCTCGCGACCGTCCTCATCGGTCTGCCCATCGTCTGGGAAGCCGCGGCCCGATTCGGATTTCTCTCGCCCGCGCAGAGCGGTCTCGCACTCGCCGCCATCGTCGCGCTGTCGTTCGTCGTCGCCTGGCATCGCCGATTAGCCGCGCTGGCCGCGGTAATCGCGGTCGCCACGCTGGCGGCGTCCATGGCGCTCGTCGTGTCGCTCGACCGGGTTGTTCCGTTTGCGGCGCTGCTCGTCGGCAGCGCCGGCGCGGCGCTGTGGATTGCCTATCATCGCGACTGGACCTGGCTGGCCGTTCTGACGGGTCTCACATCAGTCAGCGCCGTTCTCGCGGCGCTGATGCGGGCGCTCGCCGTCCCGCCCCGCGATCCCGCCGGCACCGTCCTGGCGCTCCAGATCGCCCTCGTCGCCATCTACTTCGTGTCGTTCGCCGTGCGCGCGCTCCTCCGATCGCCTCTCGGAATCTACGAATACGTTCAGGGTGCCCTGGTCCTCGTCGCCGGGTTGGGCGGGGCAATTGCGCTGACGCGTGGGCATGACCTTGCCGTCATGTCCATTGGCGGCGTGACGCTCGTCGGCGCCGTCCTCGCGTACGGGATCGCGTTCGGCGCGATTCGGCGCCAGAACGCACAGGCCGCCACACTGCATTTCTTCACGTCGCTCGGTCTCGTCCTCTCGCTCATGGGAGGGCGGCTGCTGCTTGCGGATGCTCCGTACGCAGTCGTCTTGTCGGCGGGCGCGCTTGCCGCAGTCGGCCTCGGTCGATGGATGGCATCACCGGTGCTGACATTGCACGGTGCGCTTGCCTTGTTCGTTGCGGCG
>JBLNGH010000574.1:0-15734 GCA_050264575.1 Acidobacteriota bacterium | reverse complement strand
CGAGCGGACCGGCGACGTCGAGAATGTTGTCGCCCGCCTCGAGCGCGCCGAGCCGTTTCGTCGTCGCGCCGACCTCCTGCACCACGATCGCGATCGTTCCGCTCTCTCGATCGAAATCCGCGATCGTGATCGGGATCCGCTCGCCGCCGTCGCGCACCCGAAGCATCACGAACTGACCGGGCCGCGCGGACGACGCGATGAGCGGCGCGTCCAGCCGGAAGAACTTCGTGACGGGTGTCAGCCGACAGGCGTCGAGGATCCGTGTCATGGCTACAACTCCGGATGCCCGTGCATGGCCTTGAGACGGCGCCAGCGGCGATCGACTTCGGCCTGGATGCTGCGGAGCGTCTCGGCCTGCGCCGGGTGGACGAGGTGACGGCTTTTGCCCATCAGTTCGAGCCACCGTCCGACCGGCACTCGACGCCCCGACGCCTCCGGGTCATACGTCAAGGTCGTGTGGCCATGCTCCACCTCGTAGAGCGGAAAGAAGCAGCTGTCGATCGCCGCCTGGAGTACCGGCGCCGCCGCGTCATCCGTCGTCCGCCAGTTCAGGGGACAGAACGAGAGGATCTTCCCGTAGACGAGACCCTCACGTTTCGCGTACCACTGCGCCTTCGCCGCTTTCCGCATGAGGTCTTCGGGATAGCCTTCGCTGGCGGTGAAGACATACGGCAGATGACAGGCGGCGAAGATCTGCGCGCTGTCTTTGTGGTGGTACCGCTTCCCGGCCCGCTGCGATCCGACTTCGCTGGTCGAGGTGCGGTGACCGAAAGGCGTCGAGTACGAGAGCTGCGCGCCCGTGTTCATGTAGCCCTGATTGTCGTACTCCAGGATCATCATCGGATGATTGCGATGCGCGGCTCCGAGCGCCGGGCCCATCCCGATATCCATGCCGCCGTCGCCGGTCACCATCACGAACGTGATGTCGTCGGACGCCGGCAATTCTCCGCGACGGACGCGTTCGTGGTACATCTCGACCAGGCCCGAAAGCGTCGCCGCGCCGTTCTGAAACAGGTTGTGGACGTAATTGATCCGGTGTGCCGTCGACGGATAGCCGGTCGTGACGACCATCGCGCATCCCGTCTGATAGAGCACGACCAGGTCGCCCTCCAGGACGCGGCTGATCTGGTGGAACGTCGGGAAGAACCCACAGCCCGGGCAGGCGCCATGCCCGGGTGCAATGCGGTTTGGAACCTCGGTCATCCTCCAAATCGGCTCGAGCTCCACCGACAGGCGGCCCGTCGAGGGGTCGCGTGTGACGTGCGCCATTCCGCGCGTCTCGTCGGCGGGAATGGGCGGAAGGCCTGGTTTCGGACCGGCGCCGGGACGGCCTGCGGTGGCGCCGTGATAGGCGAACGGTTCGAGGAGGCGCGGCGATCGGGCGGCGTCGAGCGCCTGGTCGAAGAACGCGGATGCGTCGCTCGCCAGGAAGTCCTTGCCGCCCAGCCCGTAGATCCTCGAAGCCACGAGTGTTCGATTGGCCGGGTCGGTTTGCAGCGCCGCCCGCACTTCGAGGGACAGATTCCCGCCATCCGCGCCGTACGAATCCGCGCGGTCGCCGATGGTCACTGCCGCAATCCCTCGCAGCGCCGTGCGAAACGCCTCGGCCGGGAACGGCCGGAGCACGTTCGGCGACAGCACGCCCACACGATGTCCCTGGACGCGCATCGCGTCGGCGGCGTCCTTCGCGGTTTCGGCGGCGGAGTTCACGAGGACGACGGCCGCCTCCGCGTCGGCCATGGCGTACTCCTCGAGTACCGGGTAGGCCCGTCCCGTGATCCGTTCGAACGCGGCAAAGACCTCCGGGATGACCGTCCGTGCGGCGTCCATCGCGCGCGAGAGCTGGACCTTGTTGTTGATCAGGTCGGGGTCGTTCATGTACGGACCGAAAGTTTTCGGATGCGCGAGGTCCAGCGGCGTCGGAAATGCCGGGCGATCGCCGAGAAACTCACGCACGGCCTCGGGATCGTCGAACACCTGGAGCCGCCGTTTCTGGTGACTTGTGAAGAACCCGTCGTAGGCGACGATCACCGGCAGGCGAACGTCCGGATGCTCGCCGATTCTCACGGCGGCGAAATTCATGTCGTACACCGCCTGGGGATCCCGGGCGCACAGGATGATCCAGCCTGTGTTGAGCGCGAAATAGAGATCGGAATGATCACCGCGGATGTCGAGCGGTCCGGAGACCGTGCGAGCGGCGAGATTGAGCACCATCGGCACGCGCGTGCCCGCCTGAACCGGCAGCTGCTCGAGTGAGAACAACAGGCCCTGCGAGCTGGTGGCGTTCAGGACGCGGCCGCCGCCGAGCGCCGCGCCGTAGCAGATGCCCGCGGCGCCGTGCTCGCCGTCGCCGGCAATCATCACGATCTGGTGCTGCCCGTCGGCCTGCATCTTGGCCAGCGTCTCGGCCACTTCGGTCGACGGCGTGATCGGGAAATAGCCCATCACGTGAAAGCCGATGTCGCGAGCCGCCAGCGCAGCGGCCTCGTTGCCGCTGCGGAAGTCGAGCTTCTGCCGTGCCGTTCCCGTCACGGCATCGCGTTGCGGAGACGAAGGTGCAGCAACCGTCGGCATCGGCGATCACCTCACCAGCTCAGGGAACAGCGGCACCCGTAGCTCTCCGGCGAGCCCGGGCTGTTCGGCGGTCTTGACGAGCGCACCGCTTGGACAGGATTCGATGCACCGCAGGCATCCCTTGCAGTAGCGATAGTCGATGCCCTGCAGTCGCCGCGTGAACTTCGTTTCCCCATCGCCGCCGCCCCACACCAGACAGAAATCCGGACAGACGAGATCACAGAGGCCGCAGTGGATGCATTTCTGACGATCGAGCACCGGCATCCAGCCAGTGCGCGACATCGAGAGATCGTTCCACGCTGTGTTGCCGGGCTCCGGGATGAGGCCGCCGGGTGGCTGGGTGTCATAGCCCCAGACCGGCTCCGCACGGAGGACGGGCACGTCGCCGTCCGCCTCCCCGACGCCTTCATGGACCTGGAATTCCGACGCGCCCCGGTGAAAGGCCCGGGTGTTTGACGCGACCGCCTCCGGATGTTTGCCCGCAAACTCCTCCGACAGCACGTCGAGCAGCGCCCCGGCGTCGAGGAACGGGAAGACCGCGCTCAGGGTGCCGAGCAGAACGGCGTTCGGCCGCGACCGCTCCTCGACGGCAATTCCGAGCGCGTCGATCCGGAACACACGCGCCGTTCGCGGCAGCGCGGCCAGGCTCTGCGACAACGGGCCGTCCGGCGCGTTGTAGATGACCGTGCCGTGCGCCTTGAGACCGGCGATTGTGAGGGGCGTGCGGGCAAGCGCCGCGTGAAAGACCACGACGCCGTCAGGTCTTTCGACGGGGGCGCTCGTGCGAACGGGCCGAGCGAGCGATCCGATTCGCACGAACGACCGGACAAGCGATCCCTTCTTCTCCGATCCGTACGAGGAGAAGTGCGCGGCGTTGAGCCCCATCCGGAGGACGGCGGCGGTGGCGAGAATCTGGCCGGCGGCGTGCGCACCCAATCCGCCGATCGACTCGAATCGAAGCTCGAAGAATCGATCACCGAACGGCCACGCCATTGGCGATCACTCCTTCCGCCGTCGCGTCGCGTTTTGGTTCCCACAGCCGACACGTCGCGCACACGTCGGTGGTGGCGAGAGGCCGTGGCGGCAGATCTCGGAGGCAGCTCCATTGACAGGCCTCGGACATCAACCAGAGCGGATACGGCAAGAAGAGCGTCAGTCCTCCCCACCGGCACGTTTGGACTCTGCGAAGATTCTCCATAGCTGGACCTCGCCCCCGCCGAGCGACGTGCAAACTGCTCTCCAGTAAACGCCTAGAGTGTCCGCACGAATTCGAGCGTCTGACCGACCGGGCTGGTGAGTTTTCCTCGGTGGACGCGGGAAATTCGGCGTCCACGGCGGTCAGGCGCAGCCTTCGCTTTCGGCTGGAATCGCGTTCGGGCCCCCGGCCGTGGGCCCCCGTGGCATGACCTTCGCACGAGGGAGCGTCGAGCCCGGCCGCGGAGAAGGCCGCGTTGGGTCCCAAATTTCTCGAGGGAAGGAGCGGTTATGGTCAGGCGTCCAGCGTCCGGAATTGTTCTCGGAATCGTGACATTCGCGATTGCGTTGGGCTTCGCATTCTGTTCCGCGCGCCTGAAGGCGCAGGAACATGCGGCCACCGTGTCCGTCGCCGCACTCGAGAAACTGCTGCCGCCGTTGGCGGGATGGACGAAGATCGACACGAAATCCGATCAGGTCGTCGTCTCCGCGGACTGCAGCCATCCGGTGGCGTCCGTGGTGTACACCCAAGGCGAAATGCGCGTGAAGATCACGCTCGCCGACTCGGGTGCCAATCAGAACAGCCTGGTCTTGCTCGCGCCGATGGTGGTGATGTTGCCGGAGGGCTATTCCGAGCACGTGCCGCCGGCCACGAAGGTTGTCCGGCTGCAGCGGAACGGCGCGCAGGTCGCCGAACGCTGGGACGAACAGACGGGCGACGGCGAGGTCACCATGCTGATCAAGGGCCGGTTCGTCGCGAGCGCCGAAGGCTCGCATCTTGCCAGCCTCGAGACGCTGCGCGGCATTCTGGCCACCATCGATTTCAAGAACCTCGCTGAGCTGAAGTAGAAAGCTTACCGGCCCGCCGCAGTCAGTCGGGCCCGGACAGACTCGACGACTGTTCGGCCCGACGGCAGCACGCCGAGCACCGCGCGTGCGCCCGGATCGATCACGGTGTGACCGTCGACCTCGACTTTGAATTCACCGTACCGCCCGCGGATCATCTGGACGTCGACGCCGAGTTCCCGACGAAGACGCGCCGCCACACGGGCGGCGTGCAATCCTGAGACTCAATAGGAGCAGTACCGGACGACTACCTGGGCCATGGGGGAGAAAATCGGTCGCAGGGACCTGTCGTCTGTGCCGTGCTGAAGCTCATTGTGAGCTTGTGCGATCTGCGCGTGAAGCCGGTGCTGGGGTTCGACATGTCAGTCAATTCCACGCACGGTGCCGTCGCCCGACGAGCACGGGGATATGCTCACCCGCTGTGCGTCCAAAGACCACCACGTCCCTACCAGCTCACCTCCGCAGTTAATCAGCTACGCCAACCGGTCCCTGCGACTCTTGCGTCCTCATAACAAGCACGGCACGTGCCATCCGGGATGACCCGCCGACGCTGCGTCTCACGGTTGACCGAGCAGCCGCACTGCTGGAATCTCACCATCGTCTGCGGGATCGTCAACAGACGCGTGCAGCGGACTATCTCGTGGCGAGTGCCTGATGCTTGAACCCTGACAGGCAGAAGTGTCGGTGGCCGTCGACATGCACGTCGTCCACGTCAAAGGCCCCAAAAAGCGCTCGCAGTTCGGCGACAGTGAAGAAGTGATGCGGGAGGCCCTGTTCCGGCCCATCAAGCGGAATGAAGGTGCCGGGCTCGATCTCGTCGAACCTGGCGGCCTGATTCTGAACGGCCGGAACCGTGACGAAGACCAGCCCGCCTGGTTTCAGAACGCGGGTCAGCTCGCCGACCAGCCGTCGAATCGCCGCGAGGCGGGCATGGTGGATCACCTGAATGGAAACGACCGCGTCGAAGAACCCATCGGCATAGGGCAGCGGCTCGTAGATGTCTTGCTCGCGCACGTCGGCTTGGAGCCCTTCGGAGGCGAGCCATTCATGCGCGAGGCGCGTTGCCTCGGGTGACGCGTCCAGCCCGTACGCTGAGAAGCCGGATCGGGCGAAGTGGACGAGATGCCTCCCGCTTCCGCAACCGAGATCGAGCACGCGCTCCGCGTGCCGGTGGATCAGCAGCGTGGTGATTCGGTCGATATTTTCGTGGACGTCGGTGAAGATACGGCCATGCTCGACGTAGATCTGCTCCCACGGGTTGCCGCGTCCAGGCACCCGGCTACCTTAGCAGACCGGCTGGGCGACGAGTTGGGTTCCCACCCGGTGCGGCTTCATCGACCGTTTGAACACAGGTCGCGCCGCCATCCTGACGAGTCTCCGGTACGCCTCGTAGCCGTAGAACTTCGAGTCCCGATCTGCCAGAAGCGCCGCGTCGTCAGGCGTCACGACCAGGCTCACCTCGATGTTCGGCGCAGCGCCGATCGGCAGCCAATGACGCCGGCAGGCGTCATAGACGTACTGCATGACGTCGCGCATGTCTTCATAGCACGGCGGCGGCCAGGACTCCATGTCGGATCCAACGGTGGGACGGAAGATGCAAACGGTTGGGAATGCTCCGTGGGCCGTGATGATGTCGATCGCCTCTATCGTCCGCTCGACGGGCTCGACGCCGGCAATGATCTCGCCTGACACGGCGCCGTGCGGCATCCGCTTCGCGCAGTATTCCATGGCGTCGAAGAACAGCCGCTGCCCGAGCATCCGCTGCTTGCCCGGGCAGATCGCCGCGAAGCACTCGGGATCGAGAAACTCGACGCAGAAGGAGAGGTGATCGACGCCGAGATCAATCAGCCGATCGTATTTGCTCAAGTCTTTTTCCGGGGCCAGCTGGACGCCGACCAGCATGCCGACCTGTTCCTTGATGGCCTTCACATACGGCTCGGCGAACGCGATGCCGCGCGATCCCTGGAACCCGCCGTTCAGATGCACGAACGTCGCGCCGGAATAGTCGCGCGCGGCGCGGCAGGTTTCGACGACGTCGGAAACGGCTTTGTCGCGCGCTTCGGCGGCGCCGACGTTCTTCCCGGTCGTGCAGAAGCGGCAGTTGAGCGGCGGCGAGTAGTTCCAGAACGTGCACACCATGTTGATGTAGATGCCGAGATACGTGCCTTGCAGCACGCCAATCCGGCTCATCGGAATCTCGCGCGAGGTCGTCCACCGGTACCATTCGGGTTCCATCGGCAGCCGCACGCGGTAGCGCGTATCGGATCGCTCGTCGACGATGAGATGACCGAACGCCGGATCGTGGCGCAGCTCGTACGGCGACGCGTGCGCGAACGGCTCGTCCACGGGCGCGTTGACCCAGATCTCGTCCTTCAACCACGTCTTGGCCGGCAGTGCGAGCTCCAGTCCGGAGCCCAGCCCTGCGCGTGTCCGCGAAATGCCCCGTGCGCCGTCGAGCGGCACGTCAGGCGGTACCCGCAGGCCCTTGCAGAAGAGATCGATCTCAAGCTCGCAGGCGTTCAGCATTCGCATTCCTTCCCAGCATCCACGCAAGCAGGAACAGCAGCGCCGGCGCCACCGTCGGAATGAACAACACGGGCACCGGCGGCCAGATGGTCAGCGCGAAGAACAGAACGACGCTGGCGATGGTGACGATGCTGCCCGTGAGCCGCCACCGCAGGCTGGCGAACAGCCCGAGCAGAATGGCCAGATTCGCGAGTTGGGCGACCCACACTATCGCCGGAGGCAGTGGCGGCCTGGTGAACCAAGCGGCGACGTGCTCGACGAAGAAGGCCAACCACAACAGCGCCGCGCCGACTGCGACAAGACTCGCGAGGAGCCCGAGTCGCCGGTTTGTCTTCGCAGAAGCCATGGGGCGTTCCCACCCGTTCCCTTCAATCGAGCACGTCGACCGGCCCGTCAATAGCAACCGGAGTGCCAGTGCCAGCTCGAGCGCGTTCGCCCCAACCATCGCCCCAGCGGACTTGCGTCGCAACGACGTCTCGTGCCGGTGCGGACTCCTCCGCACAGCCATGAGAAAAAAGGCCCAGTTCGGGTCCGGTTATGACGTTGGTCATAGGGCGCCGATTCCGTCCTGCGTAGGCTGGTTCCAGACTCGATCGCGTCTTTTCCGGCCGTGAGGTGGCACATGACCAATTCGATTCCAGTGCTCCCGTTTGCCGAACGTCCGCTCGGCGACATCGTGAAACAAGACGCCCGCGCCGCGACCGTGCTCGAGCGGTTCGGTCTGGATTACTGCTGCGGCGGGCACCGGACGCTGCAGGAGGCTGCGGCCGAGCGCACGCTGAACGTCGGGCCTATCGTCGAGGCGCTGGAAGCGCTCGGCGCTCGCAGTTCAGGGACTCACTCCGACGCGGACTGGGAGGAACTCGATACGCTCACGCGTCACATCGTCCGTCATCACCACGGATACGTCCGCGAGATCACGCCGGCAATCCGCGCGTGGCTCGCCAAGCTGGTCGCGCGACATGGCCATCGCCATCCAGAGCTCGCGCAGGTGAACGAAACATTCGAGCAGCTCACGAGCGAGCTTGCCGCCCACATGGCCAAAGAGGAGAACATTCTCTTCCCGTTCATCGACGATCTGGCCGTGGCGCGACGGAGCGGTACCCGTCTGCCGACGTCGCCGTTCGCGACCGTTCTCCATCCTGTGCGCGTGATGGAAGCCGATCACCGCGCTGCGGGGGAATTCCTCGCGCGGCTGCGCTCCGTCACGCACGACTTCGCGCTGCCCGATGATGCCTGCACGACGTACCGGCTCTGCTACGCGGAGCTCAAGCGGTTCGAGGCCGATCTGCACTGGCACGTGCATCTCGAGAACAACGTGCTGTTTCCGCGGGCGCTGGAGCTGGAACAGCAGCTCGCGTGACGACCTCGGGTTTCGTCGGCCGGATCTCCACTGCGAGGGACACGTTGACAACGAAACCCGAGGTCTTTAGTGTCGGGCATGCTCCGCCCGACAGCCGCAGTGCTGGCGCAGATTCCGCTCTTCCGTCGCGTCAGCCCGGAGGATCGCGAACGGCTCGTGCAGGTCGCGCAGCTTCGCCTGTACGAGCACGGCGATCAGATCTTCGAGGAAGGGGATCCGTCCGATTTCTTCTACGTGGTCGTGACCGGCCGCGTGAAGGTCTACAAGCACACGCCCGCGGGGAGCGACGTGATCCTGGAGATTTTCGGGCCCGGTGGACCGCTGGGCGCGGTCGCGGCTTATGAATCGCGACCCTATCCGGCATCGGCAGAAGCGCTCGAATCCACGACGTGTCTGCTGATTCCACGGCAGACGTTTTTCGACCTGCTCGAACAGCATCCGTCGCTCGTCCGCGGTCTTCTCGGCAGCTTGTCGCTTCGGCTCGTCGAGCTCACCACCCGGCTCGCGGAGCTGACCGGCGGCCGCATCGAGACGCGGTTTGCCCGGCTGTTTCTCAAGCTGGCCGACCAGCTGGGCCGCCCCGAGCGAGGCGGCGTCTTCATTGCACTGCCGCTCGCCAGGCAGGAACTCGCGGATCTCACTGGAACCACGATCGAGACGAGCATCCGGATCATGAGCCGCTGGGGGAAGGACAATATCCTGCTGACGGAGAAGGACGGCTTCGTGCTCATCGACCGCGCCGCGTTGACAGCGCTGGCGAGTTAGATGTCGGCCCGGTTGAGCCGAGCGATCGCGGCCGCGATCGGCGCCAGCACCCACACGACCATTGACAAGCTGAGCCAGACCGCGGCTCCGATGGCACCGCCGGTGAATCGGAGAAACGCGAGCGAGGCGGCGCCGAATGCCGCTGGTCCTTCCAGGATCAGCAACGCGCCCGTCCGTACCGCGTCAACCGGATTGACGACGGCCGCAACCATCAGGACCCGCGACGCCATGCCGGAAGGCAGCAGCGACGCGACGCCGAGTGCGGCGACGTCGAAGAGCACCACCGCGAAAAACCAGATCACCAGCGCCAGCCCGAGATTGCGGGCGCGGCGAGCGGTCGCGTCACCGGCCGCGACGAGCGCGGCGAGGCCGATGAACACGGCGGTCAGGACGATCGATCCCCCGACGACGCCGAGAAAGCCGGCCGCGCCGTCCGGTCCGGTCCGCATGAACAGGACGATCCCCGCGGCGCCAAAGCCGATGCTCTGCGACGAAACGAGCGCCAGGAATACCCCCAGCAGCCTGCCCGCGAGGATCGTTCTCCGCGAGATTGGCTGAGAGAACATCAACTCGGCAGCGCCCGTCTCGGGGGTCACCGTCAGGACGCCGAAGACGAGCGACGTCAGCGGGACCAGCAGCAGCACGAGCTGCACCAGCGAAACTGCGGTGCGTGAAAAGTCCTGCACGCCGCTTCCGCCGCTGAGGACGTAGCCCGAGGATGCGACCACGAGCGCGAGCACTGCGAAGACCGCGGTGAAGATCTGCGTCGAGCGCGAGCGGACGGCGAGACGCAGCTCCTGTCGAGCACAGAGCCAAAGGATGACGCGGGCGGGAGGCATTATCGCGTTCCTCCAGGCAGTCCGGCTGGGAACAGTTCTCGCTGTTCCACTGGCGTCCCGGTGGCAGCGGCCGGATCTGTGCGGCGGGTTGCGCCAGACGCGTGGGCGATGACGTGCGAGCCCATGGGCGCAGTCAAGGTATCCACACGCGTAAAGACGGCGTCTCGCGCCGGAACCCACTCCAGCGTCGCGTGATCGGCGACGTAGACGATCGTGCGCGCCGGAAGCGTCCCGCTGGTTTTCAGATGATTCGCGAGGCAGCCGAGGTCGTCGAAGAACTTCGGCTCTTCGAGCGGCGCGACGATTTGCGACGCGAAGCGCCGGTCAGAGACGATCATGCGGCAGTACGTGCACGCGTCGTGGGCCGTATCGAGCGTCGCGGGCGCCGGCACGGTCGCTCCGCACGCCGCCGCCGGGACCGCGACGGCCACGACGATCGCCATGGTGATGCGCGACGTCATCAGGCTGCTCCCACCAGTTCGCGGTAGAACGCGTCGAGCCGCCCCTCTTCCGCCGTCAGACCGCGGATTCCGGCTCCAGATGCCCGGACGATGTCGAGAACTGCGGCGCGCTCCGCGGCGGGTGCTGGAACGATGAGCTGGTCCGCGGCCCACAGGGCGCGGGGCGCCCGCGCGCGAACCAGATCGAGCAGCCCGTCGGGGAGCGTGTCGATCGCGATCTTCATCAGGCCGCGATCGGCGAGCTTCGCCGCCAGCTCTCGTGCGGTCAGCGACGCCACGAGCCGGCCGCCGACGAGCACGATGAAGCGATCGGCGAGCCGTTCGACGTCACCCATCTGGTGCGAGCTGAAGAGCACCGTCTGGCCATCCGCGCGCCGCGACTCGATGACGCCGTAAAACGCGCACAGCCCGTCTGGATCGAGCGCCGCCGTCGGCTCATCGAGAAGCAGGACCGGGGCGGCGGGCAGCATGGCGATTGCCAGACCGAGCCGCTGCGTCATCCCCCCTGAGTACGTGCTGACGGCGCGACCGCCGGCGCCGTTGAGCCCGGTCGATTTCATGACAGCGCGGGCGCGATCGACGGTCACGCCGCGCAGCGAACGGTAGAAGTCGACCACCTCCTGGCCGGTCAGATGGTCGGGAAAAGACACCTTTTGCGGAAGAAATGAGCACGACTCACGCGCGCCGGGATCGTTCGCGGACCGGCCGGCTGCACCAACCCGTACATCGCCGGCAGTCGGCCTGATCAGGCCGGCAGCCGCCTTGATGGACGTCGTCTTGCCGGAACCATTCGGTCCGAGCAGCGCGACGACCTCACCGCGCTTTACCTCGAACGTCAGCGCCGAGACCGCGGTCACGCCGCCGAAACGCTTCGAAAAGGCGCGGAACGCAATCACGCGACCTCCACGGCCGTCCGACTGGACGACTGCGTCGAGCGCGGACGACGCCCGGACCAGAGGACGACGGCGCCAAACGCACACGCGGCGATCGAGCCCGCCACTCCCCAGCGCGAAACGTGGGCCGGGTCCTCTCGTGCCACCGGCACATCCTGCAGAACGGGTGGGCGAGCCAGCGGGTGCTCGTCCAGTACCGGAATCGGCTCGAGAACCGGAAACGCGCGCTCGGCTGCCGACAGCACCGAGGCGCCCAGGCTTTGCGCGAACAGATCGGCGGCGGTCAGATTGCCGCGCAGATGATCGAAGACGTTCGACAGCCGATAGGCCCTGTCGGCGAGGCCGTCGCCGTCGAAATCGAGCGCGTCGTGATCCGACCAGTAGTTCCGGTCGAAGACCGTGTCGGTGCGCCGGCCCACGAGCTGCAACGGCGAGAGATTCGCGACGAAGGCGTTTCCTTCGAATCGGTTGCGTGCGCTCGAGTCGTAGATAACAAGCGCGACATCGGAATGGGCGATGCGATTCTGCCGGAACACATTCTCATGCGATCCCTCGAAGAACACACCACGCGCGTTGTCGGCGATGAGGTTGGCTTCGGCGGTCACGTTGTCGCATGCCTGGAGCAGCAGGCCGACCGACGCAAAGCCCCGGTTGTGAACGAACTGGTTGCGCCGGAACGTCAGCCGCTTCGAGTACATCAACGCCCCGCCTGCAGCGCTGCGCTCGAAGATGTTGTCCTCGAACACGTTGTCGTCGGAGAACATGTAGTGAAGACCGTAGCGCACGTCGCTGACTGTGTTCCCGGCGATGCGCCCCTCGCTCGATGACTGGAGGTAGAAGCCGTCGCGTGAGTAGCGGACGCTGTTGCCGAGCAGCCGGAAGCGATGCGTGTTCCAGATATGAATCCCGGATCCCTGATCGCCTGCGTCGCGGCCCTGAATTCCCTCGACAACGGTGCGTTCGACGACGGTGTCGTGTGCCTCGCGCAGATACACGCCGAACAGGGCGCGCGCGATGCGACAGTCGCGCACGACGACCCGTCGCGCCACGACGTGGATTCCCGCCGAATCACGTGAAAGATCGCCACCCAGCCGGCCGTCGATGTCGAACCCCTCGATGACCACGTCATCGGCACGTATGCGGATGACGCTTCCTGCCCCGGACCCGACGAGCCGCGGGCGTCCATGACCGACCAGCCGTACCGCTCGATCGACAATGAGATCGCCCTGATACACGCCAGGCGGAACATCGATGACGGCGCCGGGCCGCGACGCGTCGACGAGCGCTTGAAGAGGCGATGTCTGCTCGCGTGGCGGCCGGCCTTCGAGCGCGCCCGCCGTCACCGTCCCCATCGCCGTCGGCGTCTGGGCGAGGCAGGCGACAAGCCACAGAATCGGCATCATGCCGGCCTCGGGCGATTACGTGGCCGCAGCGCGCCGCTGTCTCCAGGCGAGCCACAGCGCTGCGAACAACAACACGCCGACGATCAACAGCAGGTAGGAACCGGCTTTCGGGTACGAGTACACCTCGAAGTTCGCAATCTGTTGATAGCCGAACATCGGCGGCATGAACGGCGGCACCTTGACGGCCGCGCCGGGCGCGAGTTCGTGCCCGTACCGATAGAGCTTGAAGGCGAACGACCACAGTGCGAAGCCGCCGAAATAGATGAAGACCATGGTCGCGTCGACCAGTTCCTTGACCGTGCCGAGGACCGTGGCCCGCAGGAACAGCAGCGCCAGGCCGCCGAGGACGAACGGCATCCACTTGAACTCGGTGAAATCCTCTGCCGCCAGATCGCGCATCCCGATGTAGTGATTCAGGATGTTGATCTCCTTCACGTCCTGGCCGCCGTTGCCGCCGACGAGCGCGTGATCGTAGATGTCGAGACGCAGTCCGTTTGGATACTGCGGCGCGAACATCGTGAGATTCCAGAGCGCCAGGAAGTGCGCGGCGACGATGAACACCGCGGCGAGCACGAGCGCCGATCGGGGTCCGGCCCCGATCGGCTCGTGCAGGAACGCCGCGCTGCGCTGGAGTACTCCGGTCTGACGCATCAGCATGGCTGTCTCCGTCGGTTACCGCGGCTTGACGATCAGATACCCCTGCATCTCCTGGTGAAGCGCCGAGCAGAAGTTCGTGCAGTAGTACGGGAACACGCCTTTCTTCGCGGTGAACGTCACCGCCTTCGTCTCGCCCGGATCGATCACCAGATTGATGTTGTAGTCCAGCAGTCCGAACCCGTGCAGTTCGTCCGTCGTCTGCTCGATGTTCGTGATCGCCACGGTCACGATGTCCCCTTCGTTCACTTCGAAGGAGGTCGGCGTCAAGGTCGAGCGCACGGCCGTCATCTTGACGGTGACCTTGTTGCCCTGGCGCGTCAGCCCGGTGTCCTTGACGTCCCACACGGCGAGCGGATGCTTGTTCTCGTCTTTGGGATAGACCTCGATCGGGTGGATCTTGTCGGCCTTGACGATCTGCGCGTAGTGGGGCTCGGGCTCCGTGAACGCGTCGTAGAGCAGCTTCATCTTCTCTTCCGTGATGTCGAGGAGCTGCGACGATTCCGGCTGGGACGGACCGACGTTCAGATGGCGGCCGTGCGACAGCTTGTTGAGCGACACCAGATAGTTGCCGTCCGGGCTCACCGTGTCGCCCTCGGCCGCCGACAGGTGGCCGACCGAATAGGACACCGGCGCCTTGTCGACCACCTCCCAGGTGCCGAGCTTCCACTTGGCAATCGCGCTGTCGACGAAGAGCGAGGTGTAGGCATAGCCGTCGGTGCCGAACTGCGTGTGCAGCGGCCCGAGCCCGACGGGGACTTCGGCGTCCTTGACCGACTCGTACTTGAGGATCGGCACGCCGTCCTCCTCGCCGGTGAAGTCCTCGTTGCGAATGGCGGTCTGGATCTTCTCGAAGTTGAACGCGGTCGTGACGCCCTGCAGCTTGCCGGATCCGATGACGTACTTGCCGTCGGGCGAGACGTCCACGCCGTGCGGAGACTTGCCGCAGGGGATCAGGTAGACGATCCCCTGGACTTTCTTCGGATCGATGACCCGGACGCCGCCAATCAGATCGCCTTTGCCTTCAGCCGCGGCCTTCTCGGCCTGACGCCAGTTGACCGCGGCGATGTAGTCGCGGTCTTTCTGCGTGGAGGTGACTTCGAGCTTGCCGGTCGCTCGCTCGGTGTTGTACGCGGACCAGAACATCCAGCCGTCCGACACCAGCTTGCCGGCGTCGCCGAGATCGAAGTCGAACGGCGGCATCAGAATCTGGAAGCCGAGCGACATGTTCCCGCTCTGCGGGTCGATCTTGACGGCGGCCAGGACGCCCTTGTACTCGGTCGCGTACTTGTCAATCGGCGCGTACGTGCCCTTGGGAATCGGGATCGAAAAGCGCGAGCCCATCATCGCGTATTCGGTGTTCGGCGTGACGAAGGCGCCCGAGTGATTGCCCGAGACGTTCGCCACCGGCCCGAAGATCTGCTTCGTCTTGAAGTCGCGGAGGTCGATGCGGGCGATGCGCCCGTTCATCTCGTTGACGAACAGCCATCGTCCGTCGTAGTCGCCTTTGGTTTCGGAGAGCGCGGGATGGTGGACGTCGCCCCACGTGAGCGCGCCCAACATGGCCTTCGTGTCATCGTCGAACCCGTAGCCGGTCGCCGGGTAGGGCGTGAACACGGGAATGGTCGACAGGTGGCGCATCGACGGCACGCCGTAGACGTAGACCTGGCCCGAGTGCCCGCCCGACGCGAACATGTAGTACTGGTCCAGATCGCCGGGCGCGATGTAGGTCTTCTCAGCGGCAATCGCCGTGTCGGACACGCCGGCACGCCGCGATGTGCGAGGCTGACTTGGCGAACAGTAGCTGGCGGTCAGCACCAGCACCGCGATGGCGGCCGCGGCGAACCATGTGAGTCCTCTTGCTGTCCTTGGTACCATGGTGATGCTCCTCGTTTCTTTACCTGCTCGGGGGGCCCCACCCCCGCTCGCCCGCGCTGCGGCGCTCGAAGACTCGCTCGCCTCGCGCGGTCGTTCTCTCAAGGCGGTCAGGACCCTTTGGTCTTGCCACGTGCCGCCTCACGCTGCTTCTGGTATTCGACAAACGCCTCGCGCAGTTTCGTGACGGCGATCTCCTTCTGTGCCGGCGTCAGGATGATTTGGCGCGACAGCACGACGGACATCGTGCCGCTCGGCTCACGCAGGAAGTCGTCGATGGTCCGCCCGAACCTCGACTGCACGTCCTCGACGGCGTTCGACAGATCGGGGCCGATCTGCGC
>JBLNGH010000573.1:0-7352 GCA_050264575.1 Acidobacteriota bacterium | reverse complement strand
ACGCGCCGTCCGATCGCGGATTCGTCAGGCCACCACGCACGAGCCATCGCTTGGTTGACGACGGCGACGTGGGGCGTTCCACCGCTCTCTGAATCTGACCACACGCGGCCTCGAATGAGCGGGATCTTCATCGTCGAAAAGTAGTCGGCGCTGATCCGTTGGGCAATCGGGGCGTCGTCGCCGGGCGTGTCCCGGCCGGGAACTTCGACCACCGACCGTTGGCCCGACCACGGTGGTATCCCGCTGTAGGTGGCGAGCGCGACCGACTCGACCTGGGGCACCTCTGCCACGCGATCCCGCAGGCGCTCGTAAAACGTGGCGCGGCCGGCCCAGTCCCTGTACGTGTTCTCGGGAAGGTTGATCGTCGCGACGATCACATCGTGCGGATCGTAGCCAAGCGATGTCCGGTACAGACCGATGAGCACCCGGACAGCCGCACCAGTGCCCGCGAGGAGCAGCACCGTCACCGCGATTTGAGCCGCGAGCAGGAGGTGATGCGCTCGCCGGCTTTCGACGCCGGCGGTCGTCCGGACCGTCGCCGTCAGGCGTGGGCGCGAAAACGACAAGGCCGGTGACAGTCCACAAATCAGAGCCGACGCCATCGCAAGGCCCGCACTGAAGAGCAAGACCGGTACATTGACGGGCACGGCCATGAGGTTCCCGACCGGAACCGAATCGGGGGGCAAGAGCCTGAGCATAGCCGACAGGCCCCAGTAGCCCGCCGCAACGCCCAGTGCGGCGCCGGTGACTGCCAGGAGCAGCGATTCCACGAGGAGCTGTTTCATCAACCGTCCACGACTTGCCCCTAAGGCGGCCCGCACGGCGAACTCATGCGCCCGCGCGGTGCCGCGCGCCAACAGCAGGATGGACACGTTCGTGCATGCGAGCAGGAGCAGCAACATGGACGCCGCGAAGATCAACAGGAGGGTCGGCACAAAGCCGGCCGCCCATTGGGTCTCCACCAGAGTTCGTACGAGCGGGCGCACCTCCTTCGGAAAGCGTTGCGGGGCCTCCTTGGCGAACTGGTCGAAGAGCGGCTGAAGTCGCTGTTCGGCCATGCGTGGAGTAACGCCCCGCTTGAGTCGGGCCTGGACGCTCCATGCGCGGTTCTTATCGAACGTCAGATCAACGGAAACGAGAATCTCCGGACCAGTGTAAAAGTATTGACGTGGCAGCACGCCAATCACGGTGTAGGGTTCGCGGTTCAAAGAGAGGGTCTGCCCTACAGCCTCAGGCCGGCCGCCGAAGTGTCGCTGCCAGAACCGATAGGTGAGCACGACGACCCGTTGGGGCTGCTCGCCCGCCGGCCCGTCCGCTTCGTTGAAGACTCGTCCGAGGAGGGGCGGCACCGCGAGTACGTTCAAAGCGTTTGCTGAAAAATATTGGATGCCTACCACTTCTGGGAAGCCCTGGCCGGTCAGCGTCATCCCCCAGGTGTCCCAGCCGAAGGCGCCGTCGAAGACGTCGCTGTCTTGAAGGGCGACGAGCTGTCGCGCCGTGACAGACAGACCACGCGGCTTGCCTTTGTCGTTCATGTCAAGCCTGACGATCCGATTGATGTCGGCGAATGGGAAAGGATTCAGTAGTGCCGCGTTCACGATGCTAAACATCCCTGTAGCGGCGGCAATCCCGACTGCGAGGGAGACGACAGCCGTCGCGGCGAAACCGGGGCTCCGGCGGAAGGTACGCAGCGCATAGCGGAGATCACGACGCAGATCTTCCAGCCAACGCGATACCCACACGGCGCGCGTATCTTCCTCGATCAGCGCAGTGTTGCCGAGCGCAAGGCGCGCCTGCCGGCGTGCTTCGTCCGGTGTCATTCCACGCGCGAGGTTCTCCTCCGTCTGATGTTCTATGTGATCGCGGAGATCGTCCGTCAGGCCATCGAGCGCTTTCCGGCCGCGGCGGGTCATCGTTCACCTTCGGCGGCTGCAGGCCGCAATATGCGTGCGATGGCACCGGCCAGCCGATCCCACTTGCTGGTCTCGACGGCAAGCTGACGCCGTCCCGCAGCGGTGAGCCGGTAGAACTTGGCGCGGCGATTGTTCTCGGAAGTGCCGACTTCGAAATCGATCCAACCGCGCTTGATCAGGCGGTGGAGAGCCGGATAAAGCGACCCTTGCTCAATCTGGAGCACGTCGTCCGACCCACGCTCGATGGTTTTCGCGATCGTATGGCCGTGAGCCGGCCCAAGACGAAGCGTGCGGAGAATCAGCAGATCGAGCGTACCCTGCAGGAGCTCAAGACGGCCGAAATCGCCACGACTAGACATGCTAGGTGAGGGTAGGCGCTTTCACCTAGGATGTCAAGGTGAGTCCTAAATGGATGAAATAGGAGATGACAGGAATCAGGTTCCGCGGACCCGCCGTACCCGTCGTGTGACGCGTGGGCGCGAGTGCTCTTCAGCCGCGCCCAAATATCTCTCGACTTTGCCGCGTTACGTCGTCGACTTTTTTTTGGCAAAGCCACTTCGAACGTCGCGGCGCGAAGCGCGGCGCTATTCGTGCCTGAGAATGACCAGCGGATCGATGCGCGACGCGAGGCGAGCCGGCACGTAACACGCCGCGACCGTCACCATCGTCAGCACCAGCGCGACGCCGGCCAACGTGACCGGATCGATCGGACTCACGCCGAACAGCAGCGTGCGCAGGACGCTGCTCGCGCCAAGGCCGCCCGTCAGGCCGAGAACGGCGCCGAGCCCGGCCATCGTCAGGCCGTGTCGCAGGACGAGTGTCGAGACCACGCTCCGGGACGCGCCGACCGCCATGCGAATGGCGATCTCGCGCCTCCGCTGCCGCACCGCCGACGCCAGGACGGTCGAGAGCGCCACGGCGCTCAGGAAAATCGCGAGCGAGCCGAGCGTCACGAGCATCGTGCCGACGGCGCGAACGTGTCGAAAGTGATAGTCCACACGCGCGGCGAGCGGGAGATCCTCGTTGACCGGCACGTCGGGATCGACCTCGGCGATCGCGCGTCGAATCGCCGGCAGCAGTCCGGCCGGATCGCCCGCAACCCGCACGTGGACCCAGGCGTCGCCGTTGAACGAATCGGTTGGATCCTGCTGCCAGTAGCTGCGATACAGGAACGGCTCGGGACCCTCGGTCCTGGTGCGGTACTGCGCGTCGCGCACGACGCCAATCACCCGGTGCTTGACGCCGTCCACGGACAGGACTCGACCGGTGGCGGTGCCGTTCGGCCAGAAATGATTCGCCAACGTGCGATTGACGATCACGACCGGCGGCCCGCGGCGATCGTCCTTTGCGCTGAAGTCCCGCCCTTCGATCAACGCGAGCCCGAGCGTCTCGAAATACCGCGGGGCGACGGCGTTCTGGTACACCTGAAACGCCTGCGCCGGATCGGCCGGCTCCTGACCCGGGAGCCACAGCGACAACTGCGGACCCCATCCAGGCAGCGGCGGCAGTCCGGACGAACTCACGGCCTGAACGCCCGGCAGCGCAGCAAGTCGCCGGTTGAGGTCCGCCTGGAACCTCCAGGCCTTCTCAACCGGATAGTCCATGAGGCTCGGCCGAAGCCGCAGCAGCGCGATCGGATCGGGATTGAAGCCCGGTCCCTGATGAATGCTGCGCACGCTGCGAATCATCAGCCCTGCGCCGACGAGCAGCACGATCGACAGCGCGACTTGGGCGACGACGAGCCCGTCGCGTGCGGGCGATCGTCGATAGCCGCCTGAGTGGCTGTCGATCTTGACCGCGGCGATCAGATCGACGCGGCTCGACTGAAGCGCCGGAACGAGACCGAATCCGAGTCCGGTGATCACGGAGATGCCGATCGTGAAAGCCAGGACAAGCAGGTTCAGGTTGAGATTCATCACGAGGCGCGCGCCGGAATAGGTGACGCCGTAGTAGGCGACAAGGAGATCCTTCGCCCAGATTGCGACTACCATCCCCGCGGCGCCGCCCAACAGCCCAAGCAGCAGGCTCTCGGTCAGAAACTGTCTGACGAGCCGGCCGCGTCCGGCGCCAAGACTCAACCGCACCGCTACCTCTCGACGACGACCGAGACCTCGTCCGACGATCAAGCCGGCGACGTTGGCGCCGGAGATCGCGAGCAGCAGCGCGACCGCCGCTCCGAGCAGCTGGAGCGTCGCGCGGCTCTCCGTCTGACGCGCGGGCGTCACGCCCCGCGCCGAGGCGACGAACACGTCGTCGCCCTTGTTCTTCGCCGGATACGCGGCTTCGAGCTGACGAGCGAAAACGCTGAGTTCCTGCTGCGCCTGCGCGAGCGTCACCCCCGGCCGCAGCAGGCCGGTGAGCTGCACGACATTACACTCGCGCGTAAACCCATCGCAGTACCGATACCCGACTCTCAACATGGCGCTGGGAATCCAGAGCGACAGTGCTTCCTGGCCTGCGCGATCCGCTTCGAAGTCCGGCGGCGCCACGCCGACGATCGTGAAGCTCACGCCGTTCAACTGAATCGTCCTGCCGAGCACCGAGGGATTGCGGCCGAATCGGCTTTCCCACAAGCCATACGCGATGACCGCAACCGGATCCCGGCCCGGCACGTCGTCTTCATCCGGACGAAAGAAACGGCCGAGCGCCGGCTCGAGGCCGAACGTCGCGAAGTAGTTCCGGGTCACGACCCCGCCCTTGATCGACAGCGACTCGCCATCGACGACGAGATGGAGCGGCGAGCCCGAGTAGTGAGCCGCGAGATGCTCGAACGACCTGCTGTGGTCCCGGAAGTACACGTAGTCCGGATACGACAGCGGGTACGAGTTCTCCGTCCGGCCTGCGCGAGTTTGCGACACGTGGACCAGCCGGTCCGCGTGCGCGACGCCCGGCAGCCGGAAGAAGAGCGCATCGGCCAGGCTGAACACGGCGGTGCTGGTCCCGATCCCCAGGGCGAGCGTGAGCACGACGACGGTGGTGAATCCGGGCGAGCGGCGAAGTTGACGGAATCCGAACCGGACGTCCTGAACGAGCTGCTCGACGAGCGCGCCCGTCCGTGCCGTGCGCACCTGCTCCTTCACCTGCTCGGCGCCACCCAGCTCGAGACGCGCTTCACGACGCGCCTGCGCGACGGTGCGGCCGGCGCGTACTTTCTCCGCCACGAGCTCGTCCAGGTAGGCGGCAAGCTCCGCGTCGAGATCGCGCTCGACGTGTTCACGAGCGAACAGATTGCGGACGAAGCTCGACAGCCGCGACGGCAGGCTCACGCGCAGACTCCTATCGATATTCTATAGGAGAAGAGGAACCGTTACGGTTGACTGTCAATAGGCGCCGGGACTACCAGATGCGGGTGATGCCGAACGCGTCGAACAGGGTCTCGTTCGTCACAATCGGCAGATCCTCCATCTGGGCCTGGGCGATCAGCATGCGATCGAACGGGTCTCGATGGTCGATGCGGAGGGTCCCGGCCCGCTGCGCGTGCAGCACGCTGATGGGAAGCTCGAGGAAGTCCTGGCGCGCCAGGCAGCCGGCGACGTCAGTGGCGACGTCGAGTGGCTCCGGCAGGCGCGCCCGGCGCGACAGCCGACGGTCACCGTCGAGCCACCAGAGGAGGGTGTGCGTATCGAGGAGAGGACCGGCATTCACTCGCCCCAGGCGGCGAGCTCGTCGGCCGGCAGCTTGTCGAAGAAGGCGCGGGTGACGCCGGCACGTCCCCGCATCGCCCCGAACCGTCGAGTCGGCGGGGCCTCATCAATGGGCACCAGCTTCGCAACCGGCTGAGAGCCGCGCGCGATGATAACCGTCTCGCCGCGTCGGACCCGGGCAATCAATCGCGAGAGCTGTGTCTTCGCCGCGTGAATCGTGTGGGGCTTGGCCATGCAGATCAAGCTTAGCTAAGAAGACTTAGTCCGCCAAAATCACCTTGCACGAGTGGATCGACCACCTATCGGAATCGATCTCGCGTCGCGGCCACGGTCCGGCAATTACCGCGATGCGCTCGGCGTATTGATGTAACTCAGCTCGTTGCTGTACCGCACGACGCGCCGCTCGACCCGCCCGATCATCGCGCGGGTCTTTTCCGCAAGCACGCGCGCCCCGTCCGCGCCGAAGCCGCGCTCCAGCGGGCTGCCCTTCGACAACTCAGCGTAATTGGCCGTCGGGGTCCACACAAAATAGCGGTTGGCGTCATCCCCGAACAGCACCTGCATCACCGACATCCAGGCCGTCCCGTCCTTCTTGAGCGCCGGCACCGCTTCAGTCTTCAAGAACGCTTCGAAGTCGCGCGCCCGCCCGTGCACGACGTCGATGATCATGAGGACGGCGAGCCGCGGTCGCTCCGGCGGGGGCCCGTATCCGAGGTCCGGTCGGACCTCCGCGATCACCGACCGGACGCCGTTCACCGTCCGTTGGATGCGCGCATGCAGCGCGGCCGACGCCTCCGCACCGATAGTTCTCACGGCCACGTTGCCGCCGTCGAGATCCGCGAGGGTCGCGATCGGCTCGATGATGAGTCGATCGAAGAACTCGTTCCCGCTGCTCCAGACCTGCCGCCACCGGTAGCCCGCCTTCTTTTCCATCGGGATTGCCTCGGTCTTCTGGATTTCCGTCCAATCCGCCATGGCCTCCGGCTTCAAGCGAATCTCGCTCAGGCGGACGTACTGCCGATCCCCCTGCGCGACGGCTTGGCCGCTCGCTGGATGCGTCATCACGCCTGCGCCAACGGCGAGTAGCAGCACACTCACGGCCCCGAACCTTCTTGCCTGTAGCATTTCGCGCCTCCAGCGGACGCAGTTCGAAGTTACTCCGCCACGCCCTTCTCCCGCAGGATGTTCCAGACCTTTTCCGGCGTGATCGGAATGTCGATGTGCTTGACACCCAGATGCGACAGCGCGTCGACGACGGCGTTGGCGATGGCGGGCGGGGCGCCCACGGTGGCCGACTCCCCCACGCCCTTCGCGCCCAGCGGATGATGCGGCGACGGCGTCACCGTCTTGTCGGTCTCCCAGCTCGGCGTCTCCATTGCGGTCGGCAGCAGGTAGTCCATGAAGCTGCCGCCCTGAATGTTGCCGGCCTCGTCGTAGCTGATCTCCTCGAAGAGCGCCGGCGCCATCCCCATCGTGAGCCCGCCGTGCACCTGGCCCTCGACGATCATCGGGTTGATGATGTTGCCGCAGTCGTCGACCGCCACGAAGCGGCGGATCTTCACTTCGCCGGTGCCGCGGTCGATGTCGACGACGCAGATGTAGCTGCCGAACGGGAACGTCAGGTTCGGCGGGTCGTAGTACGACACCCCCTCGAGGCCGGCCTCCATGCCCTGCGGATGATTGGTGTAGGCCGCGAAGGCGATCTCCTGGATGGTCTTCTTCTGCTCGGGCGAGCCCTTGACGTTGAAGGCGCCGTTGGTCCACTCCAGGTCGTCCGGATTGGCCTCCAGGAGAT
>JBLNGH010000572.1:0-5033 GCA_050264575.1 Acidobacteriota bacterium | reverse complement strand
CCCCGCAACACCCCCACCATAACTGATTCTTGTTTTGTGGGGTCGGGTTCCCCACCCCCCCCGCCCCGGGCGACGCGGGGCTCGCCTGTACAGCGACTGTGCTCACCCTCGACTTGTCGGGCTTGTCTTCATGTCCTTCACGACCTTCATGCCCTTCATGTCTGCTTTTGGCCAGCCCGAATCGCCCACCTCACGACCCCGTGAACTTCGCCTTCCTCTTCTCGAGATTCGCCGCGATCCCTTCCTTCGCATCCTCGCTCTGAAAGAGGAGCTGCTGCAGCTCGCGCTCGATCGCGAGTCCCTCGCCCAGGCCAGCCTCGGGGCCTGATTGGACGGCGCGTTTGATGCGGCCGACGGCGAGGCTGGCGCGATGCGGCGGACAGAACTGACGCGCGTAGTCGAGCACCGCGTCGAGAAACGGCCGGCCGGCGAGCCTTGCCTCATCCCAGACCTCGGTCACGAGGCCGATCGTCGCGGCCTCGTCCATCGAGATCAGGCGCCCGTTGATCATGAGATCGATCGCGCGCGCCTTGCCGACCAGACGCGCCAGGCGCTGGGTCCCGCCGGTGCCGGGCAGCACCCCGAGCATCACTTCGGGCAGCCCGATCTTGCCGGCGTCTTTTCGCGCAATCCGCAGATCGGCGGCCATGGCGACCTCGAGACCGCCGCCGACGGTGTGGCCGTTCAACGCGGCAATCACGAGCTTCGGCGTTTGTTCAAACCGGTTGAGGGTCTCGTTCGCGTGAAGACAGAAGTAATACTTGAAGTCCGGATCGGCGTCTTTCAACATGCCGATCGTCGCGCCCGCGCAGAAGAACTTGTCGCCGGCGCCCGTGACGACGATGACGTGGACGGATCGATCCATGCGCGCGTCGAGAATCGCGGCGTCGAGCTCCCGCATCAGCTCGTAGCTGTACGTGTTGGCCGGCGGCTCGTTGAGGGTCAGCAGGCAGATCCCGCCGCTCGCGCTGACGTCGACCCTGGCCATCCGCGTCTACGCCTCCGTCCGGACGTACTCGAAGTTGACCGGCTTGCCCTTGATGCCGCGCTGCGGCGGCGCGATGTAATTCGCGAACCGGCCGGTTTCGTAGATCGGCGCGTTCATGATGCTGAGCAGGAACGCCTTGTCGGCCGGCGAGGGCAGCCACTCGCCCTTGCGCCGCGCCCACTCCTCGTCGCTGAGCATCCGGCCGTCGGGATCGAAATGGAAGCCGGCGAACTGGCCGATGCCTCGATTGAACTTGCGATCCGGCAGGCGGAGCCGATCCGACAGACCCTGGCGCTCGAGAATCCTGTTCCAGCGGTCCACGCCCGCCTGACAGTCGTCGACATACCAGTCTCGCAGCACCTCGTTCATCGCGTTCCGCATCGGAATCTCGACCTGCACGACCGCGCCGTCGCGAACGGTCTCGAGCCGGTACTGCGACTCGACGACGCGGTGGTCACCCCATTTGGCCTCTTCCGCCCGGCCTTTCAAGCCGTTGGCGAAGTAGGCCGCCGCGTTGGTCGAGATCTCGTTGCCGTGAAGATCGAGACTCAACGAAAACCACAGATTGATGTGCCTCTGGAGGGTCGGCAGATCGATTCCGCCGAGACGCCGCACGTCCTCCGAGAAGCCCGCCTCCTTCATCAACTCCGCGGTGCGCTCGATGATGCGGCCGATGCCGGTTTCGCCGACGAACATGTGATGCGCTTCTTCGGTCAGCATGAACCGGGTCGTGCGTGACAGCGGATCGAGCGAGCTCTCCGAGAGCGACAGCAGCTGCGACTTGCCGTCGCGATCGGTGAACATCGTGAACATGAAGAAGTCGAGCCACGTGTCGATCGGCTCGTTGAACGCCTCGAGAATGCGCGGCTTGTCGCGGTTGCCGCTCTGGCGCGCGAGGAGATCCTCGGCCTCGTCACGGCCGTCGCGGCCGAAGTAGGAATGCAGCAGGTAGACCATCGCCCAGAGATGGCGGCCCTCTTCAACGTTGACCTGGAAGAGATTGCGGAGGTCGTAGACGCTCGGGCATCGATGTCCCAGCCACCGCTGCTGCTCGACGCTCGCCGGCTCGGTGTCGCCCTGCGTGACGATGAGGCGGCGGAGCTGGTTGCGGAATTCGCCCGGCACTTCCTGCCAGACCGGCTGACCGAAGAAGTCGCCGAAGCCGATGGTCCGATCGACGACGGGGTCGGCGAGGAAGATGCCCCAGCGGTACTCGGGAAGCCGGACGTACTCGAAATGCGCCCAGCCCGACGGATCGACGCTCACGGCCGTGCGGACGTACACCTGGTGATACTCCTGGAACCCCTGCGGTCCCATGTCGCGCCACCACTGGATGTACTGCGGCTGCCAGTGCTCGAGCGCCCGCTGCAGCCGCTTGTTGAGATGCAAATCGACGTTGTTGGGAATCCGTTCTGCGGAGATCATGACATGCACCGGGAGAAATTATGATCTTGTGATCTGGGGATATGAGATTTGAAAATCATTCTGGCCAGATCTTTCGAGCCCGCGTCTTGAGACAAGCGGCTTTCAAATCTCCAGATCCCCAGATCACCACATCTCATATTCACGTTCGTCCGAAGTCGAACTCGGCGCGTTCGGACGAACCATAGGACGTGAGGGCGCCTTTGGGACCGACGGCGTTCGGGCGCTGAAAGATCCAGTTCTGCCAGGCCGAGAGCCGGCCGAAGATCTTGGTTTCGAGCGTTTCGGGCCCGACGAATCGCAGGTTGGCTTCCATCCCGGTGAGCGCGTCCGGGGAGAGCGCCGCCCGCCCCTCAATCGCCAGCCTGACCTCATCGTCCCAGTCGATGTCGTCGGGCGCGAACGTGACGAGGCCCGCCTCGAACGCCTGCCCGGGATCGAAGGGCCCGTCGTGCGCCAGCGCGAGATCCGTCTTTTGCGGCTCGCCGTAGAACCTCACCTGCAGGCGCGTGAGGCCGTTGCTCATCGGGAACGGACCGGCGTTCATCCCGGACAGCTGAATCGTGTTCGGCCGATCCGGGTCGTTCAACATGTACGAGCGATCGGCCGCCAGCGCCAGCTCGAAGAGCGTGCCTGCGAACGCGTTGCCGGGCTCGATGATCGCAAAGAAGCTTCGCGCGGACAGATCGAGGCGTTTGAGCGTCCGCGCGATCAGCAGCCGGATCTCGCGCACGAGCCAGTGCGCTTCCTGCTCGAACAGGACGTCGTCGGCCTGCAGCACGAGCGCCGGATCGCCCTCGGCTTTGAGAATGACCGTGCCGATCTCGGGCTCGTTCAACCGGAGCCGCAGAATCGCATCGTCGAGCTCGCGGAACACCCGAAGCGGCCAGAACTGATCGCCGGCCGCGAGAATCGCTTCCGGCGTCTCTTCGACGGGCGCCTGCGGCGCGCGCGCCGTGAGGGTGCCGACCCGCTTGGCGCGGTCCAGCTTCAGCGACACCGACGAGTACTCGATCCCATCGGCGCTTTCACGCACGGCCAGGGGATTGAGCGTGATGCCCGGTCCGGTTGCCGGCCGATCGGACTGCGCCGCCAGCTCGTTCGCATGGCCGAGGACGGCCTCCTTGAACTTGCTGGGCGGATACGTCGCGTCAACGAGGCGCCACTCGACCGCGCGCTTCCCTTTCACACCCTCGGCGAGGGTGCCGAAGCAGTCCGCGAGATCCCGCCGCACTTTCCGTTTGTCCACGACGCGAGTGAGACCGCCCGTGCCTGGCAGGACGCCAAGCAGCGGCGTTTCGGGCAGGCTCACTGCCGAGTTCGAATCGTCGACCAGGATGATCTCGTCGCACGCCAGCGCCAGTTCGTACCCGCCGCCGGCGCAGATGCCGTTCAGGGCGGCCACGAACTTGATCCCTGAGTGCGCGCTCGCATCTTCCATCGCGAGCCGCGTCTCGTTCGTGAACTTGCAGAAGTTCACTTTCCACGCGTGACTGGAGCCGCGGAGCATGAAGATGTTCGCGCCGGCACAGAACACCCGCTCCTTGAGGCTGGTGATGATGACCACGCGCACTTCGGGATGCTCGAACCGGATCCGCTGGATGGCGTCGGCCAGCTCGATGTCCACGCCGAGATCGTACGAGTTGAGCTTGAGGCGATAGTCGGGGACGAGCCCCGCGTCCTCCTGCACGTCCATCGAAAGCGTCGCGATCGGCCCGTCGAAGGCGAGCTTCCAATGGCGATACCGCGACGGATGGGTCTCGAAGGACACGGGGACTGCCGTCTGTGTGGGCGTGGCCATGGATGTACTCGTCAGCCTATCGGCCTTCGTCCTGGCGAGTCAAGGCAATATATTGCAGTTGAGGCTACTTTTCATGCGATATACTGCACCACCGTGGAGCCCGTCCTTGAAACGCTGAGCCGGCGCGCTCGACAGCTTCGGCAGGAGCGGCAGTTGACGCTGCGCGACCTCGCGTCACGATCCGGGCTGTCGCTCCGCTTCCTCATGGACGTCGAAGCCGGACGCGGCAATATTTCCGTGAAGCGCCTCGCGGACCTGGCGTCCGCGCTGCAGACGACCGCCGCCGATCTCGTGACACCGGCGGACGATCCGGCGGCATTGGTCGTCGCGCTGCTGGGGTTGCGGGGCGCCGGCAAGACGACGATCGGGCGGCGCCTGGCCCGCCGGTTGCGACTCCCCTTCGTCGAACTCGACCGGCAGATCGAAGCGCGCGCCGGTCTTGCGTTGGGCGAGGTCTTCTCGCTGCATGGCGAGGAGTACTACCGGCGGCTCGAGCGAGAGGCGCTCGTCGATCTCCTGACGAGCGGGCGCGGCATGGTGATCGCCGCGGGCGGCGGTCTGGTCACCTCGCCGGAAACGTACGGACTGCTCCTCCGGCACGCGACGACCGTCTGGCTCAAAGCCCGCGCCGACGATTACTGGCAGCGCGTAATCCGGCAGGGCGACCGCCGGCCGATCGATCAGCACCCTCGGGCACGGGACGCGCTGCGGCAACTCCTGGCGCAGCGCGAGCCGCTTTACACACGCGCGCACGTGACGATCGATACTGCCGGGCTGTCTGTCGCGCAAGTGGCGGAGAAAGTAGAGCGTGCCGTGACCGAC
>JBLNGH010000571.1:0-13959 GCA_050264575.1 Acidobacteriota bacterium | reverse complement strand
GCGTCAGCGGATACAACAGGTCGAGCGTGCCGCGGTGCAACTCGCTCCGGGTCGGCGGAAGCGCCGTGGGTGGCGGCAACGTCGGATCGACGGGCACCTCTTCCGGCAGCGTACGGTCTGCCACCGGTCCCGTGATGTAGTTGTAATTGCTTCTCGCCAGGCTGAAGTCGTACATGACGTTGATGTCGAGTTTCTCTTTCACGCGGGCAAAGTGCGCGGTCGCGATGAACGAGTGTGCGCGATCGCGGGCGTCGGTCGCCCAGTTGCGCGACGCTCTGGCGACTTGCGGGACGGTATTCGAGTCCTGCGGGAACGCGAGGAACGTGTCGTAGTTGAACGGTGGTTGGCGGTTGAACGGATCACTGTGGGTGGAGCTGACGGGTTCGGCCTGCCGCGACCGTGACAGCGCGTTGTAGCGCTCATAGTTGTACGAGCCGGCAATGGTCACGGTGTCGGACGGCACGGTATCGACGCCGACGCCGTACACCTGGTGGGTGTTGTCGCGCAGTCCGAACAGGCTCTCGGTGTAGTCGTCCTTGCCGGCGGCGAACGAGGCGTTCAGTGAGAGCGTATCGGAGGCGATGACGCTGCCCAGAATCGTCACCCGATTACGCGTGCGAGGCGCGATGTCGAAATGCCGGATTCCGGGCTGTTCGCCAATCAGGAACAGCTCGCGCTCAGCCTCTTCCGGGGTGTCTCCGCTCCGGTCGGCGTGCTCGTACTTCGTCCGGAGCGTGAAGAGCGAGTGCCCGACGGCATCGAACATTAGCCGGAAGACATGGTCGTTCGTGTTCTCGATGATCCGGTGGGTCCGTTCTTCGCCGATGTAGGAGTAGCCGACGCCGGCCGAGTAGCCGCTTCTCGGGATCATCCTGACGTCCGCGTCGAACGTCGCGCGGCCGAGGCCGAACGGTTCCGTGACGACCGTCCCGACGGCGGACCCCTGCGCGCCCAGCGAGCTGTAGGTCGCCGGGGACACCGAGTTGTCGTACGCCACGCGCTGGAGCAGCGTGAGCTGCGGCGTCCGGTTGTCGTAGTCGTAGTCGCGGAACCGGGCGTTGATATCGAACAAGTTGTTCGGCCTGGAGACGAACGTGAGGTTGACGGCGGTTGTCCGCGCCTCGCCTTCGACGGTCGCGCGATCGACCGGGTTGGGGCTGATCGCCGAATTGATAGTCTGCGGCATCAGCGGATCGCCGGCGTCCTTCAGCGAGCCGGTCGAGATGTACGCCGTCGCGCGAGAGCGGTACGGCAGCCGGACTGACGCGGTTCCGTTGACGCCGATGAAGGAATTCGACGGCGCCAGCGAGATCCTGCCGCGCGACGAGTTCCCGCTGACGTCGACGGCTCTGAACGGGCTGTCGAAGGCGACATCGGTGTTGTCGTTGTGAAACCAGGATCCGAAGGTGCCGAACCGCACGACCACCGGATCGCGGCTGTACTCTGCCGACGCATCGAAATCGTTGAACGTGTGCTGAACGGGCGCGGCAAGTTCCACGACGCTGCTGTGCCCGAAGCTGCCGCCCCAGGGGATGCCCCCGTCTTTATCCGTGTAGCGGTACAGTCCCTTGACGGTCAACTCCGGCCTGGCCAGGTACTCGACGCCGGTCTCGAAGATGTGCCGGCGCGACTCCGTGTCGAAGGTGCGCGCATTCTGGTTGAATATCGTAGGAAACGTGTTCGACGGCGCCGACGACGACGGCGGCGAAGCCTGGATGGCCGACTGAAACGCGTTGTCGATTTCGAACACGTTAGGAGCCGTGTTGAAGTAGAGCGTCTGCGTCGTGCGGCTCATCAGCATCCGGATTTGATCCCAGAGCACCCACGTCTTCAATTTGCCGGGGTTGACGACGTCGCCGCGATAGCGCTGATCGTCGCGCCCGACGTGATCGGCGGCGGCATTGAACAGCCACCCCGCTCGCTCGTGGTTCAGTCTGAACGTTTCGAACGCGGCGCCGTCGCCGATATCGCGATACCGCTCGTACCGCGCGCCGTCCCCGGTGATGTCCGACCCCCGGACGCCGAAATCAATCCAGCCCGTCGTCAGAGGAATGCCCGTGGCCTGAGTGGGCTGCCCTGGCTGGCCGGTTGGAGGCGGCTGAGCCGGCGGTGATGTCTGACCGTACGCTGCGGCAGGCGCGAGACCAAGCGCCAACGCCAATATGCTGAATCGGCGCATGATGCCCTCCCTCACCTGATGAACCGTTGCCCGCTGGGGTGATTCGATCCGTGGATGGCGGAATGACACGTCACACACGATCGGCCGTAGACTCTGGCGCTGGGGTTCGCGCCGGAGCCCACCAACGCGGCATCGTAGATGGTGCTTGGATGGCGCGTGGACACGTGACACCTCTGACAAAGAATCGGTGGCTTCGCCACGAGCATGCGCTCGTTCGACGAGCCATGCGGATCATGGCAGGTCGTGCAACCGTCGCGCGCCGGCGCGTGCTCCCAGAGGTACGGACCGCGCTTGTCGGCGTGACAGCTCGTGCAGAGTTCCGAGAGCGAATCGCCCTTTCGCAGCAGCCTGACGTTCGTCGAGCCGTGCACGTTGTGACAGGTGGTGCACGTCATTTTGCCTTCGCGGACGGGCATATGGCCGGACCGATCGAGCTTGGCGACCTTGTCCCGATGGCACTGCACACAGAGCTTGGGTTGCGTTTCTGCCTTGAGGTGCTTCTGCTCGCTCACCGGCGCATGCACGCTGTGGCAGTTCACGCAGCTCAGGCCGCGGCTTTCGTGCTGGCTGCCCATCCAGAACGCGTGCTCACCCCGATTGTGGCAGGTCGTGCATGCCGCGTTGACTTCCTTCGGCGGAAGCTTCGAGAAGCGTTTGACCGGGTTGGCAGCCGGATCCTTCACGTGATTGCCGCCCGGGCCGTGGCAGCTCTCGCATCCCTGCTTGGCCGCCGGCGTCCGCGGGTCAGTCGCCTGATGATGCGGGCTGCCGACGTACCCTTGCTTCTTGTCGTCGTGACAGGTGAGGCAGGTCGTCTCGCCGACATACGCGACTGTGGGCGCAGCCGTCTGCGGAGGAGGAGGAGTCTTGGGCGCTTGCGGAGGAGTCTTGGGAGGCTGCGGAGGATTCTGCAGCGCCGGGGAATTTTCCGGAGGCGCCACGTCTGGCCATGGGGTCCAGGCCCCGGCACGGACGCTGGCGATCGCAATCAACCACATCACGACCGCACAGGCCACCCAGGAATTCGGGCCTATTCTCCGGATGTGTCGCGACATCGTCACCTCCCGAACTCCAGAACGCGCGTGACGCGGTTCCGGAAGCCTTCGTGCGTATCGCAAACCTCGTGCCCGTCCGCGCCGTTCCATCCGGCATTGTGCTTGCTGACGAGCGCCGGCAATGTACCATCGATTGACGACTCGCGGTAAGGAAAAACCGAGTTGTCCGGAACCGGTGACGCTTTCGTTTTTCAGCCCGATTGACCAAACTGACATGGCCACTGTCACGACCGACTACGAATTCGATGTCGTCCTGCGGGATGGCTCGACGATCAGGCTTCGTCCCGCCCGTACGTCGGATGAGCGCGGGATACGCGACCTGTTCGCCAGGCTCTCGCCCGACAGTCTCTATTCCCGCTTCTTCCGGATCCCGAAGCTGCCGACGCTGGACGTGTCCGAATTCCTGCGCGCCGATCCGGATCAGGCGTTCACATTAATCGGCGAGTCGAACGGTGAAGCCATTGCGGTGGCCGGTTACGTCCGTGACGCGCGCGTGCCGGACCGCGCAGAGGTGGCCTTCGTCATTGCCGATCCCCTCCAGGGGCGCGGAATCGGAACGCGCATGCTGGAAACGCTGGCCGACATCGCGCGACCGCACGAGATTCGCCGGTTCGACGCCTACGTGCTTGCGAGCAACAATCGGATGCTGCGCGTCTTCATGGACTCGGGCTTCGCCGTCGAGCAGCAGTTGGAAGCCGGCGTGTTCCACGTCGCGCTGACGCTCGATCGGACGCCCGACTTCGAGGCGCGTGCCGCTGCGCGATCCGAGCTCGCGGCGACCGCCTCGGTCAGGTCGTTTCTCGCGCCCCAATCGGTGGCCGTCGTCGGCGCGAGCCACGAGCGCGGCAAGATTGGATCCGAGATCCTCCACAACCTCGTTTCAGCCGGCTACCGCGGACGGCTGTTCGCCATCCACCCGACAGCCGTCGATATCGACGGCGTCAACGCCTATCCCAACATCGCCGCGGTGCCCGGGGACGTGGACCTCGCGGTCGTCTCCGTGCCGGCGGCGCACGTGAGCCAGGTCGTTGACGACTGCATCGCGAAGCACGTCAAAGCGATCGTCATCATCAGCGCCGGCTTCGCCGAGACGGGCGCCGAGGGCCGCGCGCTCGAAACCGCCATCCTGACGCGAATCCGGGCCGCGGGAATCCGGCTGGTGGGTCCGAATTGCATGGGCGTCCTGAACACCGACGACGCCGTGCGCCTGAACGCAACGTTTTCGCCCGTCTATCCGCCGGCCGGCTCCGTCGCGATGTCGACGCAGAGCGGGGCGCTCGGGCTGGCCGTGCTCGACTATGCGCGCGATCTCGGGATCGGGCTCTCGACCTTCGTGTCGGTCGGCAACAAGGCGGATGTCTCGAGCAACGACCTGATTCAGTACTGGGCCGGCGACGCGCAGACGAGCGTCATCCTGCTGTACGTCGAGAGCTTCGGCAATCCGCGCAAATTCAGCCAGATTGCCCGGCGCGTCGCCCGTCGCAAGCCGATCGTCGTCGTCAAGTCCGGCCGATCGCTCGCCGGAGCGCGCGCCGCGTCGTCACACACGGGCGCGCTCGCGTCGAGCGATGCCATTGCCGATGCGCTGTTCCGCCAGGCCGGTGTGATTCGGACGACGACGCTCGAAGAGATGTTCGACGTCGGGAGGTTGTTGGCGGGACAGCCGGTTCCACGAGGACGTCGCGTGGCGATCCTCACCAATGCCGGCGGTCCGGGGATTCTCGCCGCCGACGCGTGCGAGGCCGCCGGTATGACACTGCCGGCGTTGTCGGACCGCTCGGTGGGCGAACTCCGATCGTTTCGGCCCGCGGCCGCGGCCGTGGGCAACCCGGTCGACATGATCGCGTCCGCGACAGCCGATCAGTACGAGCGTTCGCTCGGCGCCCTGCTGGACGATGATCAGGTGGACAACGTCCTGGTCATCTTCATCCCACCGATCGTGACGAAAGGGGAAGACGTGGCGGCCGCCATCAAGCGGGCCGTTGCGGCTCGCGCCGGGCGCAAGCCGGTGCTCGCGGTCTTCATGTCTGCGCATTCGGGCGCCGCGTTTCTCGATCCGATCCCCTGTTTCAGCTTTCCGGAAGCCGCGGCCATCGCGCTCGCGCGCGCAACCGCGTATGGCGAGTGGCTCGCGCAGCCCGAGAGCGCGCCGTTCGAGGCCGGTGACGTCGATCGCCTGGCCGTGCGTGGAATCGTCGATCGCGTCCTCGGCCGCGGGGGAGGCTGGCTGACACCTGATGAGACGCAATCGCTCCTCGGGGCCGTTCGCCTGCCGGTTGCGAGGAGCCGGGTCGCGGCGTCGGAAGACGAGGCGATTGTCGCTGCCGATGACATCGGGTATCCCGTCGCGATCAAGGCGATTGGGCCGCGGATCGTGCACAAGACCGACGTCGGCGGCGTGAAGGTCGGTCTCAACACGCCTGACGATGTCCGTGACGCGTGGCGGGATTTGACGAGCCGGCTCGGTACCAGCATGACTGGCGTGCTGGTGCAGGAGATGGTCACTGGCGGCGTCGAGATGCTCATCGGCGCCGTCGAGGATCCCACGTTCGGTCCTGTGCTGTTGTGCGCGACGGGCGGGACGCTGGCGGAGCTGCTGAAGGACACCCAGTTCCGTCTGCATCCGCTGACCGAGCACGACGCGGCGGCAATGATTGATGGCTTGCGGGGCGCCCGTCTGTTGCGCGGGTACCGGGGCGCAAAGCCTGCGGATGAGCACGCGCTCGAGGACGCCCTGCTTCGGCTGTCCGTGCTCGTCGGATTGTGTCCGGAGATTCAGGAGCTGGACATCAATCCGCTCGTCGTCCTCGAGCACGGTGTTCGCGCGCTCGATGTGCGCGTGCGCGTCGAGCCGCCGCGACCTCGACCGGTGTCGAGACGCGTCAGCTATTGATTGGGCCCGTGGCCGAATCAATTGTTCTTGATGAGAATCGCGACGGCTCTGTCCGGTGCCGTGTGTACGTCGGCACCCGACCGCGACTCGGCGTCACCGTACGTCGCTTGCGACCTGGTGTACTGGCGGCGAGACGATGTGTCGCGCGCGGGCCACAAGCCACGGCGCGATGGCAGTCGTGATCGGGACGAGGATCCAGACGCGCCCCTCGGCGAGGTTGTAGTCCGCCAGCAGGCGACCCCACGGCGTTCCAAACACGTAGTGGCCGGCGAGAAACTCGAAGGCGAGGGTCAACGCCAGCCAGGTGATGCCGATCCGTGCGGCGTCGCGGAGACTCGCCGGCCGCATCCAGTCGATCGTGATCCAGGTGACGAGCAGGATCGCGGCGCAAAGCATCACCGTGCTGATCACGTGACCGGCGGCCGGACCCGCGGCTGGCACGATCAGAATGTCCCGCACGCCGCCGTTCGTGATCGCGATCGGCACCATGGCAAACCAGGCGGCAATCGCGCGGGCGCTCATGACACACCCCATTGCTGAGCTGGCTCGTACCGAAACAGATCGCGCGCAAAGAGCCCGGCGACCAGCGCCGTCAGCATGGCGCTGACCGGGAGCGGCGGCTGGCTCAGGGTGAGGATTTGGAAAACCAGCGCAGCGGCAAGAAACGTCACGAGTGGCCGCAGCCAGTCGCGGCGTCTCAGGATCAGCACGGCGGCCCCCACGGCCAACGTGAAACCAACGACCCAGAGGACAATGTGTGCGTGATTGCTCGCGCGTCCACGGTCTCTGCCTTCGGCGAGCGCTTTGATCCCGAGCATCATCCGCCGTTCCATGAAAAAGTGAACCGGCTCGAAGAAGAGTCGATCGAACGCGAGGCCAGCGGTCGAGCGGCCGGGCGCAAGTCGTCCGCGGATCAGGAACCGCGTGGTTCGACCGTCGATCGGCTCGAGCACGAACGACCAGCTCCCGTCCTCGGGCTCATCGAGCATCGTGCCGGGCGCGCGTGTCGCAAAGCCCATGGCGCGGCCGGGCAGGTACGCCTGCAGCGTCGCGAATCCCACGCCTCCGGCTTTCTCTTTCGGGTACATCCACAAGCGGTCGCCTTCCTGCCACGTCTGCTTCGCCGGACGAAGCACATCGTCGACGGGCATCTGACAGCCGACGATGTTCTCGAGGAGATCGAAGCTGTAGAAGCCGCCGCGATCCTGGCCGAGCTGCGCGAGCCACGGCCAGACCTGTTCGACTGGCGCCTGTATGGTTACCGCACGCGTGTACTGTGAGGCGGCGTTCGCGACGATTTCATCGCCTGGAAGAACGCGCGTGAGTTCGTCGGGCGTGGCGCCCCATTGCAGAAACCAGGGCCGCGTGTAGGCCACGAAGTTGGCGCCGATCGCGGCAACAGCCAAGGCAAGAATCAGCGCGCGGAAGAGAATTCGGCGGAGGGCCATGACACACCTTCCGGATCAGGCCATGCAGCTTTGGGACCACGGCTCGGCATCCGCCATCAACTGAAAAACCACTCCTCGCGATCGACGACATCAGCCGCCGATCGACTCGTCGGTGAAAACCCCGCGGCAGCGCGAAGAATTCACACGTCCCCGGCCAGGGTCCGGACCATGGATTGATGCCTCGCGTGGCACGTCGCTTGCTCGATCTGAGTCTCAAGCGGGATTGCGCGATGACTGTCAGGCTGGGATGGGTTGCGGGGTGGTGGATGACGGTTCTGGCGGCCGCGGTCGCGCTCGAGTCTTCGACGGCGGCCGCCCGTTCCGGCGGCCCCGCGGTCATGACCGGCGGCCGGTTCGTGTATACCGCCGTTCCCGGTGATTCGATCAGCATCGTCAGCGCTCGCTACGGCGTCGAGCCGCGCGTGATCGCCCGGGTCAACGATCTGAGCCCCACCGCGCGCCTGCGTGTGGGACAGACGCTGACGATCGACAACCGGCATCTGATTCCCGAGCCGTTCCCTGCGCCGATCACGATCAACATCCCGCAACGTCTGTTGTTTCTCTCGGGCGCCGCCGGGTCCGTCATCGCCTATCCGATCGGGCTCGGCCGTGCGTCGTGGCCAACCTTCGTTGGTCCGTTCCGGGTCACGCTTCTCGAGGTGAATCCGGTCTGGGACGTGCCGCCGTCAATCCAGGAAGAACTGCACCGATTGGGGAAGCCGGTGGTCACAAAGGTGCTTCCCGGCCCGGACAACCCGCTCGGTCAGTACTGGATCGGTCTCGATCGATCCGGGTACGGCATTCACGGAACGAATGCGCCCGCGAGCATCTACCACTTCCAGACGCACGGATGCATCCGACTGCATCCCGATGACATCGCGCGGCTGTTTGGCCGCGTGACCTTGGGAATGCGCGGAGAGATTGTCTACAGGCCGATCCTGCTGGCCAGAGCCGATGACGGAACCGTCTGGCTCGAGGCTCACTCGGACGTCTATCACCGTTCGCCCGACGGCCTGGCGGTCGTTCGTGAACTGGCCAGCTACGAGGAGCTCGAGGCAGAGATGGACTGGATGGCCGTGCGCGCAGCCCTGCAGACGCGTCAGGGGACGCCGGTCGATGTCACGCGTCGCACGTTGCCGGCCGGCACAAGGAGTCGATGATGCGCTACCGAAATCGGATCGACGCCGGACGCGAGCTCGCGCGCCACCTGACGACGTACGAGGGCCGCTCAGATGTTGTCGTGCTTGGGCTTCCCCGGGGAGGCGTGCCGGTCGCTGCGGAAGTCGCCGTGCGCCTGCGCGCGCCGCTCGACGTCTTCCTTGTCAGAAAACTCGGCGTTCCCGGACATCCCGAACTGGCGATGGGCGCGATCGCGGAAGGCGGAGTCAAAGTGCTCAGTCACCGTCTGATCCGCGATCTCGGAATTCCCTCAGGGCTGGTCGACCGCGTTGCAGCGCGCGAACGGCTGGAGCTCGATCGCCATGACGCGCTGTTTCGCGCCGGCCGACAGCGTCAGCAGGTCGCCGGCCTCACGGTCATCGTCGTCGACGACGGGCTCGCGACCGGCGCGACGATGGAGGCCACGATCGTGGCGCTCCGTGAGCAGAAGCCCTCGCAGATCGTTGTGGCGGCGCCGGTGGGAGCGAAAGAAACCTGCGCACGTCTTTCCGTCCTCGCAGACGACGTCGTTTGCCCGTTGATGCCCGATCCATTCTCGGCGGTCGGAATGTGGTACGACGATTTCAATCCCACGACTGATGACGAGGTTCGTCGTCTGCTCAGCGGAGAGACGTCCGGCGCGGGAAGTCCGTCGCCACGCTCATCCCCTGCTCCCGTGGACGTCGTCCGCCGCTGCGCGCGGCCGCTCACAGGCGACATCCACGACTACGATTCACTGCTCGACGGCATCGGCGAGGCGCGAGTCGTGTTGATCGGCGAGGCGACGCACGGCACGCACGAGTTCTATCGCCATCGCGCGCTCATCACGGGGCGTCTGATTCGCGAGAAAGGGTTTCGCGCCGTGGCGGTGGAAGCCGACTGGCCGGATGCCTACCGCGTCAACCGATACGTCCGCGGCGTTGGACCCGATCGGGATGCAGTCGAGTCGCTCGCGGACTTCCGGCGCTTCCCGGCGTGGATGTGGCGCAACGCCGACGTGCTGGACTTCATCGGCTGGCTGCGGGCCTACAACGACCAGCAACCGGAGCAGGCGCGCGCCGGATTCTACGGACTCGACCTCTACAGCCTCCGGGCCTCGGCCGAAGCGGTTCTGTCCTATCTCCAGAAGGTGGATCCCGAAGCCGCCGTCAGGGCACAGCGGCGGTATGCCTGTTTCGATCGGTTCGGCGACGAAATGCAGGCGTACGCGTACACGGCCGGGTCGGGCCTGAGTCCTTCCTGTGAGAACGAAGTCGTCAGCGAGCTGATCGAGCTCCGCCGCCGTGCGGCCGACTATGCTGCGCGCGACGGTCGTATCGCCGCCGACGAGTACTTCGTGGCCGAGCAGAACGCCCGGGTCGTGCGCAACGCCGAGGAATACTACCGGACGATGCTGGCAGGCCGCGTCGAATCGTGGAATTTGCGCGATCGGCACATGGCGGACACGCTGAGAGAGCTGAGGCGGTTCCTGGGGCGTTCGCACCCTGGCGTCCGCGTTGTCGTGTGGGCCCACAACTCACATCTGGGCGATGCGCGTGCGACTGAGCTCGGTCCCACCGGTGAGCTCAATCTCGGACAACTCGTGCGTGAAGAGTCCGGCGCCGAGGCGGTGCTCGTCGGGCTGACCACGCACACGGGCACGGTGACGGCCGCGGCTGAATGGGATGGGCCGGCGCTCCGCCGGCACGTCCGTCCGTCGGTTGCCGGCAGCTATGAGCGGCTGTTCCACGAAACAGGTCTTCAGCGCTTCCTGCTGCCGCTGCGGACGGATCCGGAGCTGCGGTCGCTTCTGCGCCAGCCACGGCTCGAACGCGCCATCGGCGTGATTTATGCGCCTCGGACCGAGCGTCGCAGCCACTACTTCCACGCGCAGCTGCCGGACCAGTTTGATTTCGTGCTGCACTTCGATGAGACGCGCGCGGTGGAGCCGCTCGAGCGCACGGCGGCGTGGGAGACGGCCGAGGTCGCCGAGACTTTTCCGTCTGGACTGTAAGGAGGTCCGCCATGTCACAGTTCAACGACCCTGAGGAACTGACCGTTCGAATACCGGTCGGCGACACGCGGATCGAAGGTGATTTGGCGCTGTCGGCGGATTCGACCGGTCTCGTGCTCTTCGCGCATGGCAGCGGCAGCAGTCGTCAGAGCGTGCGAAATCGCTACGTCGCGCACACGCTCCAGCAGCACGGCTTCGCGACGCTGCTCGTGGATCTGCTGACCCCCGGCGAAGAGGATATCGACCGTCAGGACGCCCGGTTTCGATTCGACATCGACAGGCTCGCCGGACGACTGGTTGCGATCATCGACTGGTTGCGGAAGCAGGACAGCACCGCGTCGCTTCCGATTGGGCTCTTCGGCGCGAGCACCGGCGCCGCTGCGGCGCTCGTTGCTGCCGTGGATCGACCGGGACGCGTTTATGCGGTGGTGTCGCGAGGCGGACGGCCGGATCTGGCCGGCGACGCGCTCGGCCGGGTTGTGGCGCCGACGCTGCTGATCGTCGGCGCGCTCGACACAGCGGTCCTCGCGATGAACCGCGCGGCACGCGCGAAGCTGCGCGGTCCCGTGGCACTCGAGATCGTGCCCGGTGCCGGGCACCTCTTCGAGGAGCCCGGTGCGCTGTCGGACGTCGCCGATCTCGCGGCTGACTGGTTCCATACCTACGTCATGCCGTCGGCGGCCACGAGCGAGCGCCCGTCGGCAATTCAGTGATGCCGTTCCTCCAGATCGCCGGACGCGTACAACCCGCGCTGCTCATCTGGCTGTTGATCCCGGCGATTTTCATCGCGGACCTCCGGGAGCCGCCCGGATACGAGATTCCGCTCTTGTACACCCCGGTCGTCCTGCTCGCGATGTGGGCGCCGCGGATCCAGCTCGCGGCGGAAACCGCGGCGGTCGCGACGCTCCTGACCGCCATTGATTTCGCGTTCGGCCGCAGTGGAGATCTGTCGTCGGGCATCTTCAATCGTGCCCTGGCCATCGTGGTCCTCTGGCTCACTGCCGGCGGCGTGACGATGTACCGGCGAAGCCACGAGCGCGAGCGCTTGTCGTTGAAGGATCTGCACGACACGAAGTACGCGCTCGATCAGGCGGCGATCGTCGCGACGACGGACGTCGGCGGCCGGATTACCTACGCCAATCCGAAGTTCTGCGAGATCTCGAAGTACACGAGCGAGGAGCTCGTGGGCCAGACGCACCGGATCATCAACTCCGGCCTGCATCCGCCCGAGTTCTTTCAGGAGATGTGGCGGACGATTTCCCGGGGCGCCGTCTGGCGGGGAGAGATTCGCAACCGCGCCAAGGACGGATCGCTCTACTGGGTGGACACGACCATCGTTCCGTTTCTCGACGAACGCGGCGCGCCGTATCAGTACATGGCCATCCGCTACGAGATCACCGAACGCAAACGAACCGAGGCGGCGTTGCGCGAGCAGGCCCCGCACGCGCAGGTGGGCCAGATTGCGGCCGTCGTCGCGCACGAGGTGCGCAACCCGCTCGCCGGGATGCGTGGCGCGCTGCAGGTAGTGGGCGGCCGGCTGGCGGCCGGCAGTCAGGAACGAACCATCGTCGCCGAAATCATGGGTCGCATCGACGCCTTGAGCGACATCGTGCACGACCTGCTGCAGTTCGCGCGGCCGCGCGACCCCGTTCCGATCGAGGTGTCTCTCTCGGGACTCGTCCGGGAGACGGTGGCCCTGCTGTTGAACGATCCCCAGTTTGCGGCCGTCGTCGTGCACGTCGACGTCGGTGACGTCACGATTCGCGCCGATGCCGAGCAACTGAGACTCGTGCTGTTCAACCTGCTCGTCAACAGCGCCCAGGCCATGCAGGGACGTGGCGAGATTCGCGTCTCCTCGCAGCGCTCGCCCCACGGGCTCGAGCTGCGGATCGCCGACAACGGTTCCGGTCTCACCACCGAGGCGCGCGAACGGCTCTTCGAGCCGTTCTTCACCACCAAGCACCGGGGTACCGGGCTGGGTCTGGCGACGGCGCGGCGGATCCTCGAGGCGCATCAGGGGAGCATCGAGCTCGAGAGCCGGCCCGAAGGCGGCACGATCGCCATCGCCACGTTGCCGGCAGTGGTGGACGATCGCGCGACACCGAAAGCGGCCGCAGGCTGACCCTGTTTTCCATCACTCCACCGCCGCCAAGGCGCGTTCAGGCCGCACGCTCGTGTTTGCGGACAGGAAGTCGGGCACGGTGCGGATCACCCGATCAGCCTGCTCCGTGGTACGAGCAGACTCGCCCGAGCCGGTTGGCGTGAGAGCCGCCAGCGGTTGGCCGCGCCGACCGCCACGAGGAGAAGCCACATTGTCCCTGCCGCCACGAGAAGGGCTGCTAGCAGGCGTGCACCGGTCAGCGCCTTGGGGGCGAGGATGATCGAAATGAATGAGACGAGGGCGTGCATGATCATCACTGCGGGGAGGCTCTGGGTGCGGTCGTGGATCCAGACCAGGAGCACGCGGAACGGCGGCAGCCAGGAGAAGAGCCTGATGAACAGGATGGCGAGCGGGAGCGTCCCGGTGAAACTGTCGCCTTCCCAAAACAGCGGAAAGTGCCAGGCTCCCCACACGACCCCCACTGCGAGCCCGGTCGCAAGTATGGAATGACGAGCGCGCAGGCAGGGGACGACAAAACCCGTCCAGCCGATCTCCTCGAGAGAACCAACCAGCAGGGCCGGACCGAGCGCGCGCATCGCGATGCCGGCTTTATCGGTGGAGTCGAGTATGGCGGGGCGGAAATCGGACGACACGGTCGATAGCAGGAAAGCCGACGCTGTCATCACGAGAGCGGGTAGCAGTGCGACGGCATACCAACTCGGGGCGACCCGCCAGCGGCGCAGTCGGGCCAGAAGCCCGCGGAGGCCCGAACTTCCATCGACGATGCCCGTCAGCAGAATGCCGGCCACGCAGGGGCCAGCCAAGATCGCGATGTAGAACGACGCTCCAAGACTCTCGAATTCCTGCCCGCTCAGGGGAAAATCTCCGGGACCGAGGATAAGGAAGCCGCCGCCCCACGAGATGAGGAACACGAGGGCGAAGTAGATCAGCACTGCGTGCCGCTTGATAACAGCTTCGATGGTCAACATGACGTCTGTCGGTTTCACGCCCGCTCCTCAGGGCTCGGTCGTCGAGATCGCGATCTCAACGAGTGCGCGCAGATGGCTGGGTCTCGCCGAAGTGACCATGAGCGGACGCGGTGGACGCTTCGTACAGCCGTTCGACGTAGTGA
>JBLNGH010000570.1:0-8478 GCA_050264575.1 Acidobacteriota bacterium | reverse complement strand
GCCGAGGAAATGCGCGCGCATCTCGATCTGTACGTCGACGAGCTCGTGGCCCGCGGCCGGACGCGCGCGCAAGCGGAGCGGGAATCGCGGCTGGCGTTCGGCAATCCGCGCGTCAAGCTCGAGGAGATCCACCAGATGACACGATTGCCGATCCTCGATTCCGTCGGTCGCGATTTGCGCTACGCCGCGCGGGTCCTGCGCCGCACGCCCGCGTTCACCAGTACCGCCATCGTCACGCTCGCGCTCGTCATCGGCGCGTGCACGGCCGTGTTCACCCTCGCCGACGCGATCCTGCTGCGGCCGCTGCCGTATCCGGATCCTGATCGCCTGGGCGTCATCGTCACCGTCAGCCAATCGCCGCAAGGCGCAGACACGCAACAGAGGCAGGACGGCACAGCGTGGGAGTGGATCCGCGATCGCGCCGTCACGATGGACGTGGCCCTCGCCGCCAGCAGCTTCGGCCGCAGTGTGAATCTCGTCGTGGACAATGCCGCCGCCGCGGTGAGCCAGACGAGGGTGAGCGCAGGCTACTTTCGCGTGCTCGGTATGGCTCCGCTTGCCGGCCGGGAGTTCACGCCCGACGAGGATCGGCCCGGTGGTCCGGCGGTCGCGGTCTTGAGCCACCAGCTCTGGCAGCGCCTCTTTCACGGCGATCCCGGCGCGGTGGGTCAATCGGTCCTGCTTCGCGGCGAACGCTACGAGGTCGTTGGCATCATGCCGGAAGCGTTTCGCGGTCCGGGCAATTCGTCGGATGTCTGGACGCCGGCCCGGCCGGCGCGGACCGGTGAAGGTGGTGGTGCGAACTACGCCGTGATCGCCCGTGTGCGTCCAGGCCACAGCTGGGCAGACGCCGCAGGCGAGCTGGCGCGGCTGGGCCAGGCGTTGTTCGCCGAGCGGGGTTTACCGAAGCGCTGGCTCTCGATCGTCCCGATGAAGGACGACCTTGTGCAGGGCGTCCGCGAGCCGATCCAGATGCTCGCTGCGGCGGTGGGCGTCGTGCTGCTCATCGCATGCGTCAACCTCGCCGCGCTCCTGATCTCGCGCGCGGGCACGCGGACGAAGGAGATCGCCACCAGGATGGCGATCGGCAGCGGCCGGGCCGCCGTCGTGCGCCAGCTCATGGCCGAGAGCCTGGTACTCAGCGTCGCCGGCGGTGCGCTCGGGCTCCTGATCGGCCAGCTCGGCCTCGTCAGCCTCAAGGCGCTCGGCAGCGATGTGTTCCAGGAATGGGAGCGCGTGACGCTGGACGCGAGGGCGATCGTCGTCACCGTCGGGCTGTCCGTGCTGACCAGCTTTCTCTTCGGCCTCGTGCCGGCGCTTCAAGCCAGTACGTTCGACATCAATGCGGCTCTCACCGACGGTGGGACGCGCAGCACGGCCGGTCGATCGCGCCAGAAGATCCGGCGGCTCCTCGTCGTGTCCGAGGTCGCGCTCGGCGTCGTCCTGCTCGTCATCGCGGGCCTGTTCATCCGCACGTTCGTCGGATTGCGAACGCTCGAGCCCGGCTTCGACCCGACGCAGCTCACGACGGCGCGGGTCTCGCTTCAGGACGCGCGTTATCGTCAGGCAGTGCGCATCAATCAACTGTTCGAGGACAGCCTGAGCGCGCTCGAGCGCGTGCCGGGAGTCGAGGCGGCCGCGGTGTCGCTCGAACTGCCCTACATGCGGCTGCTGAACAGCGGCTTCACGTTCGCGGACGAGGCGCCCGATCCGAACTTCTGGCCGATGGCCAACTTCATGTACGTGACGCCGCGGTTTTTCGACGTGCTGCGGATTCCGGTCCCGCTCGGCCGGGCGTTCACCCCCGAGGATCGCGCCGGCGCGCCGCTCGTCGCCGTCGTTAATGAGACGTTCCTGAAGAGCTGGGCCAGGGGGGTCAATCCGGTCGGTCGCCGGCTCGGCCGCGGGCCGACGTCACGTGAGATCGTCGGCGTGGTCGGCGACGTGCAGGTGACCAATTCCGGCATCCAGTTCCCGGGACGCGCGAGCGCGCCAATCATGACCTCACCGCTGGTGTTCATTCCGGCCGCGCAGACCAGCGACGGCTTCTTCCAGACATCGCACACCTGGTTCTCGCCGGTCTGGACCGTGCGGGCGGGGTCGTCGGCGAACGCGGTCCAAATCCTGCCGCGCGCGATCAACAGTGTGGACCCGCTGCTGCCGGTGACCGACGTCCGAAGCATGGCGGCGGTGCAAACGGCGGCGCTTTCGCAGCAGCGGCTGTTGATGACGCTTGTGGGCGTGCTGGCAGTCGCGGCCGTGCTCCTCGCCGCGATCGGGCTGAACGGCGTCATCGCGAACTCGGTGATGGAGCGCCGGCGCGAGTTCGGCATCCGGATCGCGCTCGGCGCGACGGCCGGAGGGACGATCAGGCGCGTCGCAGCGGGCGGGCTTGCCCTGGCGGCAGTCGGCACGGTGATCGGCGGCGTGCTTTCGCTTGCTATCGTCCGCCTCGTGCAGTCGTTCCTGGTCGGCGTGCAGCCGCGCGACCCGATGACCTACGCGGGCGTCGCGCTCTTCCTGTTGATCGTCGCGACCGTCGCGAGCGTACTGCCGGCGCTCAGGATCCTGAAGCTGGATCCGGCAGAGACGCTCAGGAACTGACGATCAGAATCCGAATCTGATCGCCCCGTAGATGTGGCCGCCGCTGATGCTTGGGCTGCTGGTCGCGATGTAGATGTAGCGAACGCCCATCTCGATGCCGATCTTCTGCGACACCGGCAGGATCAATCCGCCGCCGAACGCGCCGAGCGCCTTCGTCGCCGGCGTCGCCTCGGTGAACGGCACCGACACGAGATCGGACATGTCCCCTTGGAGCGTCGCCGATCCGCGGATCGACGCTTCGAGTGTGCTCTCGACGTGAGCCGCTCCGGCGCCGCCCTCGACGAACACTTGACTGTCGCCGACCTTGTAGAGATTCACGCGCAGGCCCACCATGCCGTACGTGGCGCTTGCCTCCGCGGTGCTCGAGGCCTTGCCGCCGAGGCTGTTGGCGACCTGGGCGGATTGCACCTCGACTTGCTCGAGGACCTTCGTGGGCAACACGTTTTGAAAGTGTCCGAACTCACCGAAGATCTGCGCCTTCGGGCCGATGTTGACGTTCACGCCGGCGCCAAACGCCCCGCCGCTCTCGGTTCCGACCGTAGCGCCCCCGATTCCACGGACAACTCCGCGTTCCTGAGCGTCGGCAGGGGGCGGCACCGCAAGCACCAGGAGAAGACACACCGCAGGGATCGCACGCTTCATTAGTCATCCTCCGAACAGAAAGACATCCAGGCGGGAGCTAGGGTAATCGAAGAAAAGCTAGGAAGCCAGGAAGCCAGGAAGCCACGAAGCCGGAAAGCCAGAGAGCTTGCTCCTCGACGTGCTCGGGTGGACGAACCCCGGAACTCCGGAACTTCGGAACCGCGGAACCGCGGAACCGCGGAACCGCGGAACCTCGGAACCCCGGAACCTCGGAACCTCGGAACCTCGGAACCTCGGAACCTCGGAACCTCGGAACCTCGGAACCGGCAGAGTTCTTTACTGCGATTTTCTTTGATGCAGAGCAAAGACTGCGCCCTGCGGGTCCTGGAGGACCGAGAACCAGCCTTCTTCGCCGATGCCCATCGTATCCACGTGGACCTGCGCGCCGAGGCCCTTCGCCTTCGAGGTCGCGGCGGCGCAATCCGCCACCTGGACGTAAATCAGCCAGTGCGGCGGCGCATGCGGATTGCCGAACTCCGGCGGAGGCACGCCCCCGATGAAGTCGGACCCATTGACGATGTGGTAGTACGAGCCCGGAGTCGCCGGCTGCATGCTCTTGCCCGCCGTCATCTTCCAGCCGAAGAGGCTCGTGTAGAAGGCGGCGGCCGCGGCCTGATTGCGCGTATTGAGGTCGGCCCACGAGACGCTGTTGTTCACGCCGCCGATTCCCGTGCCGCTGTGCTGCTTCGCCTGCCAGATCGAGAAGATCGCGCCCGTCGGATCCTGCAGCACGCTCATGCGGCCGTGATCCATGACCTCGAAGGGCGGCGCCAGCACCTTCGCGCCGAGCGTCGCCGCCAGCGCGGTCGTCGCGTCCGCGTTGTCGACGGCGATGTAGAGTCCCCAATGCGGAGGGACGCCGCTCGATCGCTCTTCGGGACGCATGTTGTACACCGCGCCAACGTCGCGTCCATCGACCTTGAACATCGTGTAGACCTCGCCGCCGCTGATGGGAACGTCGCTCACCTCCCAGCCGAACAGCGACTGATAGAACTGTTTTGCGGCGGGCTGATCGATCGTCGCCAGTTCGAACCAGCAGAAGTTACCGGCCTTGTGCTTGTCGATTTGCATGTCCAAAGCTCACATGAAGGTCATGAAGGACATGAAGACGATGAAGAAACTCATCTCAAAGGAATTATTGTCTCTCAAGAAACTCTTGTTCAAGAAAAGCCTTCATGTCTGATTCCGGCTAGCGAACTTCGATCTTTGCGCGGTAGCTGGATGGATTGGTCGGCTGTCCCGAGATCGGAAGCGGATCGAGCGACTGGAACTCGATGACGGTACCCTGGTGCGTAACGCTGCGCTTCATTGCGTCGTTCAGGTGCAGCTCGTACAGGCCCTCGATGCCACGGCTGACGACGCTGAACTCCGCGACGGCGTCTCCCGCCGTGACGCACATCGCGTTCAACGGGCATCGCGAGTCGGAAATCACGCGACGGAACGTCACGGCCGTCGCCCCCACCCTTGTCGTATCACCGACGATGACGACGATATTCGCGTGGCCCGTCGGCGCGGTGTTGATCGCGCAGACGAAGGTCGGAAGCGTCATGACGGCGACGATGGCGAGCAGTCGCATGACCATTCCCCCGGCGATCAGCGCGGATTTAGAAACCAATCCGCGCTACCCCATACGCGGATTTGGAAACCAATCCGCGCTACGTACGATCCTTAATTTTCGCCCAGGTGTCCTTGAGCGTCACGGTGCGATTGAAGACGGGCGCGCCGGGCTTTGAATCGGGATCCACGCAGAAATAGCCCAATCGCTCGAACTGATAGCGCGCGCCGGCGGGAGCCGAGGCCAGCGACGGCTCCAGTTTGCAGCCGTGAATCACTTCGAGCGAGTGCGAATTGAGCTGCGTGAGAAAGTCAGCGTCGCCGGCGCCCGGCGACTCCGCCGTGAACAGGCGGTCGTAGAGCCGCACTTCCGCGTCGATGGCATGCGCCGCCGACACCCAGTGCAAGGTGGCCTTGACCTTCCGGCCATCCGGCGCGTCGCCGCCGCGTGTCGCGGGGTCGTGGGTACACCGCAGCTCGACGATCCGGCCGTCGGCATCGCGGACGACATCGCGGCACGTCACGAGGTACGCGTTGCGAAGCCGGACCTCGCGTCCGGGCGCGAGCCGGAAGAACTTCTTCGGCGGATCGAGCATGAAGTCGTCCTGTTCGATGTACAGGACCTTCGAGAACGGCACCTTGCGCGTGCCGGCCGCGGGATCCTCCGGATTGTTGACGACATCCATCTCTTCGACGAGGCCGTCCGGATAATTCTCGAGCACGACCTTGAGCGGGCGCAGCACCGCCATCGCGCGCGGCGCGCTGGTGTTGAGATCCTCCCGCACGCAGAACTCGAGCAGACCGACGTCGACGACGTTCTCGCGCTTGGCCACGCCGATCTCGTCGCAGAAGCGGCGGATGGCCTCCGGCGTGTACCCGCGGCGGCGAAGACCGGTGATCGTCGGCATCCGCGGATCGTCCCAGCCGGAGACGTGCTTCTCGGTCACGAGTTGGAGCAGCTTGCGCTTGCTCATGACCGTGTACGTCAGGTTCAGCCGCGCGAACTCGATCTGCTGCGGCGTGCCAGGCAGCGGCAGGTGCTGCACCAGCCAGTCGTACAGCGGGCGATGGTCCTCGAACTCGAGCGTACAGATCGAGTGGGTGATGCGCTCGAGCGCGTCGGAGATGGGATGCGCGTAGTCGTACATCGGGTAGATGCACCACGCGTCGCCGGTCCGATGGTGATGCGCGCGCCGGATTCGATAGAGCACGGGATCGCGCATGTTGAGGTTCGGCGACGCCATGTCAATCTTCGCGCGCAGGACCCGCGATGCATCCGGGAACTCGCCGGCGCGCATCCGGCGGAACAGATCGAGATTCTCGTCGACCGATCGGCTGCGGTACGGGCTTTCCCGCCCGGGCTGCTTCAACGTGCCGCGATACTCGCGAATCTCGTCGGCGCTGAGATCGTCCACGTAGGCCCGGCCGTCGCGAATCAGCGTTTCGGCGCATTCGTAGAGCTTCTCGAAGTAGTCCGAGGCGTAATACAGCCGGTCGTCCCACGAGAAGCCGATCCACCGCACGTCCTCCTGAATCGACTCGACGTACTCGACGTCTTCGGTCACCGGGTTGGTGTCGTCGAAACGGAGGTTGCACGTGCCGGCGAAGTCGCGCGCGATCCCGAAATTCAGGCAGATCGACTTGGCGTGGCCGATATGGAGATAGCCGTTGGGCTCGGGTGGAAACCGCGTGGCGACACGGCCCGCGTGCCGGCCGCTGGCGTTGTCGGCGGTGATGATCTCGCGGATGAAATCGAGACGCCCGGGAGCCTCGGGCGTGACTGGGAGCGACATGGCAGATCAATTGTAAAGCCCGGAAGCCTCGTAGCCTCGAAGCCGGAAAGCCCTGAAAGCCAGAGAGGCGGCTGAAACCCGGTCCGGTCAGGCGTCGAGCAGGAACCAGTGAATGTAACCGCACTCCGCGCAGACGTAGCAATCGGCGCTCGGCTGGGCCCACTCAAAGTTGAAGAACGACGCCACGGCGGTGTGGAGCTGAGCTCGCCGGTGCCAGAACAGTTCGTGATGACAGATCTCACAGCGGAGCGGATGCCCCTTCACGGCGGCAGTCTCCGGATCATCCTTGGCGAATAAACCCATCGTGACTCTCCGAAAATGAAATCGGTACCTGATCAGTCGATCGTAATCCGCACGCTCGGGTAACGTGATTCGAGCGTGCGCACGAGCTTTCGGCTCACCTTGATGCCATCCAGCCAGATCGACTTCAACCCCCGAAGGGCCTGCAACCTTGGCACCAACGTCTGCGCATTGAAGCGGTTCTCGTCGAGTGGGTTTCCAATTGCGAGGTACTCCAGGCGGTGAAGAACCCCCAGGAACTCGATGTCCGGCTCCTCGATCGATGCCGCCCAGATATCGAGTTCCCGCAACTGCTTCATCCGGCAGAGATGCTTCAGTCCTGCGCCGGTCATTGGCGTGGCTCCGACGTCGAGGTGCCGCAGCAATCGCGACGCGCTCAACCGCTCCGCATGCGCGTCGCTGAAATTGCTGTTTTCGAGATCGAGGTAGGACAATGCTGGAAGCCGAAGGAGTGCATCGACCGCGGGCATGGTCAGCCTGGCAAACTGGGCACTGACTGATCGGAGCGATCGATAGGATGCGATGTCGATGACGTCGCGCGCTGTCAAACCGAAGCCGCCGAAGCTTCGGAGCCTGGCCTTCGAGACTCCGCCCAAACGACCTCGTCCCTGCAAGCCGGACATCCAAAGGTCCGTCAAGCCGGTCATGCCGATCACGGAAGGCATGTCGCGACGTCTGACAACGGACGCGATTTGCAAGAATCGGATCGATCGAAGCGTGGCGAGCTCCCGCACAATTGACGTCGGCACTGCCTTTCGCTCCCATCCTGCCCCGTGAGATTGCTGTCGCCAGCGAAGAAACAGTTGTCTGATTCGTTTTCTCTCTGCGAGACGACGAACGTCTGCCGGAGAAATGGGTCCGTCGAGCTCGGCCGAATCATCCTTCGTTGGGACGAAACTGCTGGGCGGGCTTGGCAGCATCCTCCGCTACTTCTCCCAGTGAAATCGATGCAACAGGCGATGTACGACCGGCGCAAGCAGGAAGCCGGCACTGACGATGAATATGAGGCCGGCGTAGAGCGCGTAGAAGCCCGCGAAGACTTTGCCTCCGTCGGTGTGCGGCGGGTTCACCGGCCCCATGCCGCCGAGAAGCATCGCCGCGTTCAGAAAGCTGTCTCGCCAGGGCAGATCTTCATAGTGTTCGTATCCCCACATCCCGATGGCGAGCGAGAAGACGGCCAGCACGACGACAACGGCGCCGTGCTGGACCATACGCCGCGCGAAATGCAGAGCGGCGAGAGGACGTTGACTGCGTTTTTCGTACATGGGTTGCCGGCGCTAAAGCGCCGGCCTACACCTGATTACTTCTCGGCAATACAGTACAGATTCTTGTACCCGCGTAAGTACATTTCGCCGTCGACCAGCGCCGGCGACGCGTCGAAGCCGTCATCGAGGCGGTTGACGGCCAGCACGTCGAGCTTCGGTCCGTGCCTGAGGACCATCGTCGTGCCCTCGCGGCCGGTCACGTAGACGCGCCCGGCGGCGCCGACGGGCGACGCAAAGACTTCTCCCATCGCGTCGAGGCGTTGCGCCTGGTAATGCGGTGTGCCGCGCTTCGCGTCGAACGCCGACAGAATGCCGTTGTT
>JBLNGH010000569.1:0-15383 GCA_050264575.1 Acidobacteriota bacterium | reverse complement strand
CGTTCCGGTGCCGCCTGCTGTCGTGCCCGCGCCTACCGCGCCCGGAAGCTTCTCGTATTGGACGGCGCAGTCGTCGTATAGATCGGCCGCGACCGGTCCGCTCGGCTCGATCACGCCATCGCCGGGCGGCTTCACGCGCAGGCGTACCAGGTAATCGTCCGGCGGCGCCTTGAAGCTCCGCTCCGGTCCGGTGAACGTGAACGTGTTGACGACCTGATTCATGTCGTTCTTCACTTCCACTTCGAACTCGTCGCCGGCCTTTGCGTTCTTCACGGTCAGCTCACACGTGTTCTCGAGCCCGGGATCGAGTTTCCGGATGACGCCGTCGGGACCCTCCGATCGCGGATCCAGTTCCGTGGCGAGCCGCTGCTCGACATACCCGCGCAGCGAATCGAACAGGACGGCGAACGAACCCTCGAAGAATCGCTTGGCGCGGCCCTTGCCGTTCAGGCCGTCGACGAGCGCTTCCGTGTAGCCGCTCGCCACGCCGGCCACGGTCCCGACGGTCGTCGAGCACAAGGTGTAGACGGGCGCTTTCTTCTTGCCGGAGATGTCGTACGTCAGGCCGAGCGGCGCGACTTTGATCTCCTTTTCGGTGATCTTGTTGCGGCAGGCGTCGATGAAGTAGTAGTGGCCGCAGCGCGCGCCGGCGGCCGCCGTCACCGATCCGAGGCACATCTTCAGCCACTTCTGAATCTCGTCGAGCTTCAAACACGCGTCGCCGGAATCTTCGCGGCGCACGTAGTCTGAGGCCAGCAGCACATCAGCCGTCGGCACATCGTCGACGTCCACGTACGAAAAGCCATGGCCGCTGAAGTAGAAATACAGATCGTCGGTCGTGTCCTTTGCGAAGTCCTTGAACCGCTTCAGCTCCTGTTTGATCGCCGATCGCGTGGCGTCGCTGGTGCGGCCGGGCGCCGCCGGATCTTCCGTGCAGAAAAAGATGTCCGGCGGTGTCAGCTTCTGGATCTTCGTCAACCAGTCCCGGAACAGCAGCGCGTGTTTGTGCGTGTTGGGCAGCGTGGCATCCAGCCCTTCCTGCATCTGCTTGTAGCTCTCGATCGCGATGATGAACGCGCGTTTGGCCATAACGGTTTGGGGGACGCTCAGACGCTCACGTGTGCGCGGCGACGAACTCGGCGACGTCGGCGGCCGCGACGGCGCCGTTGCGATACATGAAGTCGCCGGTGAAGTGGAGACCGACGACCAGCGCGGTGTCGAGCGCCATCACCGGCGATCCGGAATTGCCGCCGAGCGTCGAGCAGTCGTGGTAAATCATCTGTCCCTGCGCGTTGATCAGCTCGCCGACGGCGCCGCGCTTGACGCCGTACTGGCCTTGATAGATCGCGTCCACGAAGAGCGGATTGCGCGAGTCCTGATAGGGATACCCAATCGTGCCCACCATGAGGTGCGCCGGCAGCGCGGCCGTGTGGAGCTCGAGCACGGGGCGGGTGTCGGGAACTTCGACTTTCAGGAGCGCCATGTCGAGCGTCGGATGGATCGCTTCCACCTCGAGGACCTTGCACTCCGGGACGGGTTCCGGCCCTTCGAACTCCTGGTAGAACCGGACCACCGCCATGCCGGGATCGAGCTCGTCCGCGCCGTGCGACAGCGCGGAGACGACGTGGTGGTTGGTGAGGACGAGATCGGGCGCGACGAGGAATCCGGTGCCGATGTGAGGATTGGGACCGGCCGTACGATCCAGCCGTCCGACGGAGTACAGGATTCGCGCGGTTTTCTCGCAAAACCGATCCCACGCGCCGGACACCTCGGGCTGGTACACGCTGCTGCCTTGCTTCGCGGGAAGCGGCTGGAGCCGCCCCTGTTTCGACAGCGGCGCCGGGCGCATCATCCTGATCACGAACTCGAGCGCCGCCAGCTCTTCGGCCGACGGCCGCATCCGGCCCGACCGCAGCTTGTCGAGCGCCGACTGGGCGAGCTTCTCACCGTCGGGCACCTTCGGCAGCCCGACGATGGCGCGCACTTTGGCGACGGCTTCGTCGATTCTGAGCTGGCCAAACGTGCGCTCGGCGCGTCCGAACAGATTTTCGTCGCTCGTCGGCATGACGTCTCAAGGAATCGTGTTCTCGAAGATCTTCCGGCCGTCGGGGAGAATCACACGCTCGGTCAGCGTCGGTCCGTCGAATTGGAGTGTCATGTAGGAGTGCGGCACGAAGTCGTCCTCGCGGCCCTTCACGTCGGGATTCGGACCGTCGAGCACCAGGCACCGAGGCGTCCCCGCCGTTTGAGCCGTCGGTTCCAGACGTTTCCAGACCACGGGTCCCTCGGTCCGTTCCGTCGGCGCGTTCCGCACTTCACCGCTGCGCGCCTCCGGAATCCCGCCGTTGCCCAGGCACCGCGCGGTCAGTCCCCAGTCGGCGTGCGTGTCGTACAACACGCATTGATGCTCGTGGCCCCAATACCAGGCGGCGATCTTTTTGGACGACAGGAGCGCATTGAGCTTGGCGATCAGCTTGACGCCCTGATCGCTCAGACGTGAGTAGAGCTGCTGGTGCGAGAACAGCACGACCTTCCGCTGGCCCCGGCCGGCGATGATCCGCTCGAGCCACGCCACCTGCTGCGGATCCATGTCGTGATCGACGTACGCCGTGTCGAGCCCGATGAGCATCCAGTTGGTGTTCTGCAGCGCGAAGTAACTGGCTGCCTGCCCGAAGCGCGGCAGGATGATGTCGAAGTAGCCGTATCCGCCGGAGTACATCTCGTGGTTGGAGTTGATCGCGCGATGCATGCGTCCGCCGTCGAACGGCCAGACCTTGAGAAAACGCTCTTTCACCTCGTCGGCCGTGCCCGAGTAATACACGTCGCCCAGATGGAGCACCAGATCGAACGGACCGGTCGCGCTGATCTGCTGGGCGATCTTCGGCGCGCCGTAGAGGCCGGTGCCCCAATCGCCGGCCATCGCAATCTTGAACGAGTCACCAATCGTGTCCGGACCGGCGGACGACCACGTGAACGGATGCGCCTTCGTCCGGTCGACCCAGTCGAGCGTGCTCTTGAGCCAGCCGAACCAGTCACGCCCTTCGAACCCCGTGCCGAACTTGACTTCCTGTCCGCCGGGACCGAGCGGCTTGCCTTCGAGCGCGAGCTCGGCCAGGCGGCTCTGCAGCATCGAGACTTCCGGATCAGGCGCCGTGACCATCACATCGTCGCCGCTCCTCGCGGCTTCCTGCTCGAGTCGATCGCGCAGCTGCCGGTAGCGGTTCATGAGGAGCGCGCGCTCCACGTCGTCCACGTCGGCTTTCACCGCCGGCGTGGCCGGCGCCGCTTCGATTCGGCTTGGCTCGGGAAGGCTGCGTACGGTGACGACTGCGTGACGGGCGGACAGCGATTGGTCGGCCATCGCGAGGCTCCTGAAGATCTTTTTGAATTTGTCCGCTGGGGGTGGGTAATTCTAACAGGCCGTTGGGAAACGCGGCCTGAACCCGCCTTCGCCTTTGGCTTCGGCGCGGCAGGCTTTCGAACGTCTAACTTCGACTTTCGAACGTCGAGTGGCGCGTGAGGCTTCTACTACCGCTCGAATCTCACCGTCACCGTCATCAGCACCTCGACGGGCGTGTTGTTCAGCAGCGTCGGCGTGAAGAGCCATTGCCGGACGGCGCCAAGTGCGGCCGCGTCGAGCAACGGGACGCTTTGAATCACCCGCGCGTCTTTGACGGAGCCGTTCTTCGCGATGACGGCCTGGATCACGACGTAGCCTGTCGCGCTGGCAGCCTGGGCGTCGGCGGGATAGATCGGCGGGACGTGCCGAATCTTGCGCGGCTCGCGGATGTTGCCACCGACGCGAACCACGACCTCGGGTTGTGCTCCAGCCGGCGCCGGGTCGGGTACTTCGATCTGCAGCAATTCGACCGCGCGCGCCGTCATCGCTTCGGCGTCGGTCAATCGTTCCTGCTGATAGTAGATTCTCGCCGCGTCGTAGTAGTCGGCCGACGTTCGCAGAGTGGATGGCATCGGAGTGACTGTCGCCGCAGTTTGTTCGGCATTTTGCGTCACGGCGCGCACGGTGACCATCTCCGCGATCGATCCGATCTGAAGACGGACCCTCAAATCGAAGGTCTGATTCTCCTTCAGCTGGATCGCCGCGCTCGAGGTCTTGAATCCCGGAATGGAAACGCTGACCTGGCAGTCGCAGCTCGGCAGATTGACGATGGTGAATTGACCGTTCGCGTCGGTCGTCGTCTGCTGCGGTGTCGTGACTGACGGCACCGTGACGATGACGCGTGCGCCCGGAATCACGCCGCCGCTGGGATCGGTGACGACACCGGAGAGACGCGCGCCTTGTTCAACGGTGGTTGTGACCGCCGGACGCACCGTCCGGGTCGTCGTGACTGCTCGCCGCGATGCCCCGGGTTTATCAGCAGGTGCCGTCGTGATCACGGTCGTCGGCTGTTGCGGCTGCGACGTTGTTGTCACGACGGGCTCAGGGACCGTTTGGGTTTGCACGAATCCCGCGGCGGCAGCCGGCTGGCTGGCGGCAGGCGTGCCGCTCATCTGGCTGCTCAGAGCGAGGAGCAGGACGGTTAAGACGACGGACATGGCCAGACCTCCTGAGAGTCGTGGACCGGACGTGAACGCGGGATCGATCAGCCGGCGGACGCGGTCCAGCAGGTCGCCGCCGCCGGCGCCCATCGCGAGCGCCGGCATTCGCACGCGCAACTCTTCCAACGAGGCGAGCGCGCGGGCGTACACCGCGCGATCGCCGCAGAGCGCGGCGGCGACGTCATCGCAGCAGTGCTCGCGTTCGAGTCGAATTCGCCTCGACACCCACCAGACCGCCGGATGATAGAAGAGCAGGATTTCGACGACCGACTGCAGAACATTGATCAAGTAGTCGGCGCGCCTGATGTGCGCGAGCTCGTGCGCGAGAATCGCCTCGAGGTGCGCCGGCGCGAGGCCTGCCAGCGCGCTGAACGGAAGGACGATCGCGGGCCTGAGCCACCCCATGACCGACGGCACGTCGACGAGCGCGGAATCCAGCAGTTGCACCGGTCGCGACACGCCGAGGCGGGCGGCGATCCGCCGTACCGTTTCGGTCAGCTGGCGCGTCGCGATGCCGCAGGCCCGTCGTCGAATCCGTACGACACGCATCCACCCGAGCAGCAGGTGCGCCGTGAGAAGAATCACGCCACCTGACCAGATCAGCACCACGGTCGGCAGCTGGCGTTCCAGCCGGCTGGCCGAACCGAGCCTGACGGTCGTCGTCATCTGGCCGTCGTTCGTCAACGCTGTCGCCGACGCGGCCGGCCGTGCGCTCGGCGTGACCACGTGTTTCGCGGAGAGCGGACTCTCACGCAGGGAACCGGCGACGGTGACGATTGGCGCGGCAGCCATCAGCGCCAGACCTGCGCACGCCGTGAGATATCGAGCCTGCGCCGTCGCGCGCCTGAGGGCGACGAGCGCGAGCGCCGTTGCTGTACCCGCGATTGCGCCCTGCCACACGAAGTCGAGCAGCGCGAGGCCCACCGCGCGGATGACGGCACTGCCGATGAGGGCGTCCGTCACGATCGCCTTCCTTTGCCGGCTGCACCGCCGCGTTGATTCAGCAGACGACGGATCTCCCGCAGATCCTCGGGCGACGCGGGCTTGCTGGCGAGCGCCTGGATGACCAGCTTCGACGTCGATCCGCCGAAGGCGCGGTCGAGCAGGTCACGGACGAGCCGGCGTTGCATGTCGGTTTCCGCGTGCCTGGGGCGATACAGGTGCTGCCCGCGGTGCTCTTCGCGGATCGTCAGCCCTTTCTCGGTCATCACCTGCAGCGTCTTCAGCGTGGTCGTATAGGCGACGGTGCGGGAGCCGGCCAGGGCGTCGTGGACCTCGCGCACGGTGCTGGGGCCAGCGGCCCACAGGACTCTGAGGATCAGCAGCTCCGCGTCGGTCGGCCTGGGTGTCTTCGGCATCTCTCGAGAGCATAGCTACGATCATTATCGTATGTCAACGATGACTATCGTAGCCCTTGATTGAGGATTCCGGCTCGTCCGTGAACGGGCGAAGCGCGGGTTTACCGCGCGAAGCCGTAGCCCCGCAGCAGCATCGTGGTGCCCAGCGCGGCCAGGATCACGGCGACCACGAGGCGGAACCTGTGCTCGGGAATGCGCGAGAGCACACGGCTGCCAAACACGGTTCCGACGATGACGCCGGCGATCGCGACGGCAATCGGCAGGAACAGCCGCCGCAATTCGTCGCCTTCCGTCACGAGGTACACGGGCATGCGCGCGCCGTCCACGATCAAGCCGACGGCTGTCGCGGTCGCGACGAACGTGCGCTTGGGCAGCTCGAACCCGAGCAGCGCCGCGGAGCGGATCCCGCCCTGATTGCCGACGAGTCCGCCCAACAGGCCGGAGAGCGCGCCGGCAGTCCACGCCAGCGCGCCCTTGAACCGCATCCTTCGCGCGAGCCCCGTCAGCTCGCTCGCGGCAACGAAGATCAGCAGGGCGCCGAACACCGTCGTCAGCAAGGGACTCGTCACCCGTTCATGCAGGAGCGCGCCGGTGAGTCCGCCTGCGGCGCTGGGCACGCCGAATCGCCAGAGCGTGCGCCGGTCGACGTCGGGCCGCAGGTTCCAGAATCTGACGGCGGTACCGACCAGGTGCGGGATCGACACGGCCGCGACCGCCGTCTTGGTGTCTACGATCAGCCCCAGCGTCGGCGTCAGCACGCTCCCGATGCCGAACCCGGTGACCGCGGCGATGCTGCCGGCAATCGTCGCGGCCAGGAAGATGAAGATAAGGAACCACATCAGCACCTGCTGGTTCAGCAGGGGACAGGGCTTGCACTATAGCCCTGTCCCCGCTGCCTTTGATTGAGGATCCAGCTGGTTAGTGAACGTGCGAAGCGCACCGCGGCTTATTTTCGCTGCGGAAACTTCGACAGGAGATCCTTGATGATGCCGCGGACGCGATCGGCACGCTGGTCGTCGGTTCTTTCCGACTCGATCTTGGCCTCCGCTATGCCACGCCACACCAGGTCGGTCAGCGTGGGCGACGCGGCGTCGATGATCAGCGTGCCCTGCGGGTAGTACGTCACCGAGGTGGTCTGCGGCGTCCACGGCCGGATGCCCCATTGCGCGTTCGTCGGCATGAACTGCCCGACTTCCTGTCCGGATCCGCCGGACGTCACGAGCACGTAGTAGGTCACCTGAAAGTCCGGCGGCGGGCCGCCCGTGGCGCGAGTGTAGCCGCGCTTCGCAAACTGCTCCTCCACCGCGCGCATGATCACCGGCTCGTACTGGCGCTGCACCGGCTCGGATTTCGAGTCGGCGGTCAGCCACACCTTCACGACGCCCGGGGACGGGTTCCATTCCCAGGTCTTGAGCTTCGCGAAGTTGAACTTCTCATCGCGCTCGACCTTCACTTTGACGCCGGCGAGCGTCACAGCCGTCGCAATGATCGCCATCACGGCGGTGGTGCCGATCGTCGTGCACGATTTCGTCCTCGAGCGACTGGGCATGTCTTCCCTCGTCCTCACTTCGACTTCTTTTCCGCCGCCGCGGCCGGGAGCTTGTCGGGCAGCCGTTCGAATCCGACCAGCTTCCAGCCGCCGCCTTCCTGCCGGAAGTAGGCGCGCACCGGCTGCTTCCACATGGGGTGCTCGGCGCTCTCCGCCGAGATGTCCACCGCCACGAAGCCGCTTGACGGCAAGCCGGCGGGCGCGGCGATCGTCGTCGAGTCGCTCTTGGTTTCCGAGATCGCCGTCGTCGTTCCGGTCGTGTTGTCGAAGCGCATCCACGACGCGCGGTAGGCGAGCGGGCCCTTCGCGACGCCGCCCGCGATGGCCGCGTTCTCGAACGTCACGCCTTTCGCATCGAGACGCGGATTGACGATCGGGTTCACGGCGGTGAGGTAGGCGGTCTTGATCTTCTCGCGCCGCTGGATCAACACGTCGGCGAGATACTTCTCGGCCTGCGGATCGCTGAACTGTCCGGTGTGCACCACCGCTCGGATCATCTCGTCGGTGAATGCCGCGACACGCCGCGCCGCCCAGAACGCGTCATCGTCGCGCATCTCCATGTACGCGGTCGATGGCGTTTGCGGCCGCCACTTTCTCGGATCGAAGACGGTGCCCTCGAACTTGCCGACCGACGGATACTCGACGTAGTCGACGGTCTGCCAGGGGCTCAGCCCGAAGCCAAGCGTCGCGAGCCGCTTCCTCGACGGGCCGCCCTCGTAGAAGTACTCCCAGCTCAGATCCCATTCGTGCACGTCGTTGCACATGCCGAATGTGGATCCGACGTCCTGGAGATAGTGCTTGATGATCGTCCGGCCGTTCTCCGTGACGGTGGTGTCGATCGTGTTCTTAGCCTTCTGGTCCGTCAGGTTCGTCCACGCGCCGAAGACGCGCAACGCGCGCAGCTCGCGCCGATGCTCGTGCGGGACCAGATCGTTGGGATCGTCGGGACGGGTCCCGGCGTACTGGAAGCCGCCGAGAATCTTGCCCGACAGCAGCCGGCCGGCGATGACGCGATACGTCCCGTCCTTGTTGCGTGCGACCTTTTCGAAGACGACGTTGAGATCGTCCTGGTTGAAAGGGGTGCGCTTGCCGTTCGGGCGGCGAATCGTGGCCTTCGGATCAATGGAGGCGTTCTTCGGATCGAACGTCGTCAGAAACGATTCCACCTGGTTGTAGCCCAGCGCCCAGAAAATCTTGGTCGCGATCGCGACGGCTGCCGTCGCGCCTTCGGCGAACTCCGGCGGATCGAACTCGAGGAACCAGGTTTCACCCTTGGCATCCCTCGCCGTGAAGCCGGGGTGCACGCCGGAGGTCTTCTCGCGGATGACGACCCACTTCGACGGGTCGGGCGGCGCGCCGACGTTTGCGCCGCGGACGAGCTCTTCAATCGTGATCGGCTTCGTCCCGACGCGATTGGTGAACCAGCTCGAGTCGGGTACTTCGTCGATCGTGTTGATATTCCTGGCGCGCAGGCCGCTCGGCTCATGCTTGGAATTCACGAACAGGTTGTACGTCAGGTCGTAGATTTCCGACTTGTCGTACGGCGCCGCTTTCGACGCATCGCGTGATTCAGGTTCGCGCGCGATCGGATCGTCCGGATAAAACCGCGGGCTCTGCGTGCCCGCGATGGTCGTGAAGAGGCCGACGGCGCCGAGGCAGCACACCAGGCGCGCAAGGCGGCGGGAGCGGGTCGTGAACGTTGAAGTCGACATGACGAGGTCCTTAGAACGAGGCGCCAGAGGCGAAGACGATGGCGGTCGCTTCGCGACTCCTGGCGATCTCGATGCGGAGCGGCGTCGCAAATGGTCCGTGGAACCGGACTCCGACGCCATAGTCGCTCCTCAGGTGGTTGAGATCGAGATCCGACCGGCGTGCGGTCACCTTTCCCGCGTCATAGAAGAATGCCAGGTCGAGGTACCGATTGACGATGATGCGCCATTCGGCCTGCGTCAGGATGCGATTCTCGTCGCGGAAGCGCCAGCTGCTGTAGCCGCGGAGCGACGACCCGCCGCCGACCGAGGGCAGCATGAAGAACGGAATCTCCTGGTCGTCTTTCGTAATGGCCGTCTGCACGTTGCCATGGAACGACAGGACCCACGTCTCCCGCAGGATCGGGATGTGCGCGATGCCGTCGTAATCCATGAGGTAGAAGCCGAACTCGTCGTCGCTGTCCTTGTAGTCGTGGATCGTGACGCCGAAGTAGCCGCCGCGCCGTGAGTAGCCCGGCGACGTGCGCCAGTCACCCCCGACGGTGCCCTGCGTGTGCAGATACGTGACTTCTGCGCCGACGCCGGGCAAGGTCGCCGGCGAGTAGACGGTGTCGATGGGCGGAAACGACCCTTCGCCCGATTCCTGCGTCCAGCGGGAGTACTCGAGACCGCCGCGGAACATCAGGTTCTTCCGGTTTGGATAGATCGTGAAGAGCCCTGAGGCGTACGGCTGCCGGAAGAGATAGTTGACACGGTCATCTTTCGACGTGTCATTGCCGATGCCATAGAAACCGACCTGCGGCGCCTCGCGCCAGCCACCAAGAATCGAAAGCTGCGCGCGCCGGTTGAACATCCGCGGCGCAACGAACTCGGCCTCGATTCGCTTGTAACTGGCGATCGAGTAGCTGCCGCGGACATCGATGTAGTTGTAGCTGCTGACGTAGTTGATGTGCCCGAGGCCGAGCGTGAAGCCGCCGCCCGAGTACGCGTTCTCGAAGAAGGGATGCCACCGCAGCATGCCGCCGGCCAGGATGACGTCGAGCTTGTCGAAGATCCGTTCGCCCTTGTTCGGGACGTACGGGTGCAGGTTCTGGTCTTTCGTCGCCTGCTGCTGTTCGATTTCCGCCTGCCGCGATGCCGCCTGCGCGGGGTCAGGGGGATCGGGGGGCGGTGCCTGGGCGGCGGCAGCCGTCGCTGTTGCCGCCAGCGCCCCGACGATCATGAGGACTGTGAAACCGTGTGGGTGCCGCACGAATGACCTGCCTTCCGGGAAAGTGCAGCGCCCAGCATTCATCGCCCGGGGGCAGGGGTCAAGTTTTTCCGTGTAAGGGTTTGAGGCAGCGCCTGCGGCCGCGCGAGGAGAGTGTTGACCACGACGCGCGAACCAGGTTTGAGGGCGAGAGCATTCCTGCGACAACCGCGGGATCCGTGGGCACCCAGATGGCGTCCTTGCCCGGCATGCCGGATGTTGTGATCAGCGGAGGCGGAAGCCGACGGTCACGCTGAAGACCCGGTTCTGTATGGAGTCGTTCGGGTCGTTGTCGTCTTTGTTGATCTTGAGGAGGCCGTGCGTGTAGCGGGCCTCGATCAGCGCACGGCCGAACTCGACGCCGACTCCGCCGACCAGCCCGACGTCCAGCGAGTTCGTATCGTCGCCGATGTCTTGGGTTTGTTCTTCTCCCTCGACTTCAATCTTGGCGCGACCGGACAGTTTGAACGCCGGCGCGGCGCCGCCAACGATGAAGACCCGCGTGGTCGAGCCCCGGGCGCCGAAATCGGCGCGCGCCAGCAGCGGGAACTCGATGTAGCGAACGCGGACGTCGATCGAGCCCGACAAACCCGGACTGTCCACGTCGATCGGAATGTTGTCGAACGTCACGCCCTTTTCCGAGAACAGACCTTCGGCCTGGAACGAGAGGCGAGTGGTGGACGCCCAGCGGATCCAGAGGCCGCCGACGAGCCCGGGCCGCCGCGAGGTGTCCGGGGACTCGTCTTCTTCGGGGGTGAGCGACGCGAAATTGACGCCGGCCTTGACGCCGACCTGCTGGGCGAACGCGGACGCTGGAAGGATCAGGAAAACGGCGGCGGTGAACACGGCGCGGGCAGCCCTATGAATGGACACTGGGAACCTCTCATCCGTCTTGGAATGAACCCACGCCGACCGGAATCTCGACGACCTCAGCCTGGCGCGACGGAACCGTCCTGATTCTAGTCGCGACGCGTCCAGCGATGCATCGGTGTGTGGTCGAAGCGGAGGCGATTGTTTCCCACTACACTTACGCGCGAGGGGTGCTCGGTCCGGGGGCACGTGTCGGTGCTTACGAAATCACCGCGCCGCTCGGCGCCGGAGGCGGTGGCCGCGCTGTCGCATCCGAACATCCTTGCGATTCATCAAGACGATTTCGTTCCGCCGACGCCACCGGGCTCTCGAACGTGCGCGTGCGAGCGATGTCGCCGGACAGCCAGCAGTACGCGTTCTCGTACTCGAAGACGATCTCGACGTTGTTTGTTGTGAGTCATGCCAAGTAGGCCACGCCGATCGTCCCTGTTCTCCTGGCCGGACATCAAGCTGAGCCTCCGGCTGCTCATCAAGAACCCGGGCCTGACCATCGTCTCCACCGTCGGCATCACCGTCGGCATCGCGATCACCTCGGGCATGTTTGGCTTCCTTCACGCGAATTTTGCTCCCACGCTGCCGCTCGACGAAGGTGACCGCATCATCGCGCTCGAGAACTGGAACATCGCGAAGAACAACGAAGACCGGCAGTCACTGCACGACTTCGTGACGTGGCGCGACCAAATGACGTCGGTCGTCGAGATCAGCGCGTTTCGGACCATCACCGCGACGATGCAGGCGGGCGATCGGCTGCCCGAAACCGTGAGGATTGCCGCGATGAGCGCCAGCGGGTTCCGCGTGGCGCGCGTGCCCGCGCTGCTCGGACGGTTTCTCATGCCTGACGATGAGCGCGGCGATGCGTCGCCCGTCGTGGTGATCGGCTACGACGTCTGGCAGTCACGGTTCGGGCAGGACCGAGCCGTCATCGGGCAGCCGGTCCGGCTCGGCAGCACCCAGTTCATGGTCGTCGGCGTGATGCCCGAGGGCTTCGCGTTTCCGGTAAACCATCAGTACTGGATCCCGCTCCGCGCGAACCCGTCGGCGTTTCCGCGTGGGGCCGGCCCGGAGCTGTTTGTGTTCGGACGGCTGGCGCCGGCTGCGACGATGGCGTCGGCGCAGGCGGAGCTCGCGGCCATCGGACAGCGCACGGCTGCGGCGTTTCCACAGACGAACGCGACGCTGAAGCCGCAGGTGCTCGGCTACACCGAGCCGATCAACGACAGTCAGGACGCGAGCATCGGAACGTGGGTGATGGCGCAACTCACGATCAGCCTCGTGCTGGTCCTCGTTGCCCTCAATGTCGCCATTCTGCTCTACGCCCGCACGGCTACTCGACGGGGAGAGATCGCCGTGCGGACCGCGCTGGGGGCCACCCGCGGCCGTATCGTGACCCAACTTTTCATCGAGGCACTGGTCCTCGCGCTGCTGCCGGCCCTCCTGGGCCTCGCGCTCGGACAGTACGCGCTGGAGATCGGCAACGGGATCATCGTGCAGGAATTCGGCGGGGCCGCACCGTTCTGGTTGGACCGCGGCATTCAGCCGTCCACGATGGTCTACGTGCTCGTGCTCGTCGTGGTCACTGCCGCGATTGCCGGCATCCTGCCGGCGCTCCACGCGACGCGACGACGAGCCGGGGCCGACACTCGTCAACTCGGCGGCAGCACGGGCATTCGTCTGGGCCGGATGTGGAACGCGCTCATCGTCGTGCAGGTGGCGTTTGCGGTCGCCCTTCTGCCCGCGGCCATCAAGATTACGATCAAAGAGACTCGCGACAGCTTCACGCGACCGAGCTATCCAGTCGAAGAGTTCGTGGCGGTCGGCGTCGCGACGGACAGCGCATCGAATCCCTTCGGCAATCGGTTGCTGGAGCTGAAGCGGCGTCTCCTGGCTGAGCCCGAGGTGGCCGGACTGACGTTTACCGGGTCCCTGCCCCAGCGCGATAGGACAGGACGGATCGAGGTAGAAGGTCCCCCCGTGGAGAGCGTCCCTGCGCCCACGGGATTCGATGGCGTGACGACCTTCGGCATCGACACTGATTATCTCGACGTCTACGGCCTGCGCGTGGTCGCGGGTCGTCGGTTCAACGCGCTCGACGCGAGTGCGAGCAACGGCCCGGTGATCGTGGACCGCTCCTTTGCGCAACGGTTTCTAAATGGCCAGTCCGCGGTGGGCCGGCGCATACGTTATGCCGCCAGCGCGCCGAACAGACAACCGTCGCCGTGGTACGAGATCGTCGGCGTTGCCGAGAATCGGCGGCGGAACCCGATCGACCCCGACGTCGTCAACCCGACTGTGTTTTATCCAGTCGCACCCGAGCAACTGGCGGGTGCGGACCTTGCGGTGCGACTGCGAGGATCGGCGGCGTCCCGGATGGATGAAGGCTTCGCCCGGAAGGTGCACCGGATCCTCGCCGCCGTCGATCCTGGGTTGCGGATGGGTGAGGTTCGCGTCGGCGCGGAGACTCACGGCAAGGACGCACTCGCGATCCGTCTCGTCGCGCTCGGGCTGTCTCTCGTCCTGTTGACCGTGCTGCTGTTCTCGGCGGCCGGTGTCTACTCGCTGATGTCGTTCACGGTGGCGCAGCGTCGGCGGGAGATCGGCATTCGTGCGGCCCTGGGTGCGTCTCCGCTGGGCGTGCTGCGCAGCGTCTTCTCGCGGGTTGCCGTGCAGGTTGCGATGGGAGTCGTCCTTGGCACTCTCGGAGCGCTGGTGATCGCACCGGCCAGCGAGGGCGTGGTGCTGGCTGGACGACTGGCGATCGTGACGCCGGCGATCGCCCTCACGATGGCGTTCGTGGGCGTTGCCGCCGCGTACGGACCGGCGCGACGCAGCCTGCGGATTCAGCCGACGGAAGCGCTGCGCGCGGAGTGAGGTACACAACCGTCGTCTCCGTCGTCTCGGTGCTCTGCCTGGCACACTCGTCAGGCCAGGCGCAGTCGGGGCCGCCCGTGGCGTACGGCAGCTCGTGCTCTGCGCTGATGGGCGTCGCCGCCGCACGCGCGAACGTCACGTTCACCCTCAGGTTTGCGCCGGGCACGTTCGATCCGCGGCGCCCGACCCTGCAGACAGCGAGCGCGGCGCCGCCATTCCGCGATCTGCCGGAATTCTGTCGCGCGGAGCTGGCGGCTGGCCCATCGAGCGCATTCCGCCGCGTCGAGATCTGGATCCCCACAGACTCGTGGAACGGCAAGCTCATGATGGTCGGCCGGGATCGATCGGGCACGTCGTTCGATCTCGGTCGAATGGCGGTTGCGCTCTCCGGGGGGTTTACGACGGCATCGCTCGACGCCGCGACCCCGGCAGCGATCCACGAGGCGACAAACGCCGTGGACCAGCTCCTCGCCGCCTACTTTGGATCTGCGGCCCGGTGGATTTACTGGAGCGGTTGCGCGGCCAGCGCGCGCGACGGACTCTTCGCTGCCGATCGATACCCCGGCGACTTCGACGGCATCCTCGCCGGTGCGCTGAGCGAGGCCCGCCCGCCGGTCGCGAGCGGTGCTGGCAAGACGACGCCGCAACTCGGTCTGGACGCCTACCGGGCGCGCGGCGGCAAGGTGTTGCTCTCCGACACCTCAGACGGCGCGGCGTCCGCGCTGGTGCCGCTGCGCGAGACTGGCGCGATTCGTCTGGTTCTGACGCCGGGCCAACCGAGCTGTCCCGACGTCGATGACGGACGGACAGCCGCGCTCGTGCGCACGCTCGAGGGCTGGGTCGAGCGCGGCAGCGGAAGCGACCGTCAACCGCGCGTGTCCGGCGCCGCCGCGGCGCCGAGGCCCGCGAGCCGGCCCGTCGCCCACGCCCACGCGAAGTTGTGTCCACCGATCGGGCCGAACGCATCGAGCATCTCGCCGCAGAGAAAAAGCCCGCGGTGGCGCCGGCTCTCGAGCGTTCCGGGATCGACTTCGTCGAGCGCGATGCCGCCCCCGGTGACCTCCGCTTTCTTGTAGCCTTCGTCGCCGGTCCAGGGCAGCTCGTACTGGACCAACCGATCGACGAGCGTCGTCCGCTCCTCGCGTCGAAGCTCTGCGGCACGACGATCGGGCGGAATCCCGCATTCCACCACGAGCTGCTCGGCGAGCCGCTTCGGCAGG
>JBLNGH010000568.1:0-2547 GCA_050264575.1 Acidobacteriota bacterium | reverse complement strand
GGCGTCGATGAACACGACGATCTCACCCGTCGCTTCCGCGATCGCCAGCCGCATCGCTTCGCCCTTGCCCTTGCGGTGATCGAGCACGACCTTGGCGCCGTGCGCGCCGGCAATCTCGCGCGTTCGATCCTTGGAGTGGCCGTCGACGACCAGGATCTCGTCGGCGTGCGGCCGGACGGCGTCGACGATTTCCCCAATCAGGCCTTCCTCGTCCCGGGTGGGGATGACGACGGTAACGCGTTGGGGAGCCAAGTTCAGGGCAGAGGGCAAAGGGCAGAGGTCAGGGTAAAGGTCACCGGACCTGCCCGCGCGCCGGCAGTCAGGATAGGCGAATTAGTCCTCTACGATCAATGATTTATGGCCTGTTTGCGTTGACCGCGGTGGGATCGTCTGGTACGATCTGGCGGATCGGTCGACCGCAGCATGCTCAGCACAAAGCAGATCGGCCTCGGCACGGCGATTCTCGGCGCGAATCTCCGTTCACCGTCGCTGCCGTACAAAGTCACCTTCGTCGCCACGTATCACTGCAACTTCCGGTGCCAGATGTGCAGCATCTGGGAGAAGAAGAGCGTGAACGAGATGACGCCGGCGGAGGTCGAGCAGTTCTTCACGCGCTGGCCGCAGTTCCGCTGGGTGCATCTGACGGGCGGCGAGTTGTTCATGCGCCGCGACCTCGACGACCTGGTGGCCGCGATCCAGCGCAGCTGCCGATCGCTCTTCCTGCTGAACTTTCCGACGACCGGCTGGTTCGGCGACAAGACCGTGGCGCTCGTCGAGAACGTCCTCAAGCGCGGCGTCGGCCGGTTGATGACGACCATCAGCATCGACGGGCCGAAGCCCCTGCACGAGGAGCTGCGCGGCTTGCCCGGCAGCTGGGATCGCGGCATCGAGACGTTCCGTCGCCTGCGCGGGATCAAGCGTTCGAATTTCCAGACCGTCGTCGGCATGACCCTCATGGAAAAGAACGCCGGCTACGTGGACGCGACGGTCGCGGCGATTCAGAAGGTCATTCCCGATTTCGAGCGGACCGAGCTGCATCTCAACATCGGTCACGAGTCTGGACACTATTTTGCGAATCTCGGCCGCGGGCTGGCCAGCCATCACACCGAGATCCTGAAGGCCGTCGAGCACCATCGCCGCGAAAACGGCATGGGGCTGCATCCCGTCAAGTTCCTCGAAGATCGGTATCAGGCCCTGATCGCCAAGTACTACGAGACGGGGAAGTCGCCGCTGCCGTGCACGGCGCTGTCGTCGTCGTGCTTCATCGACGCGTACTGGAACCTGTATCCGTGCTCGATCTGGGACGAGAAGGTCGGCAATCTGCGCGACGCCGGATTCGATCTCCAGGGCCTCTGGGACGGCGACCGCCGCCGTGAGCTGCGCGACGAAGTCGTCCAGGAACGCTGCTCGCACTGCTGGACGCCGTGCGAGGCGTATCCGACGATCCTCGGCAACCTCTTCAAGGCAACGACGTCAGGATCGACGCAAAAAGCTCCGCTTCCCGCGCGGACGTAGGGCGTACGTAGGGCGGACTGCTTCCCAAGTCTGCCACTTCCCAAGTCCGCCGCCTCCCACGGCCGTCAGGCCGCCGGTTACGACGTCAGCTTCTCGATCAGCGCCTTCGCCCTCGTCATCCCTTGCACCAGCCGCACGGTTCCGTCGGCCTCGCCTTCGTATTCGACGCTGAACGCGCCCGGGTATCCCGCTGCGAGCAGCGTGGTGATCACCGGCGTGAGATCGATCTGCCCGGATCCGAACTCGCAGAATCTGCCGTTGTCGAGCCCCTTGAGATGCACGTGCGCGACGAAGGGGCGGACGACCTCGAGCGCCGCCATCGGATCGACGTGCACTTTCGCGAAGTTGATCGGATCGAAGTTCATCCAGATGTTCGGCCGGCCGACGCGTTCGAGAATCTCGCGGCACACTTCCGGGTGCAGCGACGCGCCGTCGTGATTCTCGAAGACGAACATCAGATCCGGATGTAATCGAGACAGCCGCGCCAGGTTGCGGCACACGCGCTCGTGCGCCGCGCGCGTGTACTCGAAGAACGACCGCCGGCCGAAGAACAGCCGAAGCTGCGGCACGCCGAGCCGCGTCGCGATGCTCACCTGCCTGGCGACGGACGCAAACGTGTCGTCGATCGCAGGCGAGTCCTGAAAAAAGTCACACCAGCCGCCCGACGCGGCCCAGATCCGCAGCCCGTGCGCCGCCGCCATCTCGGCCGCGGCCGGCGCGGTGAGGTCGCCTTCGACGAACGGATGCAGATTGAGATCGAGATCGCGCAGGCCGAGCCTGGCGAACACGGCCATCGTCGCGGCGAGCGGCTCGCGTTTGTGTCCCGTGGTGGAGGCGAACACGCGCGGTCGAATCGACGCCGAGGCCTGGCGCGGTCCTGGCGTTGTCCCGCTCATCGGATCAGACCGGCGGGAACTCCAATGATTTCTGGTACGCCGAATGGACCGTCTCGGGCATGCCCCAGTACTTGAACTCCGAATGGCGTCCCACGTACCGCAGATTTGCAATCTTCTTGCCACGCTCCACGTAGCC
>JBLNGH010000567.1:0-5783 GCA_050264575.1 Acidobacteriota bacterium | reverse complement strand
CAGTGGGTGCCGCCGTTCAGCGAGACCAGCACGAAGCAGCTGTACGAGAACCCGACGCGGATGACGGGACTACGTTTCTCGCCCGACGGACAGGTTGTCTTCTTCAGCGAAACAGCCAACGGAAGCACGTCGCAGGTCGCGGTCTTCCTGAGCGATCCGTCACAGAAGTACGTGCTCGCGCGCTCAGCCGGCGCCGGCGGACGTGGTGCCCGCGGCGGCGGTGGCGCGGCGGACGCGGCGCTGCCCGATCCATCCGGCACGCTCGTCGGCGTCGGCGGCGGTGGGGATGGCGGCGGACGTGGTGGTGGTGGTGGTGGCCGGGGCGGCGGCGGTGGCGGCAGCGGTCCGGTGCTCCTCTCGAAGGACGGCAGCAGCGTGTTCTTCCAGGGGACGATCAACGACAAGAACCCGCAGGAAGTCGGCCCGAAGACGTTCGTCGATCAGGTCGCCATCAAGACCGGCACGAAGACGCGCATCTTCGAGAGCGACAACAACGGCGTCTGGGAGCGCGTGTCGTCGATCCTGGATCCCGACATGAAGAAGTTCATCATCACCAAGGAAGGGCCGCAGACCGTGCCGCAGCAGTTCCTGATGGAGAACGGCGCGCGGAAACAGCTGACCAACAACGAGGACCTGCACCCCGACCTGACGAAGATGGTCATCGAGCGCTTCAACGTGACGCGCCCGGACGGCCACACGTTCCGCGTGACCGTCAACCTGCCGCACGACTATCAGAAGGGCACGCGCCTGCCGGCGTTCTTCTGGTTCTATCCGCGCGAGTACACGACGCAGGACGCGTACGACGCGCCGGATCGGCAGTTCAACAAGAACCAGTTCCAGAACTTCGGCAGCCTGTCGAAGGAGTACTTCGTCCGGCTCGGCTACGCGGTGGTCGAGAACGACGCGCCGATCTTCGGGCCGCAGGGGATGATGAACAACAACTACGTCCACGACCTGCGGACCAATCTGTCGGTCACGATCGACGAGCTCGACCGGCGCGCGCTGGTCGACCGGACGCGCCTGGCGATCGGCGGTCACAGCTACGGGGCGTTCTCGACGGTGAACGCGCTCGTGCACACGCCGTTCTTCAAGGCGGGAATCGCCGGCGACGGCGCCTACAACCGGACGTTGACGCCGCTTGGCTTCCAGACCGAACGGCGCGATCTGTGGGAGGCGCCGAACGTCTACCTCAACATGTCGCCGTTCCTGTCAGCCAACAACCTGACGGGCGCGCTGCTGATGTATCACGGCCTGCACGACCAGAACGTCGGCACCGATCCGATCAACTCGATCCGGCTGTTCCACGCGTTGAACGGACTCGGCAAGACGGTCGCGCTCTACATGTATCCGCATGAAGATCACGGGCCGGCGGCGAAGGAAACGCTGCTGGATCTGTGGGCGCGCTGGGCGGCCTGGCTCGACAAATACGTGAAGAACCCGCAGCCGCTGAACAAACCGGCACCGGCGCCCGGTGGAAACGGCGGCGGCCGCGGCGGGAACTAGAGCGGACAGCAGAGCAAATCAAACATGAAGGTCATGAAGAAGCATGAAGGACATGAAGAAGAGCTCTTCTTAAAGTAAAAGCTCTTCCTTCATGACCTTCATGTCGTTCATGTCCTTCATGTGTGCTTTACGCTTTTGACAAGCGTCTCATTGGCCAACTGAGGAGCAGATACATCCCGGCCGCTATGACGATGCCGGCGTCGATCGAGATCCACATCGACGTCATCACCGCGAGAATCGACCCCATCACGCCGAAGGCGCCGTTCACGCCCCACATCCAGGCGGTCACGCGATCCGAGTGACGTCCGATCAGGCGCAGCCCGATCGGAAAACACATCCCCATCATGAACGCCAGCGGCGCGATGAACGCGGCGACGATTGCCGTGCGTCCGGGCATCGACCAGCCGACGGTGCCGGCGACCGCCGGCTGCAGCAGCGCCGCCTCGACGAGCGCCAGCGCGCCGATGAGCCACGGGATCCGGTTCGCCACGCGTCCACGCGACTCCAGACGATCCGAGAAGAGGCTGCCGAGACCCGCGCTCAGAATCATGAAGAAGAGCACGATCGAGAACGCGTACGTGGGATGACCGAGATAGACCGAGAACCGCTGGAGGAGCGGAATCTGGACGAACATGAATCCGAGCCCGATCAGCGAAAAGTAGACGAGCGCCGAGCGGAACACCGGGCCCGGCACGTCGGGACGGCCGAGCCGCAGGAGCGGCCAGCCGATGATGGCCGCCACCAGGGCGGACGCGATCCACGCCAGTAGTACGAGTGTCCGTGTGGCGTGCAGATTCCCGCTCACGACGCCCTCGCGGCGATAGTTGACCCCGGCAATGCCCGCCATGGCCCTGGGTTTGAGCAGATTGAAGAAGAACGGCCGCCGATCTGTGGGCGGCGTGAAATCGAGTCTCGGGTCGCGCGTCGCCGCCGCGAGATCCTCGAGCGAGGTCGCGGCCGTGATGCGCTTGAACCGCTCGTCCCGCGGCGGCGTCCACGGCGTGACCCGAAGGTCGAACTCGGAGTCCGCCGCGCGCCGGTCGAGCACCGTCCGATCCGCGGCGGTGAACGGCGACGGCGACACCATCAGCGTTGCCACGCGCTCGCGTGACACGAGCACGATGTGGTCGCGCGGCGACGCGACGCCGAAATCCAGAAGCGCCGCGACCCCGAGCGCCAACAGCCGCGTGGTCTCGGAGACGTTGCCGGGATCGAACCAGCGCGACACGCTGAACACGCCCGTCGGCGTGAGCGACCGGAGAAAGACCTGCCACGCTTCGCGCGTGTAGAGCCCGTTCTCGCTGAGCGTGAACGCGCCCGCGCCGGTCGCCGCCCACGTGTCGATCAGCGACATCTGCAGCACGTCGAAGCGCTCGCCCGCCCGCGTGAGATAGGAACGGGCCTCGTCGTGAACCAGTCGCACGCCTGGATAGCCCGCGACGCGCGCGAACTCGCGGTACTTCCCTTCGAGCGCCCCGAGGATCGCCTTGTTGATTTCGATGCCGGTGATGGACGGACTGCCGAACCTGATCGCGGTGAGGACGTCGCGGCCGCCGCCGACGCCGATCACGCCGGCCTTGCCGCGCCGCAGGTGGTACGGCAGCGCCGTGACGTCGTACTCGACCCACTCGAGCGACGCGGGATTGCCGTCCCATTGCGTGATCGCCGTGCCGGCCTGCCCGTCGATGTTCGCGTGCGCAATCATCACGGGCGGGTGCGGCGCGTCGATCCCCGCGCCCCAGTACTGCGGCGTCTTCGCCATCGGCTTCCAGACGGACACGAACGAGTGTGCGTTCCACTTCGAGTAGTCGACGATGTCGTCGCGCAGCCAGAGCCATTGATCCTTGGGGTACATGATGCCGAGCGGCCGGTCGGATCGGACGTTGGCGGCGGCGCCGATGACGAGCAGCGCGCCGATCACCGCCGGCGTCAGGCCGGCGCGGCCGGCGTACCGCGCAAAGCACCAGCTCGCAGCGGCGCAGCACGCGCCGACGGCGATCGCGGTGGACGTGATGTCGCTCCGTTCGAGCATCAGCACAATCGCCAGACATCCGGCGGCCGCGCCGATCAGATCCGCGCCATAGAGCAGCCCGGGCCGCGCGCCCGTCCGCGTCAGCGCGAGCGTCACCGCGACGCCTGAAATCACGAACGGAATCGCCAGCACGAGCGTGGCGACCGTCAGCGCGGCAATCTCCGACGGCGGAAACCCGTGCATGCCCGGAAACGGCATGGCCAGGTTGGTGACGTGCGAGAGGGGTATCGCAACAGCGAGCGCAAGCGAAATGCCCGGCAGCAGGCGACGCGCGCGTTCGGGCGCGAACAGCTCGCCTCCGACGAAGACGAGCACCGCCCCGCCGGCCATGCCGAGCATCGCCACCGATACGGCGAGAAACGACAGGTGGTACCAGGTGACGACCGACAACAGACGCGTGTCGAGCACCTCGAGCATCAGCGTCGCCAGCGTCACGAGGAAGAGGCCCGCGGACAGCCACGCCGTACGGCCAGGCAGGGACGTCGTAACCAAAGGTTGGGATCTTATCAGGGACGATCTCGGCAAGGGCTCACGGTCAAGAAGGTTCCGGGGTTCCGGGGTTCCGGAGTTCCGGAGTTCTGGGTTCCGAATTTCCTGAACCTCGGAACTCCGGAACCTCGGAACCTCGGCACCGACTGATCTCTAATCAGTAAATTCTTTCGCCAGATCGACAAACTCTCCATGCGGCGCGAGCTCGCGGTACTCGCGCCAGTGACGCTTCGCCTCGACCGACCGGCCCAGCTTCTCGAGCGTCACCGCCAGATAGAAATGCGCTTCAGGGTAGGTCGGGTTGATTGCCAGTGCGTCACGGTAGGCGCTCACGGCCTCGGCGTACCGCGCGAGATCGTGATGGATGTTCCCGAGATTGAAATAGGCCTCGAAGCAGTCCACGTCCACGCGGATCGCTTTCTCGTACAGCGCTTCGGCCTCGACGAGCTCATCGCGCTCGTAGTGGATGTTCGCAAGGTTCACGATGGCGGGAACGATCTGCGGGTCGAAGAGGACGGCGCGGCGATACGCCGCCGCCGCGGCTTCCATATCGCGCTCCTCGCCATCGTCGAGCTCGGCGCCTTCGAGGAAGTACTTCGCGGCGAGTGATTGATTCGCCGCAGCAAGCTGCTGCGAACGGGATTCCGGAAAAAGGGTCATTTCCGCAGGAGGCGCCGCGGGCAGCGAGACGACGCGCGCGGGCGGGCGATCCGAACGCGACGGGTGAAAGTCGAAGGCGAGCTGCCCTTTCTGTTCGGACGCCAGCACCCGCAGAATGGTGCTGAGCGACGCGCCGCGCTCCAGCTCGCTCGCCGCGTACTTCACGACGTGGAGATCCTGGAACGAGTACCGCCCTGCCGTCGGCCGGACGAGCCCCCAACGCTCGAGATACCGCAGGTGCTCGTCCCGCAGCACCGGATACATGCCTCGCAGATCGCGCGCCGAGTAATACCGCGTGCGCAGGGTTTCGAGATCCGGCAACCCCGCTTCGCGGCACAGCTCGCTCTCGCTCAAGACGCGATTGACATGGGACGGGACCTCGCTTGCCTCCTCCCCCGTCACCACAATCGTCGTCCTCGGCGTGAGATCGGACGCAAAAACGCCGCCCAGCCGCTCGACGATGGCACGGGTATCCCGCTTGGAAAGCAGACTCAGCCTGCCGACAACGGAGACGTGCTGGCCGGCAAACGGATGATCGGCGGAAGGTGTCGCCACGAATATCGATGTGTCGTTGTCAAGATGGAACGACCGTACGTCGTTGTCAAGAGCGGTGAGGAGCCTGGAAGCTCGGAAGCCAGGAAGCTTGGAAGACAAGCAACTCTGGCTTCCTGGCTCCCTGGCTTCCTGGCTTCCTGGCTTCCAAGCTTCCCGGCTTCCCGGCTTCCTGGCTTCCTCCGGCTTTCAAGCTTCTCAATCGATAGAATCAGACCGTGCTTCTCGCGTCCGACGTCGGTGGCACCAAGACGCTCATGGGCCTCTACCGACCGGGCGGCGAGCGGCCGGCTCCCGCCGTCGTCCGTGAGTACGCGACTCCTGACTTCGACAGTCTCGACGACATCGTCCAGACATTCCTGGAAGAGACCGGCGCGAGCGATATCGATGCTGTATGCATCGGGGTCGCCGGACCGGTCACCGGACTGGTCGCGCGGCTCACGAATGTCCCCTGGCTGGCCGACGCATCGCTGCTCGCCGAGCGGCTGGACGGGCGGCCGGTGCAGCTGGTGAACGATCTGGAAGCAATGGCACATGCGGTGCCTGT
>JBLNGH010000566.1:0-9424 GCA_050264575.1 Acidobacteriota bacterium | reverse complement strand
AAATCCCTCATCACCGAATCGCCACATCTCAATTACCATTACTCACCGTGACTCGACGAGATTTTCTTGGCGGCCTGGCAGTCGCGCCGGTCGCCGCCTTCGGCGGCATCGCCGTTCGGCGTTCGCCAGCCTCAACACAGGCTGTCAGGGTCGATGCAGCTGCGCTGCGTCAACGGATCGAGGCGCTGAGCGTTTTCGGACGTTCGCCCGGCGGCGTCTTCGCCGACGGCGTGAGCCGCGTCGCGTTTTCGGACGCCGACGTCGCCGGCCGCAAGTACGTGATGGACCTCATGCGCGGAGCGGGCCTCGAGCCGCGCGTGGATCCGGCGGGCAACATCTTCGGCCGGCGGCGCGGCGGTGACGCGACGGTTCCACCCATTCTTTTCGGGTCGCACATCGACTCGGTGCCGAGCGGCGGCAATTTCGACGGCGATCTCGGCTCGCTGGCGGCGCTCGGCGTGATCGAAGCCTGCGATCGCGCGAAGCTGCAGACCAGACATCCGCTCGAGATCGTCGTCTGGTCGTCCGAAGAAGGGGTCGCGTTCGGACGCGGCCTCGCCGGCAGCCGCATCGTCGCCGGTGACGTGAAGCCGTCGGACATGGACGCCGTCTGGAATGGATTACGACGCGGTGACGCCGTGAGGAAGATCGGCGGCGATCCCGACCGGATCATGGACGCCGTGCGGCCCAAGGGCGCGCATCATTGTTATATCGAGCTGCACATCGAGCAGGGCGGCAACCTCGAGCGGGCACACACGCCCGTCGGCGTCGTCGAGGGGATCGTTTCCATCGACCGATACACCGCGATCGTGACGGGATTCGCGAATCACGCCGGGACGACCCCGATGCCCGACCGTCAGGATGCGCTCGTCGCGGCGTCCTTCTTGACGATCGCCGTTCGCGAGGCCGTGACCAAGGTTCCGGGCCGTCAGGTCGGCACCGTCGGCCAGATCGAGGTGGCGCCGAACGCGCCAAACGTCATTCCCGGCACGGTACGCATGACGATCGAGCTGCGGGATCTCTCGTCGGAGAAGCTGCGCGGCATCATGGACGACATCCGCGGCCGCGCCCAGCACATCGCGCAGCAGACGCGGACGACGATCGAAATCGTCGATCTCAGCCGCAATCCGTCGGCGCTCGCCTCACCGGACGTGCAGCGGGTCATCGAGCGCGCGGCGAGCAAGCTCTCACTGGGCTCGATGCGGCTCCCGAGCGGCGCCGGTCACGACGCGCAGATGATGGCGCAGCTCGGTCCGATGGGGATGATTTTCGTACCGAGCGTCGCCGGGATCAGCCACTCGCCGAAAGAGCTGACGCACTGGGAAGACTGCGCGAACGGCGCGAACATGCTGCTGCAAACCGTGCTGGAGATGGATGCGCTGTAGGCCGGGGCTTTAGCCCCGGCGTTCGAAGTTCGAAGTTTGAAGTTCGAAGTTATCGTCCGGTGAGCTCCCAGTACTGCCGGAATCGTCCCTGCGCGTATCCGTCGAGCAGTTCGGCGAGCGGCTGCGTCACCGACGCGCTCGCGTACCCGGGCATGGGCCTGCCGCCGCTGAAGACGCTGCGGATCACCATGGCGCCGGAGGATCGCGGCAGCAGCCCGAGATTCGCGACGAACCGCGGGAACGTTCCGTTCCGAAACAGGTAGAACTCCACATTCGACGCGTAGAATGCCGAGACTCGTTCGTTCCGGTCCTTCAGGAAGCGGCCAACCGCGGCGAGCGCTTTCGGCCCGGCGAAGTCGCCGACCACCGGGATCAGGAGATCGCGAGCCTCGAGAGTCTTCAAGAACTGAAACGCGTCTTCGGTCGCGAGGTAATGACCGGCCCGTCCGGATCCGTCGGTCTCGAGCAGCAGATCTCGATAGGTTGGGTTGTAGACCTGCGGCGGCCGGCCGGTGCTTTCGAACTGGAGTCCCAGACCTGCGTCAGTGAACCGGCGATGGAAGCGATCCACGGTCTGCAGATCCTCCGGCGACAGTGGGACGCCGAAGCTCTTGAGCCGGGCGGTAATCCGCGTTCGCCGCGCTTCCGTGGCCGGACGGTCCAGCGATTTGGCGTCATCGACGTATTTCACGAGCTCCTGAAGGGATCGCTTCTCCCACGCGGGCGAATCCGGGACCGGCCGTCCAAACAACAGCGCCAGAAATTCGACGCGCGAGCGCGACTCGGCAAACAACGACTTGAACAGAAGATGCAGCAGCAGGTTGTCTCGCCGGATGTCGACGATGATGGCGATCGACGGCTGAATGGCGGCGATGTAGGAAAAGTTCTGATCGGGTCCCACGCCGATGTAGGCGCCGCCTCGAACGTTCGCCCGCTGCAGCGCCGGCAGCACGTGCAGATACGATCGCTCGTTCGAGATCAGATTGTCGGTATCGAAGTACCCACCCGGCTCCGACAGCGCGGCGATCTGCGCCGCGAACGTCGACTGTGACGCTGGACGCAGGTCCGCCCGCGCCGCCGCGATCCATCCGGTCAGAATCGCGACGACGAGGAGCGACGTCAGTCGTGACGTGAGTCGATCACGCATGGGGAGTACCGCGAGCTCGAGACGTTGAGCTTAGCTCTCCGGCTTTCGAGCTTTCGAGCTTATTTCGCCGCGAAGCAATAGAACAATCCGGCTCCGCCGGTGCCGCGGAGATTCTCCTGGCTGCAGCCGCGCGACGGATGCGCCGCGTTCCACGACGTCGCCGTCGGTCCGCTGATGCCCTGCCGGTCGTGATGTCCGAGCATCGCCGCGCCGTCGCCGTTGCTCGTCCAGTTCTTGCACGTCGTGTCGCTAGGGCCGGGCGCGAGGGTTCCGTCTGCCTGCGTGCCGGTCAGGATGTCGTGCATGTTGGGATTGTCGCCGCGGCCGTTCACGACCGCGCCCTTCTCGGTGAGCGAGTTCTCCTTCGAGAGCTTGTTGTTGTCGCTGTGCAGATCGGCGACGTTCTCCGCCACGCGGACGCCCTTCGCGTTGTACCAGGGCCCTGCGCCGATCCGATCGCGGGCGTTCACGGGCTTCTCGCTGCCGGAGCCCGTCGCGCTGAGATACGCGCGCCACACGCGCCCGCGCGAGCCGGCGGCTTCGGCGAGCGCTTGACATTGCTTGTCAGCGCCCGACAGGCCGCCAAGATTGGCGCCATCGCCTGAGCCGGCGCTCGTGATGAAAAAGCTCATCGGCTGCGTCTGCGCACCCGACAGAAACGCCGCGGTCAACGAGATGACCGCCGCGACGACGATCACGGTTTGCCGACTCATATCTCCCTCCTGGCAGGCTGCTGAAGTTCGCAGCCTGAGCTTCGAACTTAGGACCTCGAACTTCAAACTCAGGACACTCTGTTTCTCTCCTGCCTTGGGCCTTGGGCCTTGGGCCTGCTAGCGACACGGCGCAGGACATCCGTTCGGCGCCCACGCCGGCTTGAAGGTCGAATTCGCGAGCGTTCGAATAGGCTCGAGCAGCGATTGGATCGCTTCCGTCATGTGCGCGAAGTCCACCAGCTGCACTTCATCCGACGGCTGGTGATAGTCCTGGTGGAGGTTGTAGCTCGAGACGGTGTGCGCCACCACGCCCCTCCGCGCGAAGCGAATGTTGTCCGATCGCATGAAGAAATTCTCGCTGAGGTGCGGGTCGGCCACCAGCCGTGCTCCCTGTTGTGCCAGCTCGGCCCCGAGATTCGACAACGGATAGCCCGTGAGCCACAGCGTGTGCGGCGGCACCTTGGGATCCGGCCGCGCGAGCATCTCGAACTGCAGATCGGCCACGATCCGATCGAGCGGAACGACGGGCAGATCGACGAAGTAACCGGCGCCGTATCCGCCGCGTTCCTCGGTGCCGAAGGCCGCGAAGACGATCGTCCGCTTCGGGCGCGGGCCTTTGGCGATCGCTTCAGCCAGCATCATCACCGCCACCGTCCCCGAGGCGTCGTCATCGGCGCCGTTGTAGATCGTGTCGGTTCCGGCCGCCGCCGGTCTGGCGCCGAGGTGATCGAGATGCGCGCTGAGAACAATCACGTCCCTGGCGAGCGTGGGATCGCTTCCCGTCAGGCGGCCGACGGCATTCCACGTCGAACCCGTCGGCGACACCTTGACGTCAGCGGTGAGAGACACGGCGGTTCCGTCCGACAGCGCCTTCACCGCCGCGTATGACGACTGGTCGAGATACACGATCGATGCGCGGGAAGCAGGCGCGTTCATGAGCTTGACCGGTCTCGCCGAGATGGACGGCATCGTCGAGCCCCGCGTGCTCCATTGCGCCCGCTGCTCGGGCGTCTCCGGCGCCAGCAGGCCCACCGCGCCTGGGACGTTCGTCCGTTGTCCTGCCGGCAGCAGGACGATCGCATTATCGGGAACAGGCGTGCCCGCCTGGTACTTCCACAACTTGCCGGCCACGTTCGGCGCAGCGAGGGTCGCAACGAGCATCTCGCGGCCGTGCGTCAATCTGAGATCCCCGGCGGTCAGGACGGGCGGTGCCGTCGCCTGCGCCGTTCCGATTTCAATCGTCTGGACGAACCCGCCCACATCCCCCATCGGCTCGAGGCCCCACTCGCGGAACTGCGAGGCGACGTACGTCGCCGCGAGCCACTCGTCACGCGTGCCGCTGCCACGTCCGTTCAGCGCATCGCTCGCGAGGAATTCCAGATGCGCGCGGATCGACTGCTCGGTGATGATGGCTGCCGCTGTAGGCTGCGCCGGGACGCTGGACGGCGCAGCCGGACCAGGCGGCGGCGCCGCAGTCGACGGTGCAACCGACGGCGGCTGACTCTTCTGGGGTGGATTCGCCGAGGCGCAGCCGGTGACGATCGCGCCGCCGACGACGATCAGCGCGATGCCGCGACGCGGCCTACGCCCAGATGACGAACGTGAAGATGTGATCACCATTGCCGAGATCGAGATCGAACAACGACCCCCGGGCATTGCCGCGGATCAGCCGGCCCCACTGCCGCGGCGTATCGACCTGAATTGGGTCGAAAATCGGCTGGAACGGAGGCGGCACGTTCGGAGCGCCGGCACGGCCTCGGCCGCGTCCGCCGCCGCCAGTCCCGCCGCCGCCGTCGAGATGCGCGTAGATGCTTTCGAGCTGTTCGTAGTCGTGGAAGTTGGGATGCTCGTTGCTCGGCGGGCCGTCCGGATCGTTCGTGTAATCCATGCACGTTCCCAGGTTTGCATTGTTGAAGTTCACATCCTGGTGATCGAGACCGAAACCGTGCCCGACCTCCTGGCACATCACCAACTGCCGCCACGCCGAGGTGTTGTAGAACGCCTGGCTGAAGTACGTGTCATTCACCTTTGTGGTCGCCTGCACGATGTGCGAGCCGCTGGTCACCCAGATCTGCGCCACGCCAAGCCATCCCGTGCTCCCATATGCCGCGCTACAGACCTCGATGCGGCCTGATGTCGGAGGGCAGGTCGACGGATCGCTCCCGCCGCGGACGACCGTCAGATCGAGCACGGAGGACAGGTTCCAGTCGCCCACGGCTGTGTCGAGATGCCCGCCCCAAATCGACGAGACGTTGTCGCCAATGTCGAGCGTGAGCGGGTTGCTGCTGCGTGCCCAGTGGTACTTGCCCCACGAGTGGTTGGCGGTCAGCCTTGACGGGAACAGGACCACTGCCAACAGAAGCAAGGAAGCTCCGACGAGCACTCGGAATCGAGAGATGGCGCGCATTTCAGCCCTCCTGTCGCACTGGCGTTATCGAATGGGGAGGGTTGGAAGGATAACCCGGATCGGACGCGCGTGAACCAATCCAGGCTTCCCATCGTCTAACGATGGGAGCCGGTCCCCGGGTCCAAAGCCATGGGCATCACGAATCAGCCGCCTGATCTCCTGCCGGGCACGCTCGACATGCTCATCCTGCAGACGCTGGTCGCCGGACCCAAGCATGGATACGGCATCGCCGAGCGTCTGAAGCAGGTGTCACAGAACGTGCTCCAGGTCGGTGAAAGCTCCCTCTATCCCGCTCTCCAGCGTCTTCTTCTGAATGGCTGGGTCAAGGCGGAGTGGGGCACGTCTGACAACAACCGCCGCGCCCGCTATTACACGCTCACGGCGGCTGGACGGAAGAAGCTCGGTTCGGAACGCGAGGAGTTCGAGCGGCTGATCGGCGCGATTCAGCGCGTGCTGCAGGCTGGGTGACCATCATGCGGTTCGCACGCCGGATCTGGCATCTGATTCTATCGCGCCGGATCGACCGCGATCTCGCACAGGAAATCGAAAAAGTTCAGCGTCGTCAACGCCGTGCTTCTTCGGCGCTGCCGTTTCACGATCCGGATCGGCTCGTCGCAGTCTGGATCGCCAATCCCAAATTGACCGTACACGAAGCCGGCACGTCCTATCCCACGTTTGCCGACTGGCGACCGCAGAGCCAGACGTTTGCCGATATGGCGTGCGTGACCGCAGCAGCCGCCAGAATCACCGGCGTCGCGGAGCCCGAGCGTGACGCAGCGCCGAGTGCAGACGTTCCGTCTGAACGTTGATTTCAACCGCGAGGGCTTGCCATTGAGCATCCCGGTTCTCTTTCATCACGCTTGGACCGGTTCGTCTCACTTCGCGTAATGCGGGAGCATCCATGCATACAAAATGTCACGGTCATCGGCCACCGCAAGTCCTCCCCGATTTCCAATTACCCATTACCCATTACCAATTACCAATGCACGCGTCAGTTCTTCGCCACCTTGACGCCGGTGCGTCCTTCGATCGTCTCGAGTACTTTCTGCCAGGTGTTTCCGTTCAGCTGAAGGATGAGGTAAGACCCGTGGCCTTGCAGCACGAGCCAATGCCGCGCGGTCGGCAGGATGCCGGGCATGTCGAGATTGTCCGGCGGTGAGAATAACGACGGATCCCATTTCGGGTTGCGCGCGCGCACGTACGTGGCCCGCTCGATCGATTTGTACGGCGTCGAGGCGATGATCGTCCCGCCCTGACGGTTGAGCACGGTGACCTGTCCGCTCACCAGACTCAGGAGGGCATCCCGGTCCTGTGCCCGCCGTCCGCTGATCAACAGGACTTTCACATCCGGAAACACAACTTGGGCGTCAGCGGCGGCCGGCGATCGCGTGTCTGCGGGCGCAGGAACGGCAGGCGCCGCGGCCGTTCCCGATGGTGCCGCTGATGATGCGTCTGGCGCGGCTCCGCCGCGGGCCCGGCCTGTGCCTGCGGCCCCCGTCGCACTCTCTGTCGAGGCTGCCCGCTGCGCCGCCGGCGGCGCGGGAACCGGAGATGCCGGGGCACTCACTGCCGGCGGCGGGATCGGCGCGCTGCCAGGTGATGCCGAACTGTCCGGTGATGCCGCGCCAGAAACCGCCGCCGCAGACGGTGCCGGCTGGTCCGCCGACGGCGTCCCCGTCCGCAGCCACCAGAGACTGCCGGCACCAGCGAGAACAATCACGAGCGCGGCAGCGCCGAGCGCGACGAATACCGCGGACGTCTTCGAAGTTGCCGCAGGTGCGGGCCCGGCCGCCGGCGGCGCCGCGGCATCGCGGCCCGGGACAAACGGCTGCGGCGAGCCGTAGCCCGTGGGCGCTTCCGGTGACGCGATCTGAAAGCGAGAGGAGATCGTTCCCGTCGGCGACGGACGCGCCGGCGTGAGAATCGCCGTCACCTCCGACGGCGACGCGATCGCGGCAGCAGCCGTCATCGACAGGCCGGCGAGACAGCGGGCGAACGCCTCGTGGAATTCGACGGCGGACTGAAATCGCTGTTCCGGCGCCTTCGCCAGCGCCCTGGCGACGATCTGCTCGACCCACGGCGGCAGATCCGATCGCATCATCGCGACCGGAGTGGGCATCTCGTTGACCTGGGACTGCGCCATCGCGAACGGCGAATCCCCTCTGAACGGAAGCTTCGCCGTCGTCAGGCGATAGAACACGACGCCCATCGCGTAGAGATCGGCGCGCGCGTCGATCTCATGGCCCATCACCTGCTCGGGCGCCATGTATGCCGGCGTGCCCATCATGTAGCCGGCATTCGTCAGGTGCTCGGTGCCCGCGACGCGGGCGATGCCGAAGTCCATGATCTTCACCGAGCCGGTCTCGGTGATCATCAGGTTGGCCGGCTTCAGGTCGCGATGCACGACGCCCATGCTGTGCGCGTGCGCCAGAGCGGCCAGCGCCTGCATGCACAGCTCGGCCGCCCGCTGCGGGGAGAGCCCGCCCATGCGTTCGACGAGATGCTCGAGCGTCTCGCCGCGGACGAACTCCATCACCATCAGCCATTGACCGTCGTGCTGAAACAACTCGTAGATGGTGGCGATGCCGGGGTGGCTCAGGCGCGCGACCGTGATCGCTTCGGCGCGGAACCGCTTGGCGACTTCGGGATCGTTCAGCTCGGCATTAAGGACTTTGATCGCGACTTCACGATGCAGCGTCTCGTCGATCGCGCGGTACACGGTGCCCATGCCGCCGCGGCCGAGGCGATCCTCAACATGGTATTTGCCGATGTTCTGCCCGACCATCTCATCTCTACATGAACATCGCGGAAGAAGTCCGAGTCTAACATGCGCCGATCGTCGCGGAATCTTTGCCAGCCGGTGTGTGTCCCGCTCGAAGGATCTGCGACGTCAGGGCCTGCCGGATTTGTAAGCACGGCACGAGTCCATCGAAGTATTCAGCCTGACGGATCACTTTGTTCTTTCGAGTGGCAGATCCACGCGATCGCCCCACTCCTTCCACGACCCCGTGTAATTACGAACGCGTGGGTAGCCGAGACGACGCAGTGCGAGGTACGTGTGCGCGGCGCGGTACCCGCCCTGACAGTACGTGATCACTTCGCGATCGGGAGTCACGCCAATCTGCTCGTACATCGCGCGCAGATCGTCGATCGTCTTGAAGCGACCGTCAGGCGCGAGGTTGTCTTTCCACTCGAGATGGATCGCGCCTGGAATGGCGCCGCCGCGCGCCGCCCGTACGAGCTCGCCGACGTGCTCGGCCCGGCTCCGCGTATCGACGATCGCCGTCTCGGCGTTGCCGAGACGGTCGTACACCAGATTCCACGTCGCGATCTTCGACGGATCCGGCGTGCCGTGCCACGTGCTCGGCGTCGGCGCGACGGCCTCCGTCGTCACCGGCAGCCCCGCGCGGGTCCACGCGTCGAAGCCGCCGTCGAGCACCCGCACGTTCGGATGACCGAGGTACTCGAGCAGCCAGAACACACGCGCGGCGCGCAGGCCGGCGTCCTGCTCGTACACGACGACGGGACGGTCCGGCGTCACGCCACGCAGCGAAAACAGGTGCCCGATCATCCACATGAACGCGCGCAGCGGCGCTTCACTGGTGTCGATCAGACTCACGCCCCAGAGATCGAGGTGCACCGCGCCCTCGAGATGTCCGCGCGCAAACTCTTCGGCCGGTCTCGAATCGATGATCAGCGGGCCGGACAGGTCAGCGGCGAGCTGCTCGGGTGTGAGGAGAGGGTCGGGGACGGGAGTTTTTTCCACAACACG
>JBLNGH010000565.1:0-3914 GCA_050264575.1 Acidobacteriota bacterium | reverse complement strand
AGCCGGGCGGCGGCGAGCGCTCGTTCACGGTCCCCGCGGACGTGGCGGTGCTGCCGCTGCGCGATACCGTGCTCTTCCCGAACTCTTTCATGCCGCTGGCCGTGGCCCGCGAGAGCTCCGTCAAGCTGATCGACGAAGCCATCGCCGGGGGCAAGCTGATCGGCGTCTTCACGCAGCGGGATCCCAGCCTGGAAGAGCCGGGACAGACCGACCTGCACGCCATCGGCGCGCTCACCTACATCCACAAGATGTTCAAGCTGCCCGACGGCAGTCTGCGGCTGATTGTCCAGGGCCTCACGCGCATCCGGCTCGCGAGCGTTACGTCCACCAAGCCGTACCTGCGCGCGCAAATCGAAGAAGTGCCCGACGTCGTCGCGCCAGGTGACGCGCTCGAGACCGATGCGCTCCAGCGGAATATCCGGACGAACTTCCAGCAGGTCGTTCAGCTCTCGCCAGTCCTCTCGGACGACCTGACGGTGCTCGCGTCGAACATCACCGATCCCAGCCGGCTGGCCGACTTCGTCGCGTCCAGTCTCAGCACCGTTGGGACGGCGGTGAAACAAGAGCTGCTCGAGACCGTCAACCTGCGCGCGCGGATGGATCAGCTGAATCGGATCCTCACCAAAGAGCTCGAGGTCCTCGAGCTGGGCTCGAAGATTCAGTCTCAGGTGCAGTCCGAAGTCGGCAAGAACCAGCGCGAGTACTTCCTGCGCGAGCAGATGAAGGCGATCCAGAAGGAGCTCGGCGAAGGCGACGATCAGGCCAAGGAAATCGACGAGTTGCGCGAGAAGATCGACGCGGCGGGGATGCCCGACGAGGTGAAGAAGGAAGCGGTCCGCGAGCTCGATCGGCTGGCGAAAATGCCCGCGGCCGCCGCCGAGTACACCGTCGCCCGTACGTACGTCGACTGGCTCATCGCGCTGCCGTGGTCGAAGCGGACCGACGAGAACATCGATCTGCTGAAGACCAAGGCGGTTCTCGACGCCGATCATTCCGGCCTCGAGCGCGCCAAGGATCGCATCGTCGAGTACCTGGCCGTCCGCAAGCTGAAGCCGGATGTGAAGGGACCGATTCTCTGCTTCGTCGGGCCGCCCGGGGTCGGCAAGACGTCGCTGGCGAAATCGATCGCGTCGTCGCTCGGCCGGAAGTTCGTTCGCGTGTCGCTCGGCGGCATGCGTGACGAGGCCGAGATTCGCGGGCATCGCCGGACGTACATCGGCGCGCTGCCGGGCCAGATCATTCAGGGGCTCCGGCGCGCGGAATCGCGCAACCCGGTGTTCATCCTCGACGAGATCGACAAGCTCGGCGCCGACTTCCGCGGCGACCCGGCGTCGGCGCTGCTCGAGGTGCTCGATCCGGAACAGAACAACTCGTTCCGCGATCACTATCTCGACGTGCCGTTCGATCTGTCGGAGGTCCTGTTCATCACGACCGCCAACGTGCTCGACACGGTTCCGGGCCCGCTGCGGGATCGCATGGAGGTCCTCGAGATTCCCGGCTACACCGAGGAAGAGAAGCGCCGGATTGCGCGCGATCACCTGGTCGCCAAGCAGATCGCCAATCACGGCCTGACGCCGGAGCAGGTGACGTTCACGGACGAGGCGCTCTCGGCGATCATCCGCGGCTACACGCGCGAGGCCGGCGTCCGCAATCTCGAGCGTGAAATCGGCGCGATTTGCCGGAAGATCGCCCGCCGGGAGGCCGAAGGCCAGAACGCCGTCATCGAGGTGACCCGCGCGGTCGTCGAGGAGATGCTCGGCGCGCCGCGACATCTCGAAGAGGAGATGAAGGACCGGACGAAAGAGCCGGGCGTCGCCGTCGGGCTCGCCTGGACGCCGGTGGGCGGCGACGTGCTCTTCGTCGAAGCGTCGCGCATGGCGGGCGGTGGTCAGCTCACGATCACCGGCCAGCTCGGTGACGTGATGAAGGAGTCCGCACGGATCGCGCTGTCGTGGTTCCGCGCGCACGCGACGCGCTGGGGCGTCGATCCGCAGTTCTACAAGGACTCCGAGATCCACATGCACGTGCCGGCGGGGGCGATCCCGAAGGACGGTCCGTCGGCGGGCGTCACGATGGTCACCGCACTGGCGTCGGCGTTGTCGGCCCGGCCCGTGCGGGGCGATGTCGCGATGACGGGCGAGATCACCCTCTCAGGCAAGGTGCTGCCGGTCGGCGGCATCAAGGAGAAGGTTCTCGCCGCGCGGCGGGCCGGCATCCACGAGGTGATCCTGCCGAAGCAGAACGAGAAGAACGTCAACGAGGATCTGCCGGAGGAACACCGCCGCGGTCTGACCGTCCACTACGTCGACGAGATGGACGAGGTGCTGAAGCTGGCGCTGGTGCCGCTGGTCCGGCTGGCGGAGTCGCCGCGTAAAACCACGACTGACGAGCAGCGGCCGAGATTTGGATTGGCGTGAGAAATGACCTCCGAGGTCATTTTTCGAAAACCGTAAAATGACCTCGGAGGTCTTTACACCCGTGTTCTGCCGTTCGTCGGCACCGCGGCGCGGTCGAATCTGACCGAAATCGCCGCTCGCCGGCCGCGCAGCCGTTCGCTCAGTGCTTCCATATACAGGTAGAAGACCGGCGTGATGAACAGCGTCAGCGTCTGGGAGACGACCAGACCGCCGACGACGGCCAGGCCGAGCGGGCGGCGGGCTTCCGCGCCCGCGCCCCAACCGAGCGCGATCGGCAACGTGCCGACGAGCGCGGCCATCGTCGTCATCATGATCGGACGGAAGCGGACGAGACAGGCCTCGTACATCGCTTCGGCGGGCAGTTTCGCTTCCTGGCGCTGCGCCTCGATCGCGAAGTCGATCATCATGATGCCGTTCTTCTTCACGAGCCCGACCAGCATGACGATACCGACGAAGGCGTAGAGGTTGAGGTCGACGCCGAACAGGAGCAGCGTCGCGAGCGCGCCGAGGCCGGCCGACGGCAGCCCCGAGAGAATCGTGAGCGGATGAATGAAGCTCTCGTACAGGATGCCGAGCACGCAGTAGATCACGAAGATCGCCATGATCAGGATGACGCCGAGTCCCCGCGTGGAATCCTGAAACGCCTGCGCCGTCCCCTGGAAGCTGGTCGCGATCGACGCCGGCAGCACGTTGCGCGCGGCATCCTCGACGCGCGCGACGGCGTCGCCGAGCGGCGTGCCCGACTGCAGGTTGAAGGACAGCGTCACCGACGGCAGCTGGCCGGTGTGGTTGATCGAGAGCGGGCCGACGCCGGTGTCGACGCGCGTGATGCTCGAAATCGGGACCTGACGCCCGTCGGGCGTGCGCACGTAGACCGCCGACAGCGCCGACGCGTCGCGTTGGAATTCCGGCGCGACGCGCATGATGACCTGATACGCGTTGGTGGGCGCGTAGATTTGCGCGACCTGGCGCGATCCGAACGCGCCGAAGAGCGCGCCTTCGACCTGATCGGCGGTCAGCCCCAGCGCCGCCATCCGCGGCCGATCGAGCGCGACGTTGACCTGCGGATTCGTGAGCTGCAGGTCGCTCGACACGTCGACAATGCCGGGAATCGTCCGCAACCGTTCCTCGAGCTTTGGCGCGGCTTCATACAGCTCGTCGGTGTCGCCGGTCTGCAGCGTGAACTGATACTGCGCGCGCGCCTGCCGGCTGCCGATGTTGATGACGGGCGGGTTCTGGAGGAAGACGCGGACGCCGGGCACGACGGCCAGCTTCGGCCGCAGCCGATCGATCACTTGGTCGGCCGACAGCGTGCGCTCTTTGCGCGGCTTCAGCTCCATCGACACGCGGCCGCCCGTGGAATTCCCGCCGGGACCGCCGCCGCCGATCGTCGATGTGACCGACAGCACGTTCGGATCCTCGCGGACGATGCGGATGATCTCCTGCTGGTGCGCCATCATCGACTCGAAGCCGATGCCCTGCACCATCTCGGTCTGT
>JBLNGH010000564.1:0-18642 GCA_050264575.1 Acidobacteriota bacterium | reverse complement strand
GGCGGCGGAGGCGGCGGTTTGTGGCGGACCGGCTCCGGCACGGGACTCGGCGTGCGTTTGACGAGCTTGATCGGGGCTTTCCGTTGCGCTCGTGGTGGAGGCGTCGGGACCTTCATCCCGCCTCCACCGCCGCCTCCGCCCGGCCCGAGCTTCACCATGAAAATCAAGCGCTGCGGAACCGGTTCTTTCAGCGTGACTTCGGACTGATTGGCGTCCAGCAACCCCAGGGACGCGACGAGCAGCAGCATCGCGATGGCGATCGCGTGAATCGCGCCGGAGGCGGCCAGTCCCACTCCGCCTCGACGCTTGCGCGGAGCCATGAGCGAAATCGGCGACTGCTCGCGCAGCGCCGGAGCGCCGGCCCCGAGGATCAGCACCAGCCGGACGGCATCGCCTGCCGAGACGTACTCCCGGAACGAAAGCACGCCGCTTGCCTCGATCGCCTCGAGTACATCCTCGACGCCGACGCCTGCTGCCTGCGCGATCTCTTCCGCGGAAAAAACTTCCGGAGGGAACGACTTGCTGGCGATCTCGTGCATGGAACCCGCTATTTCTGTGATCTCGGCAGTTCCACTTTAAACTTCAGCCATGTTACACGCTGCCGTGGTCACGGGGGCCTCGTCGGGAATCGGGCGCGCGACCGCCCGCCGGCTGGGCAAAGCGGGGTTTGACGTGCTGGCGGTCGGCCGCGATCAGGCGGCGCTCGGCTCGATCTGTCACGAAATCGAACAGGCCGGCGGCCGGGCGCGATGGGTGAGCGTCGACGTCACGGCGCCCGATGCGCCGCGGGCCATCGTGGCGCGCGCGATCGATGAATTTGGACAGCTCGACGCCGTGGTGAACGCCGCCGGCATCATCTCGTCGGGAGGCGTCGCCGACACCAGCGACGAGAACTGGGACGCGATGCTGGACGTGAACGTCCGCGCGCCGTTCCGCCTGATCCGCGAGGCGTCCGGGCCGCTCATCGAGCGGCGAGGCGCGGTCGTCAATGTCTCCAGCGTCGCAGGCCCGCGGGCCTTTCCCGGAGTCGCGGCGTACTGCGTGAGCAAGGCCGCGGTCGATCAGCTCACGCGCTGCGCGGCGCTCGATCTGGCGCCCAAAGGCGTCCGCGTGAATGCGGTCAACCCCGGCGTCATCCGCACCAATCTCCACCATCGGGGCGGAATGGAAGATTCGAAGTACCTCGAGTTCCTCGAACGATCGAAGGCCACTCATCCGCTCGGCCGCATCGGCACGGCCGACGAGATCGCGGATCTCATCGCGTTTCTCCTGTCGCCGTCAGCGGAATGGATCACCGGAGCGACGATCTCGATTGACGGGGGAAGACACCTCACCTGTCTGAGATAAAAGCACGTGCGATCTGAGATCTGGGGATCTGTGGATCTGGGGCTTGTCTTAAAGCACTTGCCAGCCCCAGATCCCCAGGTCTTCAGATCCTCAGATGCAATCGTCAGTGCCTGGTTCCCTCGAAATAACTGATTCCCTCCGCACTTCCGAGCAGCCGCGTGGCGCGAAGGCCCGCTGCGCCGAGCAGCGTGAGGATCTCGTCGGCGGCGATCACATCGCTGCCGCCGCCTCCGGTCCATAGTTTGCGCAAGCCGGCGGTCTTCTTTCCTTCGATGACGACCACGCGTCCGCCGGGTCGCACGACGCGCGCGGCTTCGCGAACGATCTGGTCGCGGCTGCGGGCGTCACCAAGGTCGGTGATGACGGCGATGTCGGATGCGCCGTCGGCGAGCGGCAGTGAGGTCAACGGCGCCGTTTCGACATCTACAAGTGCGCCCGCGCTCGCGGCCGCCGCCTCGATTCGTGATCGCTCCTCTCCCGATGGATCGACGACGAGCGTGCGTCCGTTGAGTCCGGTCACGAGCGCGATCTCCGCGGCCAGGGCCGGATCGCGCGCGCCGACGACAATCACTGTGCTGCCGGCCTTGGCGCCCACCATCGCGAGCGCCGTCTGATGCGGCGGCGGACCGCTGCGAAAAAGCTTCACGAAGCCCCCAAAATCCGAATGATATAGTTCTCGCCCGTGTCGGACGGTCTCCCAATCGCGCCTGCGGGCGGCAAAGTCGGGCTCCTCCTGGTCGGTCTCGGCGCGGTCTCGACGACGACGATCGCCGGAATCCTCGCGGTGCGGAAGGGATTGGCGAAGCCGATCGGGTCGCTGACCCAGATGGGCACGGTCCGGCTCGGCAAGCGCACGGAGTCTCGCTCGCCCGCCCTCAACGAGTTCGTCCCGCTCGCGGGTCTCGACAGCCTGGTGTTCGGCGGCTGGGACATCTTCGAGGACGACTGCTACGAAGCGGCGCGGACGGCCGGCGTCCTCGAAACGCCAATCCTCGATCAGGTCAAGGACGAACTTGCCGCGATCAAGCCGTGGCCGGCGGTGTTCGACCGGCAATACGTCAAGCGGCTGGACGGCCCGAACGTCAAAAAAGGCAAGACGAAGAAGGATCTCGCCGAGCAGCTCGTCGAGGACATTCGGCGGTTCAAGTCGCAGCACGGACTCGACCGGATGGTGCTGATCTGGTGCGGCAGCACCGAGGTCTTCATGACGGAGAGCGCGGCGCATCAGTCGCTCGCCGCGTTCGAGAAGGCGCTCGAGTCGAACGATCCGGCGATTCCGTCGAGCATGATTTACGCGTACGCGGCGATCCGCGAAGGGCTGCCGTACGCCAACGCGGCGCCGAACCTCAGCGCCGACGTGCCGGCGCTCCTCGAGCTCGCGCAGCAAACCGGCGCGCCGCTCGCCGGCAAGGACCTGAAGACCGGCCAGACGCTGCTCAAGACGATCATCGCGCCCGGGCTCAAGGCGCGGCTGCTCGGCGTGGCAGGCTGGTACTCGACGAACATCCTCGGCAATCGCGACGGCGAGGTGCTCGACGATCCCGAGTCCTTCAAGACGAAGGAAGAGAGCAAGAAATCCGTTCTCGACTACATCCTGCAGCCGAACCTGTATCCGGATCTCTACAGCGATCTCCACCACGTCGTCCGCATCAACTACTACCCGCCGCGCGGCGACAACAAGGAAGGGTGGGACAACATCGATCTGGTCGGCTGGCTCGGCTATCCGATGCAGCTCAAGATCAACTTTCTGTGCCGCGACAGCATCCTTGCGGCGCCCATCGTGCTCGATGTCGCGCTGTTCCTGGACCTGGCCAAACGCGTCGGCTTTTCCGGCATCCAGGAGTGGCTCTCGTTCTACTTCAAGAGCCCGATGCACGCGCGCGGCCTGTATCCGGAGCACGATCTGTTCATCCAGCTGATGAAGTTGAAGAACACCCTGCGGTACATCCGCGGGGAACCACTGATCACGCACTTGGGACGGGAGTACTACGACTGAGGTACTGACGATTGAATCTACGATCTGGGGAACTGAGGATCTGACAAGCGCTTGTCCAGATCCCCAGATCCCCAGATCCCCAGATTCACAGTCTTGGGAGGCACTTCATGGCCATGAGTCGTCACCAGCCGGCGCTGTTGGGCGGGTTGTTCATCGGGGTGCTGTCCGCGCTGCCCGTCGTCGGCAGCGCGAACGCGTGTTGCTGCCTCTGGGTCGTCGCGGGCGGCGTGCTCGTCGTCTATCTCCAGCAGCAGAACACCCCGCTGCCTGTCGAGACTGCTGATGCCGTGCTGGGCGGGCTGATTGCGGGACTCATCGGCGCGGTGATCGCGTGTTTGGGGCAGTACATTCTCTATGCGATCACCGGGACGCTCTGGCAGGACATGGTTCGCCAGCAACTCGAGCAGAACCCCGAAGTTCCAAGCGAAGTCAAGGACATGGTGACCAACCTGCTCACCGGGCGGGCGCTCTGGCTGCTGGTGCTGGCCTTCACGTTGCCCTTGTACGCCGTATTCGCCATGCTCGGCGCGCTCCTCGGCCTGACGTTCTTCCGGAAGAAGCTGCCGCCGCCCACCGTGCAGGGATAGAAGTTGATCGTCAACTGCGCCGCATACAGCCAGGGAGAGAAGCTCGCCGACATCCCGCTGCGCGACGTGCAGCAATACATGGCCCAGCCGGGTGCGTTCGTCTGGGTGGCGTTGCGCGATCCGGACCCGGACGAGCTCGAGCTGCTCCAGACCGAGTTCAGGCTGCACGACCTGGCCGTCGAAGACGTGGAAGGCGGCCATCAGCGCCCGAAGCTCGAGGAGTACGGCCGGTCCCTGTTTATCGTGGTCCGTACGGTCGAGCTCGTCGGCGACGAGCTTCAGGTCGGTCAGGTCTCGATCTTTGTCGGCAGCGGATACATTCTCTCGGTCCGTCGCGGGACCCGGTACGGGTTCGCCGAGCTGCGCGACCGGACCGAGCACGAGCCCGAGCTCCTGAAGCATGGCCCCGGGTACGTTCTCTACGCGCTGCTCGACACCGTCGTCGATCGCTACTTTCCGGTGCTCGACGCGCTCACCGACGAGACGGAAGCGCTCGAGGATCGGATTTTTGCCGGCCAGACGACGCGCGCGCAGATCGAATCGCTGTACGGTCTGAAGCGGAAGCTCATGCAGCTCAAGCACGCCGCCGCGCCGCTGCTGGAGGTGGCGGCCAAGCTGTACGGCGGCCGCGTCCCGATCATGTGCGTGAATCTGCAGGACTACTTCCGCGACGTCCACGATCACCTCGTCCGGCTCGATCAGTCGATCGACAATCTGCGCGACATGGTCAGCACCGCAGTATCGGTGAACCTGTCGCTCATCACGCTGCAGGAAAACGAGGTCACCAAGCGGCTCGCGAGCTACGCGGCGCTCATCGCCGTTCCCACCCTCATCGTCGGCATCTACGGCATGAATTTCGCGCACATGCCCGAGCTGCAGTGGCGCTACGGCTATCCGGCGATCCTGCTGGCAATGGTCTTGATCGATCTCTGGCTCTTCTCACGGTTTCGAAAGACGAAGTGGCTCTGATGAAAAACGTGTCTATCTGAAAGGTGAAATCGGGGAATCTGGAATCGGAAGAGTAATCGGGGAATCCGGGAATCTGGAATCTATCGGGGAATCTGGAATCTATCGGGGAATTTGGACGCGAGAATCTGTAATCGGGGCGCGAGTGCCGGATTGCGATTGCGATTGTCGATTCCGCCGATTACCGATTACCGATTACCGATTACCCGATTGCCGATTGCCCGATAGATTCCAGATTTCCCGATAGATTGCCGATTCCCCGATTCCCCGATTTCCCGATCAAGATTCCAGATTCCCAGATTGCAATTTTCAGATGGACGGGTGTGCCAGTACTATCCGCATATGTCCCAGAAGCCCGAACCAGAGCTTGACGCGCTGCTCGACGAGGATCGTGTGTTTCCGCCGCCGCCGGCCTTCCGGGAAGGCGCCCGCGTGACCGACCCGGGCATCTACGACCGCGCGGCGCGTGATCCGGAAGCATTCTGGGAAGGCTTCGCCAAAGAGCTGGAATGGATCAGGCCCTGGTCGAAAGTGCTCGAGTGGACGCCGCCGCACGCGCGCTGGTTCGTCGGGGGCAAGATCAACATCAGCGCCAACTGCCTCGATCGGCATCTTCGGACGCCGCACCGCAACAAAGCGGCAATCGTCTGGGAGGGTGAGCCCGGTGATCAGCGGACGCTGACGTATTTCGATCTCCATCGCCGCGTCTGCCAGTTCGCCAACGTGCTCAAGTCGCTTGGCGTGAAGAAGGGCGATCGCGTCGCCCTCTATCTGCCGCTCGTGCCCGAGCTGGCGATTGCGATGCTCGCCTGCGCCCGCATCGGCGCGGTCCACAGCGTCGTCTTCGGCGGCTTCAGCGCCGAAGCGCTGCGCGATCGCATCAACGACGCCCAGGCCAACGTCCTCGTGACGGCCGACGGCGGCTATCGCCGCGGTCAGATCGTGCAGCTCAAGCAGATGGCCGACGAGGCGCTTCGCGCCACGCCTTCCATCCGGCACGTCATCGTGTTGCAGCGGGATGCGAACCAGCCGCTGCCGATGCATTTTCATGAAGGCCGCGATCACTGGTTTCACAACCTGATGGAGGATGCGCCGACCGACTGTCCGCCGGAGCCGATGGACTCCGAGGACATGCTCTACATCCTCTACACGTCGGGCACGACGGGGAAGCCGAAGGGGATCGTCCACACGACCGCCGGGTATCTCGTCGGCACGTACGCCACGACGAAGTGGGTGTTCGATCTGCGAGACGACGATCTGTATTGGTGCACGGCCGACATCGGCTGGGTCACGGGTCACAGCTACGTCGTGTACGGCCCGCTCGCGAACGGCGCGACGGTGCTCATGTACGAAGGCGCGCCCGACTGGCCGCAGAAAGATCGGTTCTGGCGCCTCATCGCGCGGTACGGCGTCACGGTGTTCTATACCGCGCCGACGGCGATCCGCGCGTTCATGAAGTGGGGCGTCAACTGGCCGGCCGCGCACGATCTCAGCAGCCTGCGGCTGCTCGGGTCGGTCGGCGAGCCGATCAACCCTGAAGCATGGATGTGGTACTACGACCACATCGGCCGCCAGCGCTGTCCGGTCCTCGACACGTGGTGGCAGACCGAGACCGGGCAGATCCTCATCACGCCGCTGCCCGGCATCACGACGCTCAAGCCGGGTTCGTGCACGCAGCCGTTTCCCGGCATCGAAGCCGAGGTCCGCGACGCGAGCGGCAAACGCGTCACCAAGGGCGGCGGATTCCTGGCGCTCACGAAACCGTGGCCGGGGATGCTCCGCGGCATTTACGGCGATCCGGAACGGTTCGTCCAGCAGTACTGGAGCAAATGGTCCGACGGCGTGTACTTCACCGGCGACGGCGCCCGTGTGGACAAGGACGGCTACTACTGGCTGCTCGGCCGCGTCGACGATGTGCTGAACGTGGCCGGGCACCGGATCGGCACGATGGAGGTCGAGAGCGCGCTCGTCGATCATCCGAAAGTCGCCGAGGCTGCCGTCGTCGGCCGTCTCCACGACATCAAGGGGCACGCGATCGCCGCGTTTGTGACGGTCAAGGAAGGGGTCGAGGCGTCGCCCGAGCTCATCGACGAGCTCAAGGAGCACGTCGTCAAGAAGATCGGCGCGATCGCGCGGCCGGATCAGATTCTGTTCGCCGCTGATCTGCCCAAGACGCGGTCGGGGAAAATCATGCGTCGTCTCCTGCGCGACGTCGCCGAAGGGAAGACGCTGGGCGACACGACGACGCTTGCCGATCCCAAGGTCATCGCGCGGTTGAAGGAAGATTACGAGGCGGACGAAGGATAGGAGGCAGCGCCTGCGGCCCGCGCGAGGATAGCGAGCTTGCGAGCGCCGGAGCGCGCGCGAGCGGGGGTGGGGCCCCGCGAGCATTGATAGAAAGAAGGCGCGGAGGCTGGGAGACGTGACAAAAACCGTAAGCGCGGGCTTCAGCGGCCCGTCAGGGAACGTCAGATCGAAGCGCGTCGTATGTTCCTTAGGCCACTGTCCCGACTTGCCTCATAGCCTCAAGGCCTCATAGGCTCATAGCCTCAGTCATATGGCCCTCATCGAAACCGCTGACCTCTGGAAAACCTACGAAATGGGCTCGGAGCAGGTCCACGCGCTGAGCGGCGTGTCCATCCAGATTCAGCGCGGCGAATACGTGGCGATCATGGGACCGTCAGGGTCGGGGAAGTCCACGCTCATGAACCTCATCGGATGCCTCGATACGCCAACGAAGGGCAGCTACCTGTTGAACGGCAAGCAGGTGAGTCAGATGAACGACGATGAGCTGGCTCGGATCCGGAACGAGGAGATCGGATTCGTGTTCCAGACGTTCAACCTGCTGCCGCGGGCGACGGCGCTCCACAACGTCGAGCTGCCGCTGATCTATGCCGGCGTCAGCGGCAAGCTCCGCGCGGACCGGGCGACGCAGGCCCTGCAGAAAGTCGAGCTGGCCGATCGCATGTCGCATCGGCCGAACCAGCTCTCGGGCGGCCAGCGCCAGCGCGTCGCGATCGCGCGCGCGCTCGTCAACAACCCGTCCATTCTTCTCGCCGACGAGCCGACCGGCAACCTCGACACGAAGACGGGCGTCGAGATCATGAGCCTCTTCGCGCGTCTGCACGAGGGCGGAAATACCATCATCCTGGTGACACACGAGGCGGACATCGCCGCGCACGCACATCGCGTGATCTATCTGAGGGATGGGCAGGTCGAAAAGGACGTCTCGAGAGCGGCGTAGGTCCGGCTGTCAAAAAGCCAAGCACACATGAAGGTCATGAAGGACATGAAGGTCATGAAGAAGAGCTTCATGTTCTCCATTATTTTTTCAAATCTCTCTTTCGGTTGTTCTCCCGAAATCTCAAGACCGTCACGCTGATTCCGACCCCGATGATCAGGATCGGGAATGCGATTCTTTTGAAAACCGCGAACTCTCCACCGTTGAACAGCAGTCGGCCGAACAAGGCGAGCAGAAACGCAGCCGTTATGAAGCCGAGGCCCACTTTGTTTGACATTCTCATGGGCTACTCACTGCCGTTACCGGCGCAACTCAGTTGCTCTGGCCCTCACACAGGAATTTCGTGAAGATCTTGAAGAAATAATCAACCATGTTCTTCTTCATGTCCTTCATTCTTCTTCATGTCCTTCATGTCAGATTTGAACTGCTGCCCAGTGCCCGGGCTCGACCTCACTAAGCGGTAGAGCTCTGAAGCTCGCGGCGTCGAACGGAATCCTCTCGAGTTTCTGACCCGGCGGAAGCTTCGGAATCGCTGACAGCAGCGCGACCGTGTACGGATGCGCGGGCGCCGCGAAGACTCGTTCAGCAGGCGCGACTTCGACCAGCCTTCCTCGATACATCACCGCCACGCGATTGCAGATTTGCCGGACCAGTCGCAGATCGTGCGCGATGAAAAGATAGGTGAGGCCGAGCCGCCTCTGCAGATCCAGGAGCAGGTTGACCACCTGCGCCTGGACCGACACGTCGAGCGCCGAGACCGGCTCGTCGGCGACCACCAGCGACGGCTCGAGGGCGAGCGCTCGGGCGAGCCCGATCCGCTGCCGCTGCCCGCCGCTGAACTCGTGCGGGTATTTCGCCATCGCCGACGGGTCGAGGCCGACCAGCTCGAAAAGCTGACGCACACGCGCGCGGCGCTCATCGCGGCTGCCCAGCTTATGAATGATGAGCGGCTCTTCGACGATGTCGCCGACGCGCATGCGCGGATTGAGCGACGAGTAGGGATCCTGAAAGACGATCTGAAAATGCCGCCGCGCCCGCCGCAGAGCGCTCGAAGAGAGCGTGCGGACGTTCATGTCCTTGACGCGAATCTCGCCTGACGTCGGTTCGATGAGCCGCAGCAGGCATCGCCCCGTCGTCGTCTTGCCGCATCCGGATTCGCCGACGAGCCCGAACGTCTCGCCGGGCGCAATCGAGAAGCTGATGTCGTCGACGGCACGGACAGGAGGCGGCCGCCGGAACAGGCCGCCGCGCCCGGGATATTCCTTGACGAGATTCCGGACGTCGACCAGGGGAGTCATACCCGTCCGTACAAATAACAGCGCACGCTGTGATCGGCCTCGATCATCGTCACGCCCGGTCGAAGCTTGTCGCAGGGCTCGAAGCGATTCGGGCAGCGCGGCGCGAACGCGCAGCCGGGCGGCAGCTGGCCGAGCGTCGGTACCGTGCCCGGTATTGCCGACAGCGGCGCTCCCGGCTCCCCGCCCGGAATCGACGCCAACAGGCCGCGCGTGTACGGATGCGACGGCGACGAGAAGATGCGATCGACCGGCGCCTGCTCGACGATTCGGCCCGCGTACATGACCGCGACGCGGTCGGCCATCTCCGCGATGACGCCGAGATCGTGGGTGATGAGCAGCAGCGACAAGTGAAACGTTCGCCGCATGTCGCGGAGCAGGTCGAGAATCTCGGCCTGGACGGTGACGTCGAGCGCGGTCGTCGGTTCGTCGGCGATGACGAGCGCCGGCTCGGCCGCGAGCGCCAGCGCGATCATCGCGCGCTGCCGCAGTCCTCCGCTCAACTGATGCGGATACTCTCGCGCGCGCCGCGACGGATCCGGGATCCGTACCGCGTCGAGCAGCTCCACCGCGCGCTTCTTCGCGGCCTCGCCGCGAGCCAGGTCGTGGACCGCCAGCGTCTCGGCGATCTGGAAGCCGATCGTGTACACCGGATCCAGCGCCACCATCGGCTCTTGAAAGATGAAGCCGATGCGCCGGCCGCGGATGTGACGCATGGCGGACTCGTCGAGATCGAGCAGATTCCGCCCCTCGAGCTCGACGCGACCGCCGGTGATCCGTCCTGGCGGCAATACGAGGTGGATGATCGACAGCGCGGTGACCGATTTGCCGCTTCCGGATTCGCCGACCAGACCGAGCGTCTCGCCGCGTCCCACTTCGAACGAGACATCGTCGACGGCAGCCGCCTCACCCGTGCCGGCGAGATGAAACACCGTGCGCAGGTGCTCGACGCGAAGGAGCGGGTCAGGTGTGGATCTCACGATGCTCGCCAAACACTGCGCGGAGCGCGTCGGCCACCTCGCCAAGCGTCGCGCGCGCCATGACCGCGTCGATGATTGGAGGTACGAGGTTGGATCCGTCCCGCGCCGCGCGGTCCACCGCGTCGATTGACGCCTTCCAGCGTGCCGCGTCCCGGGTCCGGCGAACCTCCTGGACGGCGCCGATCTGGCGCCGTTCGCTCTCCGGATCGATCCGCAGCAGCGGGATCGTGTTCGGCTCGTCCGTCACGAACCGGTTGACGCCGACGACCATGCGTTCGCCGCGCTCGATCGCCTGTTGATCCGCGTACGCCGACTCCTGGATCTGGCGCTGGATACGCCCCCCTTCGATGGCTTCGAGCGTGCCGCCGGCGGCGTCGATCGCATCGATGAGCGCCCGGGCCTCGCGCTCGATGTCGGCCGTGCGCTTTTCGATCGCCCACGCGCCGCCGACCGGGTCGACGGTGTTGGCGACGCCCGTTTCGGCCGCGATGATCTGCTGCGTCCGCAGCGCAATCCGGGCCGATTCCTCGGTCGGCAGGGCCAGCGCTTCGTCACGGCCGTTGCAGTGCAGCGATTGCGTCCCGCCGAGCACCGCCGCCAGCGCCTGAATCGCGACCCGCACGATGTTGTTATCGGGCTGACGGGCCGCGAGCGTGCTGCCCGCCGTCTGCGTATGGAAGCGCATCTGCATCGCGCGGTCGCTGCGGGCGCCGAAGCGGTCGCGCATGATGAACGCCCACAGCCGCCGCGCCGCCCGGAACTTGGCGACCTCTTCGAGCAGATCGTTGTGCGCGGCGAAGAAGAACGAGAGCCGCTGGCCGAGCCGATCGACGTCGAGCCCGGCCGCGCGCGCCGCCTCGACGTAGGCGATCGCGTTCGCCAGCGTGAACGCGACCTCCTGCACCGCCGTCGATCCCGCTTCGCGGATGTGATACCCGCTGATCGAAATCGTGTTCCAGCCCGGCAGCTCGCGGTCGCACCAGGAAAAGATGTCGGTGACGATGCGCAGCGAGTGCCGCGGCGGATAGATGTAGGTGCCGCGCGCGACGTACTCCTTCAGGATGTCGTTCTGGATCGTGCCGCTCAACCGATCGAGCGGAATGTTCCGGCGGCGCGCGACGCCGACGTAGAGCGCGAGGAGAATGATCGCCGTCGCGTTGATCGTCATCGACGTCGACACGCGATCGAGCGGGATCGCGTCGAAGAGCCCGTCCATGTCTTCGATCGAATCGATCGCGACGCCGACGCGGCCGACTTCGCCGGCGGCGAGCTGATGATCGGAGTCGTAGCCCATCTGCGTCGGCAGATCGAACGCGACGCTCAGTCCGCTCACGCCGTGCGACAGGAGATAGCGATAGCGCGCGTTCGATTCCGCGGCGGTGCCGAACCCCGCGTACTGCCGCATCGTCCACAGCCGCCCGCGGTACATCGTGGGCTGGATGCCGCGCGTGTAGGGAAACACGCCGGGCAGAACATTTTCGTCGTCGTCCGCGTGCGGCGCGTCGAAAGGTCCTGCAAAAGGTTGACTCATGTCGCTGAATTCTAGCCGAGCGATGGCTTTCTCACATTTGCGCACTTACGCATTCGTGTCCCTCGCGAATTCCGTGCGCCGTCGCGTCGCGCGCGCCGTGCGGGCCGCGGTTGATCGTACGCATCGACAGGAATGACGTTTGACACGTCGGAAGTGCCTGTCTACAATTGCCGCAGTTTTTCCCCGACACCGGCTCCGCAATGGTCGACTCAATCCCCGGCTCGCGCGATTCGAAACTTCGCCCGAAGCTTCGCTTCGTCTGGCTGGTCCCTGCGCCGGTCGCCCGGCCCGGCAGCGTCTGGAGGTCCGCATGGATTCGCTCGTGAACCAGTTGGCACGGGAACTCACGGAAGCGATCTCTGCTGCCGTCGGCGACGATGCGCGCGTGGAAGCCTGCCGTGAGAAGGCGCGGGCCGCCGGATTGGAAATGCGGATCTCTCTCGAGGCCGTCATCGGCTTCGTCGATCGTGAAAAGGGCGCGACGCAGAAAGGCAGCGGCGCTCGAAAGGTCACCTCCCGGCAGACTTTTGAGATGAGCGCCAACGATCGCCGGTTTCTGAAGTCGCTCCGCATCTCGTCGGAAGAGCCGACGGAAAAAGAAGTCGAGTAACTTCGCCGGGTCTCACCCCGGACCGCGGCTTCCTTGCTTCGCCACCGCTTCGGCGGCGCGCTGCGCCGCCTCCGGATCGCCCAGGTAGTAGTGTCGTTCCGGCCTCAGTGACGCATCGAGCTCGTACACCAGCGGGATCCCGGTCGGAATGTTCAGCGCGACGATGTCGTCGTCGGAGATCCGATCGAGATACTTCACGAGCGCGCGCAGGCTGTTGCCGTGCGCGGTGATCAGGATGCGCCGCCCGGCCCGGATCGCCGGCGCAATCGTCTCCGTCCAGTACGGGAGAAACCTGGCGACCGTATCCTTGAGCGACTCCGTCGACGGAAGCTCCCGCGGCGAGAGCGAGGCATACCGCGGGTCGCGCGACGGATGCCGTTCATCGTCAGGCGAGAGCGGCGGCGGCGGAATGTCATAGCTGCGCCGCCAGATCTTCGTCTGCTCTTCACCGTGCCGCGCCGCCGTCTCGGCCTTGTTCAACCCCTGCAGCGCGCCGTAGTGGCGCTCGTTGAGCCGCCAGTCTTTTTCCATCGGAATCCAGAGCAGATCCAACTCGTCGAGCACAATCCAGCACGTCCGGATCGCCCGCGTCAGCACCGACGTGTACGCGATGTCGAAGCGCATTTGCTGCTCGGCGAGCAGGCGGCCGGACTCGCGCGCCTCCTCGCACCCCTTGTCGCTGAGGTCGACATCCGTCCATCCCGTGAAGCGGTTCTCTTTGTTCCAGGTGCTTTCGCCGTGGCGGAGGAGGACGACACGCATAGATCTAGTCCACCTGCCTCACCGCCCCGCGCCCGGCAAACCGCGCTGCGGGTCCGAGCGCGGCCTCGATCCGTAAGAGCTGGTTGTACTTAGCCGTCCTGTCCGAGCGGCTGGCCGAGCCGGTCTTGATTTGACCGGCGGCGGTCGCCACTGCCAAATCTGCAATCGTCGTGTCTTCGGTCTCCCCGGATCGGTGGGACACGACCCGCGCGTAGCCGGCCTGGCGGGCGGTTTCCATCGCGGCGATGGTTTCGGTCACGGTGCCGATCTGGTTGAGCTTCACGAGCAGCGCGTTGGCGACGCCTTGCTCGATCCCCCTTTTCAGAATCGCCGGATTCGTGACGAACACATCGTCGCCGACGAGCTGCACGCGCTGTCCGAGCGCGGCGGTGAGACGGGTCCAGCCCGGCCAGTCTCCTTCGCTCAAGCCATCCTCGATCGACACGATCGGGTACTGACGCAGCCAGTCTTCGTATAGCGCAATCATCTCGTCGGAGGACTTGGTGCCTTCGCCCGATTTCTTGAGTACATAACTCTTCGATTGGTCGTCCCAGAACTCGCTCGAGGCGACGTCGAGCGCGAGATAGATGTCGTGTCCGGGCTTGTAGCCGGCGGACTGGACGGCTTCGAGGACCAGCTCGACCGCCTGCCGATTGGACGACAGATTCGGCGCGAATCCGCCCTCGTCGCCGACGCCGGTCGCGAGGCCGCGCTTCTTGAGCAGTCCGCGCAGAGCATGAAACGTCTCGGTTCCGGCGCGCAGCGCTTCGGCAAACGACGGAAGGCCGAGCGGCATGACCATGAATTCCTGGAAATCGACGTTCGTGTCCGCGTGCGCCCCGCCGTTGAGGACGTTCATCATCGGCACGGGAAGGAGGGGCGACGATCGGCCGGCTTCCGGAACGAGCGAGGCGAGGTACTCATACAACGGCCAGCCGGTCTGTACCGCCCCGGCATGAGCGACCGCCATGGACACGCCGAGCACGGCGTTCGCGCCCAGGCGTCCGAGGTTCGGAGTGCCGTCGAGCTTGATGAGCGCCGCGTCCACCGCACCCTGTCCGGCGTCCTGGCCCCTGAGCGCACGGGCGATTTCGCCGTTCACATGGCCGACCGCCTTCTGGACCCCTTTGCCGCCATACCGCCGCTTGTCGCCGTCCCGGAGCTCGAGCGCCTCGCGCGCACCGGTCGAGGCGCCCGATGGAACGGCGGCGCGGCCGCGCGCGCCCGACTCGAGCACGACGTCGACTTCGACCGTGGGATTGCCGCGCGAGTCGAGGATCTCGCGCGCTTCGAGGCTGCGAATCTTCACGCCGGACGATCTTACCCGCGTTTTCGGGTGCACCTGAAGGTCCGCCCCTCCACCCGTTGCCTTTCCCCCAATCCTCCCGGCCTTCGAGCCTTTTCGCCTTTTCCCCCGCCTTTGCGCTACGATTCTTCAAGCCCGTCCCCCGGCGCACGATAACGAGGGTGTATGCCCCGGCACCTGTCCGTCTTCGGCGCGATCATTTTTACCGTTCTTACAGTCGATCACGTCTCTGCTCAATCGCCACCGATGGGCCGATCGGCCGATCCGATCGCGATTCAGGTCGCCGCGCTCGGCGGCCGCATTCACGGTGTCGTGCGCGACGATGTGGGTCGAGGCGTCGGCGACGTCAGCGTGCTGGCGATGGGCCGGACGCTGGCGCTCGCGCGGAGCGACGCACAAGGCCATTTCGCGCTCGCTGTGCCGGCCGGCGATTACATCCTGCGCGCGACGCGTGACGGCTACGTCTCGACGTATCGCGAAGCCGTGCGCGTGCAGACCAGCGCCCAGCTCGAGCGCAACATCACGCTGCTCAGGCAAGGCGTCCGCACGATCGAGCGCACGGTTGCGACGGCGAGCGTCGCCGGTGCGATCGTGATGCCGCCGGACGAGGCGGAGATCGCGGCTCTCGGCGATCACTCTCACAGCGAGGCCGCCTGGCGGCTGCGCCATCTCCCGCGATCGGTCCTCCGCGACGGCGCCGGACCGGGCACCGATCTGATCGGGGAGGCGACCGACCAGCCGAAACGATCGATTCTCGACAGCACGCCGGGCGGCGCGTCACATGGGTCGACGTCGTTCTTTGCGGGCACCGATTTCAAGGGGCAGGTGAATTTCCTGACGACCAGCGCCGTCGACGCCACACACGGCTGGCTGCCGGTGCAATGGCCGCGCGGCGTCGCGTCCGTCGCGGTGGGCGCTCCGGTGGGCACGCACGGCGAGTGGTCCGTGCACGGCGCCGTGAACGCCAGCGATCTGTCGTCGTGGGTGCTCCTCGGCGAGTACGAGGCAAGCGAAAGCCTCGCACACGCATTTCGCGTGGGGATGTCGTACAGCGCGCAGGCAAGTATCACGCGTCAGGCGGCGGCACTGGGCGTGCCGGCGGCCGACATGCGCAACGTCGGCGGCATCTACGGGTTCGATCTGTGGCGAATCCGGCCGGGGCTCACGCTCGACTACGGCGTCCGCTTCGATCGCTACGATTACGTCGCGTCGCGGTTCATCAGCCCCCGCGCCGGCGCTCGCGTCACGCTCTTCAAGAACACGGACCTGATCACCGTGGCGTCCAGCCGGACGGTCGCGCCAGGCGCCGACGAGTTCCTCCCGCCGCCGTCGACGGGGCTCTGGCTCCCGCCCGAGCGCACCTTTTCGTCGCTCATCTCCGGAAAGCCGCTCAAGGCCGAGCAGGTTTCTCACTTCGAGATTGGGATCGAGCGGAGCTTCGGCCAGATCGACGCGGTTCGAACCATCTCCGTCCGGCGCTTCCGGCACGCCGTGACGAACCAGGTCGCGACGCTGTTCGGAATGGACGAGACGAGCGACATCGGGCATTACTACGTCGCGTCGCCTGGCAACGTCGACTTCGACGGGTGGGGCGTACGGCTCTCGACGCAGGTCACGCGGCGCGTCTCGACGTCGATCGACTACTCGAGCGGCGTCGGCGTGTGGGACTACCGCCGGGGCGCCTGGGTGATCCGGCAGCGTGCGCCGTCGGTCGTCCGTCAGGATCGCGAGCGCCTGCACGACCTCGTCACGTCCGTCGACGCCGCGTTCCCGGAAACCTCGACCCGGTTCTCGGCGGTGTACCGCTTCAATACCGGGTTCAGCACGGCCGTCGCCGGGGTCTCGACCCCGGTGGCCGCCGGCCGGTTTGACGTCCAGGTCCACCAGGGGCTGCCGTTCCAGCCGATCCGAGGAGGAAAGATCGAAGCGGTCTTCGCGCTCCAGAGCCTCTTCCGCGACTCCCGCGATCCGGGCTCGTTCTATGACGAACTGCTCACGGTCGCGCCGCCGATGCGACTCCTGAGCGGCGTGCAGGTCCGGTTCTAGACCACGACAAATCGAACGCCATCCATTCGATTGAAGTGTATATTCAGAGGACCGAAGTGCAGAGTCAACGTATTGGCAGAGGCTGATGCACGCTGCCGCTGCTCGCCAGCTTCGTCCGCTCTTTCAAGTGGCCCTGCCCGTGGTGCTGGCGGTGGTCCTCGTCTGCCTCGCCGTCCTCAACATGGCGCTGGTCAAGACGTGGCCGGGCGAAGCCGAGGACGGCGTGCTGTGGAAGTCGAGAGGAACGGACGTCTTCGCGTCGGACATCGCGCCGGGATCATCGGCGGACCGCGCCGGGATTCGCCCGAACGACGTGCTGCTCACGCTGAACGAGGATCCGATCACCAAGCCAGAACAAGTCGAGGCGGCGCTCCATGCCGCGTCAGTCGGCCGTCACTTCACGTACGTGCTGATCCGGCAGGACACGAAGAACCTCATCACCGTCGAGCTCCAGCCGATGCCGACCGTCCGCCAGGGGCTGTACTACTCCCTCGCGCTGGTCGGCGTGCTGTCGATCATTGTCGGCTCCTCGGTCAGGCTCCGCCGGCCGAACGATCCGGCAACGCTCCATTTCTTCTGGCTCACCGTGGCGTTTTTCGGCGTCCTCGCGTTCACGCCGAGCGGCCGCTACGACCGGCTGGACTATTTCTTCGACTGGGCGGACGCGATTGCGCGGTTCCTGCTACCGCCCCTCTTTCTGCATTTCGCGTTCGTCTTTCCCGATCGGCCGAATCCCTGGGCCAAGAGCGAGGCTGGCCGCGCGGTCATTCCCTCGTTCTACCTGCCGGCGCTGCTGCTCCTGGGCGGCCGGATCGTGGCGTTTGCCGACGGGCTGCGCGGGTCGCACTCGTCGGTGCTGCTCGAGCGCATCGAGTCCGCCTCGCTGATCTATCTCGCGCTTTGCCTGTTGGGCGGACTGGCGCTGATGCTGCGCACGCTCACGCGGCTCCGGTCGGTCACCGCGCGGCGTCAGCTGCGGTGGATCGTGTGGGGCATGTCGGTCGGCGCGCTGCCGTTCGTGACGCTCTACCTCATTCCGTTCCTCTTCGGCTGGTCGCTGTCGTTCTCCGAGTACACGGCAGTCCTGCTCGGATGCGTCCCGCTCGCCTTCGCCTCAGCCATCGTCCGGTACCGGCTGATGGACATCGAGGTGATCATCAAGAAGGCGCTGGTCGTTTCGACGGTCGTGATGGTGCTCATCTCGATCTACGCGCTGACGTTTCGTCTCGTCGGCTATCTGCCGGGCGCCGACCAGAACCGGAGCCAGTTCTGGGCGATGCTCGCCACGCTCATCGTCGCGCTGGTGGCGCCGTGGCTGAAGAACGCGATCCAGGCCGGGCTCGATCGGCTCTATTACCGCGACCGCTACGACTACCGCCGCGCGCTCATGAGCTTCGCGCGCGATCTGAACAGCGATCTCGATCTCGATCGGCTGACCTCGCGGCTGGTCGAGCGCGTCTCTGAGACGCTCGGCGTCGAGCACATGGCGTTGTTCATGCTCGATCCGCGCGCCGAGGCGCGGCGGTTCACGGCAATCGCCTCCAGTGGATTCACCTCGGGCGTGCCGGGGATCGAAGGCGGGTCGATGCTGGGCGCGAGGCTCACCGATGGCCTCCCTGTCGTCATCGACGATCCGCTGCCGATGCGGCGGCTGCTCGGCGACGAGTCGGCGGCCTGGCGCGAAGTGGGGTTGTACAGCTTCGTGCCGTGCGTCGCCAAGGACGCCACGATCGCCGTGCTCGCGGCCGGCCGGCGTCCGCATGGCGAGCCGCTCAACAGCGAGGATCTCGTGCTCGTGAATGCCGTCGCAGGACAGGCGGCGACGGCGATCGAGAACGCGCGGCTCTACGGCGAGCTGCGCGGCAAGGCCGAAGAGATCGAGCGGCTCCGCCAGTTCAGCGACAGCGTCGTCGAATCGCTGTCGGACGGGCTGGTGGTCGTCGATCTCGACGATCGCGTGTTGCGGTGGAACCGC
>JBLNGH010000563.1:0-14682 GCA_050264575.1 Acidobacteriota bacterium | reverse complement strand
GAGGCGACGGACGCCTTCATCGCCCGGCGCCCCGACTTTCCGATCAAGATTGGCATCTACAGCTTCTCGAGCAGCGTGCGGACGCTGTTGCCGATCGGCCCGTACAATCGCGAGGTCGTACGGCAGGCGCTCGCGAGCCTCCCCGGGCCCGGCGGCGGCACGGCGATCGGCGACGCGATGCGCGAGGCCCGTCCCGACCTCTACCGCGCGGGCGTGTTTCGCAAATACCTGCTCGTGGTCACCGACGGTGAGAACACCAACGGCCGCAGCCCCGACGACGTGGCGCGCGAGATCTGGCGGAAGAGCGAAGGCGGTGTACAGACGTACTTCATCGCGTTCGACACCAGCCCGCAGAAGTTTGCGTTTTTGAAGGACGTCGGCGGCGACGTCCTGGCGGCCGGAAACGGCGGCGAACTGAAGACGGCGCTCGACGGCGTCTTCCAGGGGAAAATCCTGGCCGAGGCGCCGGGCGTCGGCGAGCGTGAGCCGACCAAGAAGAAATGACGCCTCGCCCGAAGAACGCGACCCTGCGAACGCCCGATGGCGGGCGCTTGGGGGTGGGGCCCAAGCGCAACTCATAAAGGAGCCTCTGTGATCCTTCACAAGTTCTGGTCCGCCATCGTGGCGCAGATCAACAAGGTCGCAAACCTGTTCTGGGAGGCCGATCCGGTGGCGCAGATGCGCTACGAATACGACAAGGCCGTCGAACAGCTCAAGGAAGGCCGCACGGGTCTCGAGCAGTATCGCGGCCTGGTCGAGCGCGTGACGCGCCAGGTCACCGCCAACAAAGCTCACGTCCAGCAGCTCGAGGCTCAGACCAAGGCCTACCTTCGCGCGGGCGATCGCGACACCGCCGCGAAGTTCGCGCTCGAGCTGCAGAAAGCCAAGTCGGAGCTCGCCACCAACGATCAGCAGCTCCAGATGCACGAGACCGCCTACGGCAACAACCTCAAGAAAATCCAGCACGCGAACGAGAAGCTCATCGAGCTGCGCGAAAAGATTCAGAAGTACGACGCCGAGCTGAAGATGAGCTCTGCCGAGGCGGAGATCGCGAAGCTGTCCGAGACCTTCGACGTGAATCTGACGACGGACTTCGGGGAGATCGAATCGGTCATCCAGCAGAAGATCGATCAGAACCGCGGCAAGGTTCGCGTGGCCGCAGATCTGTCCGCCAAGGGCATCGCCGAGATCGAGGCCGAGGAGCGGATGCAGAAGGAACTGGCGGAGCAGGCGCTGCAGGGTTTCGAAGTCGAGCTGGGTCTCAAGTCACCCGAAACCACGCCCGTTGCGAACACGGCCAAGGACCTCGGGCCGGCCGCGACCGACGCGCCCGCGCAGAAGCAGACGAACTGACCTGCGGTTGTCGAGGACATCGAGGAGCCTATGGCGAACGGACAGCCCAAACCCGCGTTCTACGTGACGGTGCTGCTTGTCGTGCTGGGGCTGGTGACCCTGGCGCTCTGGCGCTACGGTGCGATCGGCTCCGGTGATCGCGCGGGGCAGATCTCCAGCGACGAGATGAAGCAGATGAAGACGGGCGCCGAGGCGTCGGACGCCTCAGGCATCACGACGGTCAAGGAGTACAAGTACGTCGCCGCCCAGAAGCTGCCGGCGGTCAACGGCATCTCGAACTACACGCCGATGGCCGACCGGACCGTGCGGTTCGCGATCAACGTCTGGGCCGGGTGGAGCCCGATTATCCTCGCCAACAACGGCTTCAAGCCGGGCAAACTGTGGAAATCGCCGGGCGGCAAGGACTTCAAGGTCGAGCTGGTCCTGATCGACGATCCGGTGGCGATGCGCGACGCGTACGCGGCCGGCACGGTCCAGATCGGCTGGGCGACGCTCGACATGATTCCGTTGTTTCTCGAGGGGCTGCGCAAGGATTCGCGCGTCATGCCGCGCGTCTACCAGCAGGTCGACTGGTCCAACGGCGGCGATGGCATCGTCGTCCGCGACGCGATCAAGACGATCGCCGATCTGCGCGGCAAGACCGTGGTGCTCGCGCAGAACTCGCCCTCGCATTTCTTCGTGCTGAACGCCCTGATCAACGGCGGCGTGCAGCCCGCCGAAGTGGAATTCAAGTTCACGCAGGACGCGTTCCAGGCGGCCGCCGCGTTCAACGCCGACAAGCGGCTGGCGGGCGTCGTGAGCTGGGCCCCGGACATCTACAACCTCGAGAAGATCAAGGGCAATCACATGCTCGTGAACACCTCGACGGCCAACAAGCTGATCGCCGACGTCTGGTTTGCGCGCGCCGACTTCGCCAAGGACAACCCCGACATCATGGAAGGCCTGGTCCGCGGCATCTTCGACGCGATGCAGGATCTGAAGGCGCAGGAGGCCAAGGCCAGAGTCTCGAAGCTGATGGCGACCGGGTACTCGATTCCTGAAACCGACGCATTAGGCATGCTCGGCGACGCGCACTCGACCAACTACGCGGAGAACCGGGACTTCTTCCTCAACCAGAACAACCCGACGAATTTCGAACGCACCTGGAGCACGGCGTACTTCTTGTACAAGCGGATCAATGTGGTCACCGAACAGACGCCGTTCGACCAGGTCATGGACTTCACGATCATCCAGAAGCTCGGCGCGGAGGCGAAGTACGCGAGTCAGAAGAACGAGTACGACGTGCACTTCACGCCGGCGACCGCCGGCTCGATCCAGGGCGAGAAGGACGAGATCCTGACGAAAACCGTCGTCATCCACTTCTTCCCGAATTCGTGGGATCTCAGCAAGAAGATCACGCGCAACGCCGACGGGAAGGAGATCGAGGAGCTCTACGACCCGAATGTCGGATCCATCGTCGAAGAGATCGGCAAGCTCGCCGGACAGTACGGCGCGGCACGCGTCGTCATCGAGGGCCACACGGATGGATCGATGCGGGGCCAGGTGCCCAAGAGCCTCGTCCAGGAGCTGTCGCTCAACCGCGCCAATTCTGTCAAGGAAGCGCTCGTCAAGAAATTCCCGATGCTGCAGCCGAATCAGTTCTCGGTGGCCGGAATCGGGTGGGACCGGCCGGCGGACGCCTCAGATCCGGAAAACCATGCGAAGAACCGCCGCGTGGAAGTGAAGGTCTATCCGGCCGAAGCGACAGCGGCGTCCAAGAAATAGATGCCGGCGGCATCCCGACCGTCCGTCTTGACGCTGCGGCTGCCGCCGCCGCCGACGACGCGCCGCTTGATCGGCGTCGGCGCGATCGCCGTGACGGCGCTGGCGTGGTGGGTCGCGACGCTCGGGCAAGCGGAAAGCCGCTGGATCTCGCCGATCATCCTGCCGAGCCCGGCGGAGGTGATCCGCAGCTTCCCGAGCCTGCTCTACGAGCGCGCGCTGCTGCAGAGCGTCGCCGCGACGCTGCGACGCGTGCTGATCGGGTTCGGTCTCGCCGCGGTGGTGGGCGTGCCGCTCGGCATCGCCGCGGGGTCGTGGCGGGTCGTCGAAGCCGCGGGTGCGCCGCTCGCGCTGTTCGGGCGCAACCTGCCGGTCGCCGCGCTGATCCCGCTCACGATTCTCTGGTTCGGCATCGACGAATCGCAGAAGGTGATGTTCATCTTCATCGCCTGTGTGCCGTTCGTCTACACGGGCGCCGTGGCCGCGATTGCCAGCGTGCCGGATCGCTACGTGGAAACGGCGCAAACCCTCGGCGCGACGCCGCTCCAGATCGTGCGCAAAGTGCTCGTGGCGCTCGCGCTGCCCGACATCTACAACTCCCTGCGGCAACTGTTCGGGCTGGCGTTCGGCTACATCATGCTGGCCGAGCTCATCAACGCGCAGTACGGCCTCGGATATCTGCTCATGGCGAGCCAGCGCCGCGGCATGTCGGAGCACATCATCCTGATCCTGATCATCATCGGCCTGCTTGCATTCGGCATCGATCGCCTCCTCTTCTGGTTCCAGCGCGGCCTGTTTCCCTACCGCGCCGTGTCGGAGTGATCGTGAGCGGCGCCGCTTCCGCCTCGGCGAGTCCTCCGAACGTCGTCGACTTTCGGAGCGTGACGAAGAAGTTCGGCGATTTCACGGTCGTTCGCGACGTCACGTTCTCGGTGCCCGACCTACCGGGCAAGGGCGAGTTCATCGCGATCCTGGGACCGTCTGGCTGCGGCAAGTCGACGGTGCTGCGCTTGATCGCCGGCCTGCGGCCGCACTTTCCGGCGACAGTCGGGACGGTGCTGGTCCTCGGCAAGCCCGTCGAGCGCCCGGGGCCGGATCGCAGCATGGTCTTTCAGGACTACACCTCGTTCGACAACCGCACGGTCGAGGACAACGTGGCGTTCGGGCTCGAATGCCAGGGCGTCGCCGAGAAGGAGCGGCACGACCGCGCGCGCATGTGGATTCAGAAAGTCGGCCTCGACGTGAAGCGCGACGCGGGAAAGTTTCCCCACGAGCTCTCCGGCGGGATGCGTCAGCGGGTGGCGATCGCGCGGACGTTGATTCTGTCGCCGCGGATCATCCTCATGGACGAGCCGTTCGGCGCGCTCGATCCGACCACCCGCCTCCACATGCAGGAACTGCTGGTCGAGCTATGGAAGGAAGCGGAAGCGACCGTGTTCTTGGTCACCCACTCGCTCGACGAGGCGGTCTACCTGGGTGATCGCGTCTACGTCTTCTCCTCGTCGCCCGGCACGATCATCCGGCAGATGGTGCTGCCGCCGTCCACGCGGCCGCCGAAGGAGATGCTGCGCGATCCGGGATTCGTCGAGCGCGTGAGCGAGATTCGCGAGATCATGGACAGCCTGTCGGCATCGACGCGCGCCGGCGATTGACGCCGATGGCAAGTCCTCCTTCCGATCCGGCCAAGCGTGTGGCGCCCGCGTCTCGCTCGGCGGGTATGCCGGACTATCTGCGCGAAGCCTTTCTGTTCCGCTGGAACCTGCTGTTCTTCCTTGGCGGCGCCGCCGCCGCGGCGCTGACGCCGATCGCGGGCGTGCTCCTGCCGCTCGTCGCAGCCGGGGAGTTGTCGTATCTGGCAGGACTCGTCTCGATCCCGAGATTCCGCGCGGCGATCGACGCCAAAGTGCATGCGGCCGGCGCTGGGCCGCTCGACGGACCGACGCCGAGCAGCCCGCCGGTGTCGCTGGTGACGATGCTGAAGGGGCTGCCGGCCGACGCGCGCGCGCGATTCGAGCGGCTCCATGCGCGATGCCTGGAGATGCGCGGCATTGCCGCCGGCGTGCGGGGCGCGGCCGGCGATCAGTCCGGCGGCGTGGACGAGATTCGCACGCCGGGCCTGGATCGCTTGCTCTGGCTGTTTCTGCGACTGCTGCTCTCGAAGACGGCGCTCGATCGCTTCCTCCAGACGATGAATGAACCGGAGATCACCGCGCGCCTCGCTGAGCTGCGCAAGAGCCTGACCGCCGCGCAGGATTCGAAGACCGGCGACGAGCGTATCGTCCGCTCGCTGCAGGACAGCATCGCGAGCAGCGAGTTGCGCCTCGACAATTTTCAACGCGCCAGGAAGAACGGCGAGTTCGTCTCGATCGAGCTGGACCGCATCGAGGCCAAGATCCAGGCGCTCGCGGAAATCGCGGTCAACCGTCAGGACCCTGACTTCCTCAGCACGCAGGTCGACGCGGCCGCCGACAGCATGCGGCAGACGGAGAAGGCGGTGACCGACCTCCAGCACCTCACGGGCCTGGCCGACCAGCTCGAAGAGCCGCCGGCGATCATGGAGACGAATCTCAAAGAGGCGCTGCGGCAATGACGGCCGAGCCGGAACTGCGGCGCCCGGCCGAGTGGCCGGACTGGTTTCCGCCGTGGGCGGCGCGGCTCGCGGAGCTGTACTATTCGCGCACGACCGCCGCGTTCGTGCTGCATGGCAACACCGACGACCTGTTCCGGGTCGGCACCGGGCCGGGCAATGAGCCGCGATACGGCGCGCTCGCAGAGTTTCTTGCGGAGCAGCTGTTCGGCCGCTGGTCGCTGCTGCTGCACTACGATCTCGGGCGGGGCCTGCGCGTGTTCGCGGGGCGGGACGAGCAGCGCCTGAAGGACATGGTCACGCTCGCCAACAGAAAGATCGCCGATCTCAGCGCGCTGACGCGGGATCCGGCGGCCGCCTTCGGCGTCCTCGATCGGTTCGTGCGCAACAACATCATGGCTCCCGAGGCCGACCGGCTGAGCGTCGCGCTCATCATGGACCAGGCGTCGTACGTGTTCCCGGCGGGCGAGCCAGGCCGCCTCAGCCTGCAGGCTTCGTCGCAGCTCGTGACGATGCTGAACTGGGCGGCCAGTCCGCACGTCAAACGGCTCAACATGGCGTTCGTGCTCGTCGACGAGAAGCTCTCGGATCTCAACGAGCGGATTGCTGGAAGCCAGCACGTCGCGGCGCTCGAGGTCCCGCTGCCTGCGCAGCCCGAGCGCGAGGCCTTCGTCAGGACGTCGGTCGGTGCTGCGCCGATCAAGGACTTCTCGGACTACGAAGCGTCCGAGCTTGCGAAGCTGACCGCCGGGATCTCGCTCACCGACCTCGAGGTGCTGATCCAGACGGCGCGCGAGAGCGGGAAGCGGCTCGACGGCGCGGTGTTCCGCGCCTTGAAGCAGCGGCTGCTCGAGCGGCAGTGCCATGGGCTGCTCGAGTTCATCGAGCCGAAGTGGACGCTCGACTCGGTGGTGGGTCATGAAGCCGCCAAAGCACGGCTGCGCGAGGATGCCGCGCTCCTCAAGCGCGGCGCGCTCGACACGATGCCGATGGGTTATCTGCTGTGCGGACCGGTCGGGACCGGCAAGTCGTTCATCGCGCAATGTCTCAGCGGCGAGATCGGCGTCCCGTGCGTCGTCCTGAAGAACTTTCGATCCAAGTACGTTGGCGAAACCGAGGGCAATCTCGAGCGCGTGCTCTCCGTGCTGCGGGCGATGGGCCCCGTGGTCGTGGTGGTCGACGAGGCGGACGCGGCGCTCGGCAGCCGCGAATCCGAAGGCGACTCGGGCACGTCGAGCCGGGTGTTCGCCATGATCGCAGCGCAGATGGGCGACACGAGGTATCGGGGCCGGATTATCTGGATGCTGCTCACGGCCCGGCCCGATCTCCTGCCGATCGACATCAAGCGACAGGGACGCGCGGAGGTCCACATCCCGCTCTTCTATCCGACTGACGAAGCCGAGATCCGTCAGATGTTCGTGGTGCTGGCCAGGAAGCTCGGGTCCCGCGTCGCCGTGGATGACATACCGCCGATTCCGCAGAAGGGGCACCTCTCGGGCGCCGACATCGAAGGAATCGTCGGCCGCGCGTGGCGATCGTCGCTACTGGCCGGCGCCGATCACGTGACGCGTGAGGCGCTCGCCGAAGTCGTGGCGCAGTTCCTGCCGTCCACGCAGGGACTCGAGCGCGAGCTGCAGGAAATTGCCGCGATGCTCGAGTGCACCGACAGCCAGTTCCTGCCGCCAGCCGTCGTCACCAAGATGACGGCGGCAGGCGGCCGTGGCAATCTGCAGATGAAGCTGACGGAACTCAAGCAGATTGTGAGATCGCTCTGACCGTCGCCCGCCGTGCGCCGAGGCTGTGGAGGCGGGCGCTTGTTCTTTTCGATGGAGGTTTCCGTGGCCCGTTCAAGCTGGTTCGACGATTCCGGTCAACACCCGGTGATTCAGGAAAGGATTCAAACACTCGACTCGTTCACGAGCGCGCTGGCTGATGGCGTCGTGACGAAGCAGGAGATCGCCGGCCAGGAACAGCGGCTCTCCGCGGTCCTGAAACAGGTCGAGTCAGAGTTGAGCGATGACCAGCACGCGAAGGTGACGACGCTGCTGGTCGAGTTGAGCGCCTACAACATCATGCGGCTCCTGCACGAACTGCAGGCCGAGAGAGTGCGGCTGGCGTTCGGGAAGACGTAGGGCGCCTGGACCCAGTCTCTCTGCCAGCATTTGCTCATGCCTGCCGCGAACGGTCGGCGGGCATCTTGAAGCGGTGGAGGCGTTGCTCGACTCTGGCGCAGACCCGGAGTGGAACGGCTACTACGAGGGCAGCAGGCCACACGCGGAGACAAGCCAGCAGCCCAGAAGGCCGACAACGTCACGGTGTACGACAGGAAGTAGGCGGGCACGTCATTTGATCTGTGAGAACGGCACATTGCCGATGCCGTAGCTCTGCCAGTCCTTGTAGTCGAAGTGCCACCACTCCTGCGGATTGACGGTGAAGCCTTCGGCCTCCATCAGCCGCCGCAGCAGTGCCCGATGCCAGCGCTGGAGACTCGTGCCGCCGGGGTAGAACGCGTAGGCCCGCGGCGTGCTCTCGTCATACGTGCTCGGCATCTCGATCACGGCGCCGGTGGCCAAATCGTAGAGCGTGAGATCCACCGCCGCACCGCGATTGTGCTTCGAACCCTGGTCGGGATTCGCGACGAGCCACCGCGTCTCCTGCGGCGTCGCCTCCCAGAAGGTTTTCGTGACGTACCACGGACGATAGCCGTCGTGAACGAGCAGGCCGTACCCGAGCGGTTTGAGGGCGTGATGCGCGCGGATCATCGCTTCGGCGGCTGGACGCTGCAGAAACGCGCGCGCCTCTGCGTAGAACACCGAGCCCAGGAAGTTGTTCGTCGTCGCATACCGGATGTCGAGCTTGACGGTCGAATCAATCTTCACGAGCTCGACCAGATCGGAAGGACGTCGCGTGCCGGTCTCGTGCGGCGGCGGTACGGTCAGAGATTCCTGAAGAATGTCGGCGACGGGGCGCACCGGTGTGATGTGCAACTGACCGCCACCTTCGGGTCCCACCTGAAGGCGTTTGTACGTGCCGGTCGGGAGACCGAGCGAGGAAACGCGGCCGCCGACGCCGCGAGTCACGATCAGATCGCGGCCGTCATCGAACGGTGTGGCTTCGCCGCGATCGAGAATCGTCCATAGCCGGCCGTCGCGCTCAAGCACGTACAGATGAGCGCCGCTCGGGCCTTCATACTCGCCGATGAGCGAGGCCATCGCGGCGGGCGGTGGCGCGGGCTTCGGCGCCGCGGGGGCCTCTGCCTCCCGCGGCCAGGCCGGCGCTTGTGCCAGCAGGACGCCGGCGAATGACAAGAGCAGAGCGAAGCTCGAGACGCGGCGACCGACAGTCATCCCAAGGGTGGCGTGATTATGTGCCAGAATCGCGCCCATCACGCCGCGCCTGAGACCCGTCATGGCCGCGTCCGCCGCGGTCTCGCTCCTGGTCGCGAGCTGCTCGCCGCCGGGGCCGCGAGCCGCCGTGGCCCCGTCTCGCCCGCCGAACATCGTCTTCATCGTCGTCGACGATATGCGGTGGGACGAAATGCGCGCGGCCGGTCATCCCGTGATCGAGACGCCGAACATGGATCGACTGGCGCGCGAAGGCATGCGCTTCCTGAATGCCTTCGCGACGACGCCGCTGTGCTCGCCGAGCCGCGCCAGTCTCCTGACCGGGCAATACGCGCGCACGCATGGCATCATCGACAACACCGCGCGGCAGAGCTACGACCTGCCCACGTTTCCGCGCGAGCTCCAACGCGCTGGCTACGCGACCGGGTTTTTCGGCAAGTGGCACATGGGCAACGACGACAGCCCGAGACCTGGCTTCACGCGCTGGGTCGCGATGCCCGGACAGGGCGAGGCGATCGATCCGCATCTCAACGTCGACGGCGAGCGCCTTCAAGCCAAAGGCTACGTCACCGATGCGCTCACGGATTACGTCGAACAGTTCATCACGCAGGCCGGCGACAAGCCGTTTCTCGCCTATCTCGCTCACAAGGCGATTCATCCGAACGTCGTGCAGCGGGACGATGGCAGCCTCGGGCCGGTGCCGGGGCAACCTGGCGGGTTCGTCGCGGCCGAGCGTCATCGCGGACGGTACCGGGGCCGGACGATGCCGCGCCGGCCGAACGCGTTCAAGCCGCCGGTCGACAAGCCGGCGCTGATGCGCCGCATCGGCACGCTCCCGCCGCTCGGGCGCGAGACCGCGACCACCGACGATGAGATGCGCGGCCGCGCCGAGATGCTGCTGGGCGTGGACGACAGTCTCGGCCGGATTCTCGCGGCGCTCGGGAAGGCCGGCGCGCTCGACAACACCGTCATCGTGTTTACGAGCGATCACGGCTACTTCTACGGCGAGCATGGGCTCAACGAGGAACGCCGGCTCGCCTACGAGGAGACGATTCGGATTCCGCTGCTCGTGCGCTACCCGCCACGAGTGAAGGCGGGCGTCGTCGCGTCAGAGATGGTCCTCACGATCGATCTGGCGCCGACGGTGTTGGAACTCGCGGGAGTGGCGCCGCTCCCGGGTATGCAGGGCCGGTCGCTCGCGCCGATCTTCGACGGCACCGCGGGTGCCTGGCGCGACTCGTTTCTCGTCGAGTACTACAGCGACACGGTCTTTCCACGCATTCTGAAGATGGGCTACTCGGCCGTTCGCACGACCAAGGCGAAGTACATCGAGTACCGCGAGCTCAGCGGCATGAACGAGCTGTACGATCTCGAATCCGATCCGTACGAGGAACACAACCTGATCGCTTCGCCCGCGAGCGCCTCGCTGCTGAAGACGATGCAGAGCGAGGTGGAGCGGCTCACCCGCGCGTTAGCCCCGCCGCGTCCGCGAGGACGATCACACTGACCAGACACAGGAAGATGCCCACGATGACACGGCAGGCGATCTCGCTCTGGAAGAAATAGCGACGACGATGGCGCCCGAGGACGAGCGCCGCGTGAACCATCACCGCGGCAATGGCCGCGGACGCGAACATGACGCTGACCAGCGCGAACGCGCGCGAGCCCACGAGCGGGGTGGCAAAGTACAGCACCAAGACCGGACGAGAGGGAGACAAAACGAATCCATAGATGGCCGAGGCCGTCGTCGACTCAGGCGAATCAGTTCGACGCCTGCGCGTCGACCACCCGCCATACACGGCCCGGACGAGTTGGGCGATACCCGACATCAGACATCCCGCCGCGGTCGCGACGAGGACGACGGGCCGGTTGAATTCCAGAATCACCCACGCGAGAATCGCCGCCAGCGTTCCCACCATCACGGTCACGACGCAGTGACCGGCGACGGCAAGAGTGGCCGCACTCAGCCCACGGACCGGCGACCCGCCCTGGTAAACCGTCGCGATCCGCTGGGTGTATCGACGCGCCTCGGGATTGAAGGCGCCAAGGACCAGCGCGGCCATCGTCAACAGGTTCAATAACGGCACGGCAGGAACCGGATTATCGAGCATTGTCGGCGTGGCGGGGGCCACCTGTTGACAGTCCACTGCTGCATGTGTACCCTGGCAACATATGCCGGACAAGCGGACCGACGTCCTCTACGGCAGCCTCGGTCTCATCATTCTCAAGACCCTCGAAGCGCTCGGCCCGCTGCACGGATACCGCATCGCGAGACGGATCGAGCAGATCAGCGGCGATCACCTGGCGCTCAACCAGGGGACGCTCTATCCGGCCCTGCTGAAGCTGGAGCAGGCGGGATGGATCACCGCGTCCTGGGGAGAGTCCGAGAGCGGTCGCAAGGTCAAGATCTACGCGCTGACCAAATCCGGCCGGAAGCACCTGACTAAAGAGGAAGCCGCCTGGCAGCACGCCACCGGCATCGTCGCGCGGTTCTTCAAGATTGAGGACGAGCGCGCATGACGGGGTTGCGCGTTTTCCTGTCGCGGCATAAGGCGATGACGCTCGTCGTCAGGGGCTCGTCGGCGACCGATCTGGATTCCCTCCGCGCGGCGGTGCGCGGCGTCGTGCAGAAAGTCGATCCTGTGGTGCCAATCTCTGAGATTCGCATGGGCGAGGATCATGCCGATCCGCAGCTCGGCGCAGTGCGGCTGACGGCAGAAGTCTCGATGCTGCTCGGGCCCGTCGCGCTGACGCTCGCAGGGTTGATCCGATCGCCACGCTCCGCTCCGAGTAGATCGGTGGTCTTCGGACAGCTTCGGCGAGCGTCTCGCTATCGCGTCAGTGCTGTTGTGCGGTCGTGAGGAATCGAACGGTCCTGACGAGATCAGCCGGATCGACCGGCTTCACGAGATACGCCTGAATTCCCACACGGAAGGCTCTGGTCCGATCGGCGTCGGAGACTCGCGCCGTCATCGCCGCGACCGGCAGCAGGCCGCCAGTCGAGGCTGGCCTCCGACGAAGCTGTTCGACGAGCATGAACCCGTCGATGCGAGGCATGCTCAGGTCCGTAATCATGGCATCGGGGCACTCATGGTCGATCAACGAGAGCGCCTCGGCGCCCGATGTGGCGGCGAGAACGGAAGCGCCCTCGCTCTCCAGCACATGACGTGACACGTGGAGCGTGGGCTCGTCATCATCGACGATGAGGATGCGCAGGCCACCGAGCAATCCGCGTGAGTCAGGCCGCGCATCGTTCATGGGGTCGAAAGTCAAGGTCACGCTCAATAAAGCGCGAGCGCAGAGGAGACAATGAGAGCAGAGGCGCCAACGCCAATCGCCACTGCCCGAAGAAAAAGGCCGGCCAGCAGCCCGGCCATCCGCGATCGAACCGGGGCGTGGTGATTGGGGACGGTCAGGGCGACGGCGATCGTCGAGGACATCACGGTTCCTAGCTGGTGTATGCGGTCAATTTCCATCCCGACGCACGCAGATGGGACGCGAGGGCCGCGTGGCGACCAAAGGCCGCCGCTGCCGCCCGAAATGTTTCGCGCCACGAGCGTTGCGCGCTCCGAAACGGCACCAATGCAACGCCAAACGCGCCGCTGTCCGGATCGTTATCGACCCGGCAGATCAATCGTTCGTCCCGTCGTGTGAATTCCCAGCAGATCAAAGTGAAGGCGCGCGATGATCCGGATGATGGCGATTCAGTGAGCGTGGATGGAGAAGCGGTCGAGTCTTTCATTGCACGTAACTTACTGCACGAGTTGTGCCAGGGCAGACACGGAACAGCTCGCTTGACGCGCCCCAGGAACAGCGGTTCAAGGCTCCGTCACGTGCCCATGTGCTGAAGATCGGCAGCCGGATGCTGGTTGATCAGACCATTCGTTGACGTCGCCCCCTACCGGGACCTCCCCCGCTGCAGACTCCAGAATCCGCGCGCCGAGAGGATGACGGAGAAGAGCGCGGTCGCGCCGAGCGCAAGGTGCGTCCAGACCCAGAAAAACATGCCGCTGGAGTTCGCGATTCTTCCGCCGACCAACCCCGCCCCCCTCATGTGGATGACAGGCACAACCGACGCGAGGAGCGACGCGAGGAAGACGATCACGTAGCCCAATCGCCGTTCGGCGAGCATCAGCGTGGCGTACAGCCAGACGACCAGAATGAGGATGCCGTTGATGGTCGAGAACTTTCCTGGCTCGAACCCGCGCACGATGTCGTCGGCCAGGTGAAACGAGGCGAGGAGCATCGCGAGAAGAGACGTGATGATGAACGTGATCTTGTGGTTCATGTGAAGGGGTCCTTGTCGGTTCATCGGCTTGCGCTCCGTTTGCCCGCCGCCGCCGGCCGCTCGCGGTCCGCGTGTGCCGGTTCGAATCCGAGAACGTCGCCAGGCTGGCACGAGAGCGCTTCACAGATCGCGTCGAGTGTCGAGAAGCGGATCGCGCGCGCCTTGCCGGTCTTGAGAATCGACAGATTGGCCAGCGTCAATCCGATCTCATCCGCGAGATCGGTCAGGGTCATCCGGCGATCGTGGAGCAGATCGTCGAGCTTGACGACGATTGCCACCTCAGACCGTCCCTTCCAGCTCTTCACGCATGAGCGTGCCTTCCGCGAACACGCGGGCCAGCAGGAAGGTGAGGAGCACGGCGAGCCAGCCGTTGACTGAAAACCCGGCATTGAGATGCAGCGGATGCGCCGGCGACGAAACGGCCCTGGCGATCGCGCCGATGGTGAGGCTGAGAAGCTGCAGGGCGAGCAGCGCCCAGGCGATCGCCTGCAAACGGGAGGCGTTCGCGGCGACGAACGGATCGCCCGCGCGAACGGTCTCCACCATCGCAAGCAGCCGTTTGAGGATCAGATAGTTGATTGGGATCGTGACGAGGCCGAGCACCGCGATCGCGCGCAGGCCCAGGACCAGCCGCTCTGCATCAGGCGACGGCGAGAGCTTGAACGCGCTCATGATCCATTGCTCGTTCGGCGTGACCAGCAGCAGCGCGAGAATGGCCGCGCCGCCCATCCAGTTCAGAACGACGAGGATCCGTAGCACGACGTACGCGATCGGCAGTGCGGCGGATGACGAGACTGGCTTCGGCATAGTCGATACCCTGATATATCGAATATCAATAAACTATTTATCGCTAAACGTCAAGCCAGATATTGGGAGTCGATAAATCGACTGATGGGCGCTACCGTGCTCGGAGCTTCTTAAGGGCCTCCGCGGCCGTTGGACTGGCGGGCCGGATCGGCGGGCGTGAGCGTCAGGAAACGTCGCAGCGCCGCTTCGCCGGGCGCGAGATGTTGCCCGGACACGGCTGACAAGCGTCCAAGATTGTCCTTTTCGTGCTCCGCGATCTTTGCTTTGGCCATGGCGCCGCGATAGGCGTCGAGTGTCGCGAGGCGCGCGGCTTCCGCTCGCGCCTTGCCGACGCCGCCTCCGACAATGCTCGGAGCACCGAGGAAGAAGTCCAGCCGGGCCTCGGCGGCGTCGACGCTCGTCGGATCGAGCTTGACCGCCATGTCGTACGCCTCGCCCGATCGCCGGGCGATGAACGGCTTCCGCAGAAACCCGGCACTCGACCGTTGGCGGGAGTACGCATGCCCTTCAGCTGCCGCGCCGATGCATCAACACCGACCCCA
>JBLNGH010000562.1:0-2821 GCA_050264575.1 Acidobacteriota bacterium | reverse complement strand
GATGGCCTACACCATCGTCGTCGTGGCGTCCGCGTCCGAGCCCGCCCCGATGCAGTACATCGCGCCATACTCGGGCTGCACGATGGCCGAGTACTTCATGTACGACGAGAAGAAGGCCACGCTGTGCGTGTACGACGATCTCTCCAAGCAGGCCGCGGCGTACCGGCAGCTCTCGCTCGTGTTGCGGCGCCCGCCGGGCCGCGAGGCGTATCCCGGCGACGTTTTTTATCTCCACAGCCGCCTGCTCGAGCGCGCGGCGAAGCTCTCCGATGAAATGGGTGGTGGCTCGCTGACGGCGCTGCCGATCATCGAGACCCAGGCGGGCGACGTTTCCGCGTATATCCCGACGAACGTCATTTCGATCACCGACGGCCAGATCTTCCTCGAGACCGATCTGTTCTACTCGAACGTCCGGCCCGCCGTGAACGCCGGCATCTCGGTGAGCCGCGTCGGCGGCAACGCGCAGATCAAGGCGATGAAGCAGGTCGCCGGGCGGCTGCGGCTCGATCTGGCGCAGTACCGGGAGCTCGAAGCGTTCGCGCAGTTCGGCTCGGAGCTCGATCCCGCGACGCAGCGGCAGCTTGCGCGCGGCGCGCGCGTCGTGGAAGTGCTGAAGCAGCCGCAGTACAAGCCGATGGCCGTCGAACAGCAGGTCGTCGTGATCTTCGCGGTGACCAACGGTCTGCTCGACGATGTGGAAATCCCCAAGATCAAGGAGTGGGAACAAGGGCTCCTGGAGTTCATGGCGGCGCAGCATCCCAAGATCGCCGAGGAGATTCGCACCAAGAAAGCGCTCTCGGACGATCTCAGTGGCCGGCTGCGCAAGGCGATCGAGGAGTACAAGGCGCTCTAATGGCGCAGCCCCGCGAGCTGAAGCGCCGGATTCGCTCGGTGCAGAACACGCGCAAGATCACCAAGACGATGGAGCTGGTGTCCACGTCGAAGCTCAAGCGCGCGCAGGACCGGGTAGTCGGGGCGCGTCCTTACGCGCAGGCCCTGGCGGAAGTCATCGGCGAGCTGTACACGCCAGAGCTGGCGGAGCGGTTTCCGCTGCTGCGCCAGCCGGGCGGCTCCGGCCGGGGGGCGGGGGTGCGGCGCGCGGCGCTGCTGCTGATCACCTCGAACCGGGGCCTGTGCGGGGCCTTCAACGCCAACCTGATCCGGGAAGCCCGGCGGCGCCTGGAAGAGCTCGAGGCGCAGGACGCGCACACCGAGCTGCACCTGGTCGGGAGGAAGGGCATCAGCTTCTTCAAGTTCACCAAGCGCAACATCGCATCCCAGCGCGTCGACATCGGCGACCGGCCGACGCTCGAGCACGCCGCCGAGCTGGCAAAGCCGTTGATGGATCGGTTTGCGGCCGGCGACCTCGATGCCGTGGACGTCGTGTTCGCGAAGTTCAACAGCGCCGTGTCGACGCCGCCGACGACGGTGCGAATTCTTCCAGTGCAACCGCCGAAACGGGCCGACCGGCCGTCCGGCCGTCAGGCCGTCAACTACATCCTCAAGCCCTCTGCCGAAGAGATTCTCAGCGAGCTGCTCCCGCTCTACGTGCAGAACCAGGTCTATCGCGCACTGGTCGAGACTGCGGCGGCCGAGCACGGCGCGCGGCGCACGGCGATGAAGAACGCGACCGACGCGGGCAGCGACATGCTGACGATCTTGCAGCGCACGTTCAATCGAGCGCGCCAGGCTCAGATCACGCAAGAACTCGCGGAGATCGTGGGTGGGGCGGAAGCATTGAAGGGCTAGCTATTGGCTATCGGCTATTGGCTATCGGGTATGGCGTGTGGATGGCTCAAATGAAATCACCCGATAGCCAATAGCCAATAGCCGAGAGCCAAACAAGGAATCCGAATGACAAACAAGAAGCAGCACTCATCGAAGGCCTCGACGGGCGCACCGAACGTCGGCAAGGTCGTTCAGGTCATCGGCCCAGTCCTCGATATCGAGTTCGAGCCCGAGCAGCTGCCCGAGCTTTACAACGCGGTGACGGTCGGGTCCGCTTCGGGGGGGGGCCGGCTCGTCGCGGAGGTCGAACAGCACATCGGCCGCAATCAGGTGCGCGCGGTCGCCATGAGCTCGACCGACGGGGTCGTGCGCGGCATGGAGGCGGTCGACACGGGTCAGCCGATCACGGTTCCGGTGGGCAAGCCCGCCCTGGGCCGGATCCTGAACGTCATCGGCGAGCCGGTGGACGAAGGCGCCCCGATCGCCAAGGATGCGGAGCGGTGGCCGATTCACCGCGGCTCGCCGAAGTTCGTCGACCTCGAGCCCAAGACGCAGGTGTTCGAGACCGGGATCAAGGTCATCGATCTCATCGCGCCGTTCGTGAAAGGCGGCAAGATCGGGTTGTTCGGCGGCGCGGGCGTCGGCAAGACGGTCGTTATTCAGGAGCTGATCAACAACGTCGCCAAGGCGCACGGCGGCAAGTCGGTATTCTGCGGCGTGGGCGAGCGCACGCGCGAAGGCAACGACCTGTATCTCGAGTTCCGCGAAGCCGGCATTCTCGAGAACGTCGCGCTGATCTACGGCCAGATGAACGAGCCGCCGGGCGCCCGACTGCGGGTTGGACTGACGGGTCTGACGGTGGCCGAGTACTTCCGCGACATCGAAGGCCAGGACGTGCTGGTGTTCATCGATAACATCTTCCGGTTCACGCAGGCCGGCTCGGAAGTGTCGGCGCTGCTCGGACGGATGCCGTCAGCCGTCGGCTATCAGCCGACGCTGGCGACGGAGATGGGCGAGCTGCAGGAGCGGATCACGTCCACCAAGAAAGGCTCGATCACGTCGGTGCAGGCGATCTACGTGCCCGCCGACGACC
>JBLNGH010000561.1:0-5971 GCA_050264575.1 Acidobacteriota bacterium | reverse complement strand
CTGCGGAGCCACATCGAAAAGACCGAGAGGACCATCGCCTACCGCGACCGCGACATCGCCGACCGCGATGCGGCGCTGGGAGAGCTGCGCGCCAGAGTCGTGGAAGCAGAGCGATCCGCCCAAAGTTCCGTCGCCGAGCAGGCTGCGTTGCGAGAAAGGATCGACCTGGCCGAGACACGCATCGCAGAGCTGGAGGCGCAGCTGCAGATCGCAGAACGCAGCGGCGCGGAGAGTCAGGCGCGGGCGGGTCAACTCTTCACGCTTCTGCAGCAACCGCGACATCGCTTCGCAGCGAACGGCAACGAGGCGCTCAAGAAATGGATGCCATTGATCCATCGGTTGCTGCGTCCGCTGTTCGCGTCGGAAACCCGTAATCCGCCAACGAATCTAGAGCCGTGGCCCTGATTGAGTTTTTCGACGTGAGTCTTGCGCCGCTCGACGAGAGCAGGCTGTGGGGCTTTTTCCTCGACTTTCCGAAGACCGGGACGGTTGTCGAAGCCACCGCCGTCGGCATCTGGGGCTGGGCGATCGGACGGAGCTCCCCTGCGGTCGCGATCGAGATCCTCGACGAGAGGCGCGTCATCAGGCGAGTGCCCATCGACACGGTGCGCGAGGATGTCGCCAAGGTCTACCCTGACGCCCCGAAATCGTCTCTGAGCGGGTTCGGCACCATTCTCAGGATGAGCGCCGGCCTCGAGCGCGCGCTCGGCGTGCAGGCCGTGCTGAAGGACCACTCCCGCGTCCCGCTCGCCACTCTTCGTCTGCGAACGCAGTGGCGGCCCGGCGCAGCGGGCGACACGCCGCTCGTTTCCGTCATCATCCCGTGCTATCGGCAGGCGCACTTCCTCGGCGAAGCAATCGAGAGCGTTCTCGTGCAGACCTATCCGCACGTGGAGATCCTGGTAATCGACGATGGGTCGCCGGACAACACCGGCGAGATCGCGGCGCGCTACCCGGGAGTCCGCTGTCTCCGGCAACCGAACGGCGGCGTCTCGGAAGCGAGGAACCTCGGCATCCGCAGCTCCACCGGCAGCTACCTTGTCTTTCTCGATTCCGACGATCGCTTGCGGCCGGCCGCAATCGAGATCGGTCTGGACTGTTTCCGCCGGCATCCTGAGGTCGCCTTCGTGTCCGGCCGGCTCCGCTTCATCTCGGCCGACGGGCAAACGCTGTACGAAAAGCAGGGACACACCATCGACGCGAGGCACTACGCCGCGATGCTGCATCGGAACTACATCTCAGCTCCCTGCGGCGCGATGTGCCGCCGCGACATCTTCGAATCGGTCACAGGATTCAACCCCTCGTTCAGCGTGTGCGCGGACTACGATTTCTATCTCCGCGTGCTGCGTCAGTTCCCGGCCTGGAGCCACGACCTCGAGGTCGCCGAGTATCGACGGCACGGTGTCGGCCTGAGCAACCAGTCGGGGGAGATGCTCAGGGAAGCGCTGACCGTGCTGCGGTCCCAGCGTCGCCATGTCAGAGGCGATCCGGCGCTGACCCGCGCGTACCGGCGCGGCATCCGGTTCTGGAAATCAATCGCGGCGGACCTGCTCGCACAGGAGATTCGGACGGCCTGGCAGGACGGCCGCAGCGGCGACGCCGTTCGCAGCGCGCTGCATCTCGGCCGGTGCGGCTGGTTCGCGCTTGCGCCATTGACTCGACACCGGCAAGCCTGGACGCACGCATGATTTTCGGCGTGATGATGGTGCGCAACGAACGGGACATCCTCCCCGTGAACCTGCAGTACCACCTCGACTCGGGCATCGATCACATCCTGGTCGTCGACAATGGATCGACGGACGGCACTGCCGCGATCCTCGAGGAGTTCGCGTCCACCGACCGCGTCCATGTCTTCTCGCGGCCCGGACCGTTCCACCAGGCCGACACGACGACCGAGCTCGCTCGCGAAGCGTTCCTGCGCGGCGCGCGATGGGTCCTGCCGATCGACGCCGACGAGTTCTGGCACGTTCCGGGAGGACGGCTTCCCGACGTCCTCGACGACTATCCGGATACCGGAGCTCTCGAGGTCGAGGTCGTCAACTTCGTCCAGCGTCGAGAACAGGACGCGCTCGACGTCCGTGGTCTCTTGACGATGACGCGGCGCGTGCCGGCGCCGATCGGAGCGGCGGGTGAAGCGGCCGACCTCGTGGAATCAGGCCGCATTGCGTTCGTGGAGATCCGGTACCCGCCCAAACATGTCAGTCGCGCCTGCATCACGTTGCAGATCGGTCAGGGCAATCACCAGGTGTCCGGGACCGACGGTCCCATCCGGAAATCCGACGCGATCGTGTGCCTGCATGCGCCGCTGCGCGCCCGGGACGCGCTGGCCATCGGAAAAGTCGAGCAGGGCCGCCGGATCGAAGAGGTCAATCATTACCTCCGTCAAGCCTGGCATGTGCGGCGGTGGCGGCGGCTCGCAGACGAGGGCGGGATCGACGCGGAGTGGGCCGCCAACAGTTATCGCGAGGATTGCCTGGACGTCCATGGCCAACGCCATCAGCTCACCATCGACACCACGCTTCGCGACGTCGTGGCGCCGTGGATCGAGACCGGTCATGTCGGCCGGCCCTTCCGCCTTCGCGCGAAGCGCTCCGGCGAGACTCGCCGTAGCCAGGCGGAGGCGGTCAGGGCCGGCGGATTGGCGGGGCTAGAGCCCCGCCCTACACCTCATGACACGGATCTCGATGCCGCCACGACCGCCTGCATTCTCGATCGCATGAGGCAGGTCGACGGTTGGCTGAAAGACGACGAGGCCGAGCTGCTCATCGTTTCCACGCGCCGTGCGCTGAAGGAACACCCCGTCGCGACCGTCGTCGAGATCGGCAGCTACTGCGGGAAGTCGACAATCGTCATCGCGAGCGCCGCCAGAACGGCAAACCCGACTGCCCGCGTGTACGCTGTGGATCCCCACCAGGGCGTCGTGGGCGCCGAAGACGAATTGGATGGTCTGGCCGTTGTGGCTTCGACGTTCGACCGGTTCCAGCGCAATATCAGAGCCGCAGGCGTCGCGGAGATCATCGAGCCGATCCGGCTGCACTCCTACGAAGTTCCCTGGCAATCGCCGATCGCGTTCCTCTTCATCGACGGGCTGCACAGCTTTTCGAGCGTCGCGCGCGACTTTTTTCACTTCGAGCGGCACCTTCTCGACGGCGCCTACGTCGCGTTCCATGACTGTGACGACACGTATCCCGGCATCAGGACCTTCGTCGAGGGACTGGCCGGCAGCGGATGTTACGAAGCCGTGAGCCGGGCACGAAGTCTCGTGGTGCTTCGAAAACTGGAAGCCGCAAGCTCCATGGCCGTGGCTTTGCGTTTGAGGCAGCAGGAACGAGGCCTCTCATTTCTGATGGACCTGCTCGCGGCACGCGACCGGGTGATTCACGAACGCGACGAAGGGATCGAGTGGCTGCGGCAGGTCGTTCGCGACAAAGAGCTGACGATCGCCGAATTGGAAAAGGGGGTGGCCTGGCTGCGAAAGGAGATCGACGATCGCGAGGCGCTCATCGAGGCGCTTCGGCAACCTTCCGCGCAATGATGACCGCGAAATCGTGAGCTAATCGCCCTTCCAGAATCAGTCGATCTTCGAGCGCACACAGCCGCGCGACGCATTCGGTCGCGAGCGGATCGTCAGGCGCGAAATTACCCGCAATGCCTTCCATCACCAGGTGCAGCAGGCTTCCGCCGTATCCCCTGAACTCGATGACCTCGAAGTAGTCCTTCAGCAGCGGAACGATTTCCGCCGAGCGGATGGCCTCGGACGGATCGCCCGCGTTCATCGATTCGACCGTCGCCCGTGAAACGGCGGTCTTGATCTGCCCCGGGCGATTGAGCTGCCGCCGGAACCGCTCCGGAAGCCCTGCCAGCGCCTGATTCGCCGCCTGCAGCTGCGCGTCCGGCCATTGAAACTGCGAGGGTCCGATGAATTCATCGAGAAGAAAGAAGCCTCCCGGCTTCAGGCTCGCTCGAACCTGCGCGAACAAGTACTCGAGCGCGGAGATGTGGTGAATGGCCGAGAGCCCGAAGACCACGTCGTAGCGATCGCGCTTCAGGGCCACGCGGTTCAAATCCGCGACGTCGTAGCGGACATGCGTGAGGCCCGCCTTCCGCGCCGCGTCAACGGCCTTCTGAATCGCGCCCTCGGCGATGTCGAGCGCGTCGTGCTCACGAGCGAAACCGTACTGGGCCAGGCCCCGCTCGAACTCGCCGTCGCCGCAGCCGAGGGTCAGCACGCACTCGACGGGAGTGCCGGCAGGAAAATACTTGTGGATGAAGTACTGGAACCGGTCCCGGCCGTCCGCGCCGCCGGTCAGCGACTGGATCCGGTCCTGAACGGCCGGATGCTCCAGCCAGTGGAGCCCCTGTCCACTCCATTTGCCCGCTTGATCGCTCCAGAGCTGGCGGACGCGAGCCTCAGTCGTCATGGGGTCAGGTCTTGTATTGCAACATTTGCCCCGATCACCAATTTTGCAATACAAGACTGCCAACGTGGTCAAATGTTGCAATACAAGACCTGACCCCTCTAGCTAGGAGCCTGTCATGTCCCGTTCTCCTCGACACACGCTCGGCGCTTTCGTGTTCCTGCTCACCGTGGCTGCAGGCGCCTGGCAGACGCTGGCGCAGAGTCAAGCCCCGGCGTCACCGCCGGCACAGTCCACCGTCGCGCCGACGAACGACGCGCCGAATCCCTATCAGACGATCGAGGGCTGGGCAAAGATGCCAGAGGGACGTGAGTGGGGATCGACGAGCGCCGTCGACATCGACAAGGACGGCAAGTCGATCTGGGTCGGCGAGCGATGCGGGAAGGCGCCGGACGGACGCGCCACGAATTCGTGCTGGAACGCGCAGGCCGGCGAGATGTCCAAGCTCGATCCGGTGCTCAAGTTCGATCCGTCCGGCAAGCTCGTGAAGAGCTTCGGCGCGGGGATGTTTGTCTTCCCGCACGGCATTCACGTCGATCGCGACGGGAACATCTGGATCACCGACGGCCAGGACAACCTGCCGCGACGCGGACGCGGCGCCGCGGCCGATGCGCCGCTCCCGCCGCCGCCCGCGAAAATCATCGGCCATCAGGTGGTCAAGTTCAGTCCGGACGGCAAAGTGCTGCTGACGCTCGGGAAGCCCGGCGGCAACCGGCCCGGCGAGCCGGCGGATCCCGCATCCTTCTATCAGCCCAACGACGTCATCACGAACGCGGCCGGTGACATCTTCGTCTCCGAAGGGCATGGCGGCGCGAATGCGCGCATCATCAAGTTCGACAAGACCGGCAAGTTCATCAAGGAATGGGGCAAGCGCGGCACCGGGCCGGGCGAGATGGATCAACCGCATGCGCTCGCATGGGATTCGAAGGGCCGGCTGTTCGTCGCCGATCGATCGAACAACCGGATCCAGATCTTCGATCAGGACGGCAAGTTGCTCGACACGGGCTGGGAACAATACAGCCGCATCAGCGGACTCTGGATCGACAAGAACGACATGATGTACGCCGCCGACTCGGAATCGGGCTCCGTCAACCAGGCCCACAAAGACTGGAAGCGGGGCATCCGCGTCGGGAACATCCGGGATGGCCGGGACGGCAAAATCCAGTTCTTTATCCCGGATCCCTCCACCGCCACGAGCGGGACCCTTGCGGCCGAAGGGGTCGCGGTTGACGCCGAGGGGGTGATCTACGGGGCGGAGGTGGGCCCGGCTGCACTCAAGAGGTATGTAAGAAAGTGAAATTGGTAATCGGCGACTGGTAATCGGGTAATGGAAAGCACCCGGTTCGGGACCTGAGCCAATCCCGGGCTTCCATGACCAATTACCCATTACCAATTACCCATTTCTGGCGTAAACTTCGACGGTTAGCCATCTTTTAGTTGGGGTTGCACGCGGAGGAGGACTGCTATGCCGGTATCACGCCGCGGGTTCTTGAGGATCGTCGGCGCCGATGATGAACGCTCGGCGATGCGTGCGCTTCTGGCCGCGCGCGGTC
>JBLNGH010000560.1:0-7235 GCA_050264575.1 Acidobacteriota bacterium | reverse complement strand
CATGTGGTTGGGGGTGGGGGGGTGGGGGCCCCCCCCCCACCCCGGGGGGTCTTACCCCTGCCCACGTCTGCGAACCCCGAGGTCGTCCGTCGCTGCTTCCGGCGCCATTCTCGGACCCTCTGATTCAGGCAGGCGCGGCACGACCGCTGTCCATTCGGGGCGATGCGTACGTTCTCGGGGGTCAGCGGATGTTGCGCCAGCGCGCAGACCGTGGCCGTCCTCCAGTCGGTGAACGGCCGCGCCGGCCGTCCGCGTCGACGGTCGCGCCACTCGCGCGCGCGGAGCGCGACGGGTGTTCGCGTCTTGGGTTCCACTGCGAGGGGCTGCGCGACGCATTTGAGCCATGCTTTCAGGCGGCTCAGTGTGTCGTCATCCATGCCCATGACGATCGCGTACAACGACTTCACTTGCCTTCGTACTTCCCTGACTCGAATGGAAGCGGCGTCTCGGATCTCCACCGCCACATTCGAGCAAATGTCCGCCGTGGCTACAGATTGAATCGGTACCCGGCGTCGAGGTGTTGATAAACCATCAGAATCTCGCGGATATCGTAGGGGTGTGTCGGCCGGCCGGTGAGCTCGTTGTGGAGGACCTGAAATACGTGCTCCAGACCTTGCGCGTTATCAATGTCGACGTCAGCCACCCATTCCGTATTCGCGGCGAAAAACGTTAACTGCAAGTTGCCGTACTGATCAAGTGTTTTGTAGCTCCCGGCGGGGGTGAAACCTGCGGGCGGATGATGCAGATTTCCGGGCGCCTCGTGAAAGAACGTCGGGCAGGCGTTCTTCACTTCGTCCCGGAGCTCCTGTGACACGACGCAGAAGAACCGATCGCCGCGGAGATCGCGCAGCGCCTCGAAGTACGAACTGACCGCGCGGCCGTTCAAGAGCGGCGTCGCGCGGCTCTTGGTCACGATGTTCAGGAATCCGGCCTTGCGGATGTCGTCGAGCGCCGCGTACAGATCGGCGCCGCTCAAACCGGGGAACGCGCTGACGGCATCGCTCGCATCCAACAGCGTTTGCGCGTCCGGATCGAGACGCGCGAACGACGGAAAGTCGACGCTCGTGACCTTTCGCGGATCGATCGCGAATTGAATCGTTTCTTCCACCCCGGCCGACGGAATGTTGACGAACTTTCCCGACGCCAGATATCCGCCGGGATCGGCTTCCACCCGATACAGCCCCGTCGCGCCGCGATCGAGCCCGCGCACCGCGAGCACTTTGCCCGGCGCGCTGCGGGCGGACTTGATCCCTCCGGTCATCATGTTGCGGAACGTGACGAGCGCTGCCTCCTCGAGCAGGTCGCCGTTGGCGTCGATCAGCTCCAGCGTCAGGTCGGGCTTCGCAGGCATGAGCGGATGTTACACGCGTGTCGCGATCCCCGTGGCGATATGTTCGGCGAGCGCGGCGATCGTGCGCGACGGATTCAGGCCGATGGCCTTGGGCACGATCGCGCCGTCGGCGACGAAGAGGTTGGGATGTCCGAAGACCTCGCCCGCCGCGTCGACGACGCCGGTCGCAGCCGAGGCGCCCAGGTTGCAGCCGCCCAGCGGATGCGGCGTGATGAGATCGCGGCCAATGGTCCAGGGCAGCGGAGTGAGCGCCAGACCCTCGGTCAGCATCGCCAGCTTCCGGTGGACCGAGGCGACGGCGTTCATCGTCTCTTCGGACGCCGCGATGTCCCAGTCGAGCCAGAGCTGGCCGTTCTTGAGCGACAGCCGGCCATCGGCCGCGTCACGGGCCTGCGCGAACCAGGGCATCACCCGGCGCACGATGTCGATGCTCGCCAGCACCGGCATCAGCGTCGCCGTCGTGCGCTTGAGCAGATCGTTCGCGTTCGGATCGCCCTGCGCGCGTTCGAGCGCATCTCGCGCGATGTCGGGAAGCCCGCCGTCCTCGACGAAGATCGCCTTGCTCATGTATTCGCCGTCGAGCAGGTCGATGGCGGCCGTAATCGTCGGTCCGCGTCCGGGCTGGACATCCCGGAACGGATGAATGGCCGGCGTCAGAAAATCGCCGTTGCTGCTCCAGGCCTCGCCGAGACGCGCACTCAGATTCTGCAGCCCGCCCGCCGCGCGGGATCGCAGCAGCAACTCCGTCGACCCGAGCGATCCGGCCGCGACGACGACCAGCTTCGACGTGAAGGTGCGCGCCTCCAGTTTGCCGCCGGTAATTTCCTCCGCGCGGATCTCATAGCCCTGCGCGGTGGACGCGATGCTCCTCACGATGTGCAGCGGCAGAATCTTCGCGCCCTGCTGTTTCGCGACCGCCAGGTAGTTGAGATCGAGCGTGTTGCGCGCGTTGACGGGACACCCGAGATCGCATTCGCCGAGATGGACGCACGTGCCCTGCGAGACGCCGTGGATGTTCGTGCCGGCGACCGACTTCGCAGGATTGTGTGCGTCCGGCAGGCCGTAGTTCCAGTTCGGGTCGAACCGGACCGCCAGCTCGAGCGATCGAAAGCGGTTCTGCCAGCCCGCCGCCTTCGCCGCGTCGTGCAGCAGTTTCGTGCGCTCCGGCCATTGACCGGTCGGCACGCGCTGGACCTCCATCATCCGGCCGACTTCGGCGTAATGCGGCGCCAGGGTGTCGTAGGTGATGCCGGCCGGCCAGCCCGCGGCGAAGGTATCGCGTTTCGCTTCGACGGAAATATTGGCGTAGACAAGCGACCCGCCGCCGACTCCGGCGCCCTGGATGACCGACATGTTCGGAAACAGGCGGAGGTCGAACCAGCCATGACGTTTCGCCGGCGCAAGGGGGTCGAAGAGCCACTCGTCCGTCGGCTCACGCGGGAAGTCCTGAACTTTCCACTCCCGCCCGCGCTCGAGGACGATCACCTTCGCGCCGGCCTGCGCCAGCCGGCACGCTGTGACGGCGCCGCCGAATCCGGATCCGATGACGATGACATCTGCGTCAGCCATGGCGCTTCACACCGACAGGAAGCCGCCGTACACGTCGGTCAGCTTGCCCAGGAACAGCGCCGTGAACTTCGTGAGCGCCGCCGTACGGGCGCCGAGGTTCGGGCCTTCCGTGCGGAAGGTCGTGAGCTGCGCCAGAAAATCGAAGAAATGAATGGTGATGATCCCGATCGCCTTGCGATCGGCCGCCGTTTCGGTGCCGGCCGGATGATGACCCTTGTACAACGTCGTGAACAGCGTCGTCGTATCGACCAGCACCTCGGCGGGCGTCCCGTTGTCCTCGACTTTCTTGACGCCGACGATCGTGTGCGGCGCGCCGTTCGTGTCGTTCACCAGGAGGCGATACCGCATTTCCTTCTTGCGCGGATCCTGGGTCGAGACCAGGAGGTTGAATTCTCCGCTGATGACCTGGACCTTCCCGCCGAGGAGCGGCGAATCGGCCGTGCCGGTGGCGCTGGCCTTGTGCGCGGGATCGACGACGAACGCGTCGATGTCGTCGGTGCGGATCGTCAGGCGGACGTCGAGCTTCGTGTTCTGCTGCTTGCCGGCGTCGAATCCAGGCTGAAAATCGGTCCCCGGCGCAATGAACCCCCGCATCGTCTCGGTGAACTGCAGGCTGGTCTTCGCCGGCGTCGGACCGGTCGGCGTCGGCTGACCGGCGGTGAGCGGAATTCCCAGCGCACGGCACCAGTCGCGCGCGGCCGCGACGCCTTGATTGACGGCTTCCGTCATCCGACTGCGTTCCAGATTGAAGATGTAGTGCACGGGCACTTCAGCCTGCAGCAGGCGGAGCGTGATCGGCCGGCCGAACTCGCCGGGCCGGCCCGCGGCGATGTCCTGGTTGCTCTTGTCGATGCGATCCCACTTCGTGAAGAAGTTCGTGTCGGCGGCCGCTTCGATGATGTGGAAGTACTGCGAGACGAATCCCGGGCGCCATTCGTCGCGCGTGCTCACCGTCCAGATCGCCCAGATTTCATCGGCGCCGCGGCGGATCGCCTCGTCGAGATTCGCATCGGTGATGTACACCGCGTCGATGTACTTGTCGCCGTTGATGACGACGGGCGGGAACCACATCGGGAGCGAGACCGCGCTGATCAGCTTGTCCTCGTCCATCGCGGTCTGCTCGAGGATTTCGAGGCGCTTCTTGGAGAAATTGAACAGATTGAACGTGCCGAGACGCTGGCCGTTGCGGATGCGATTCCAGTCGATCCCCCAGCGCGGCAGGATGTTCGCGCGGAAGCGGTCGTAGGTGAAAAATGACTGCTGGTGCGTGAACTGATTCGGGCCGTCGAGATTGATGTCGAGCGGTAAGAACGGGTCGTAATTGCGCCAGGCGTCCGCGATCTGCTTGCCCGAAAACCCCTGACAGTACATGGCGAGGTTGAGGCAGCCGCCGCTCGCGCCATCGGCATGATCGAACGTGAGCCCGGCCTCGTCGAGCCAGACCTGCAACACCCCAGCCTGAAACCCCACTTTCAGTCCGCCGCCGGCAAGAATCAGCGAGCGCTTCGCCATGACGTTCACCTCGAATGGGGGAGCTTGCGCCTTGGGCCGCGTGAAGAAGCTTGCTGGGGGTTGCGTATTAGACCACGGGGCCGGGTCGAGTTTCCACTAAAGGGAGGTGCCTTCTTCGATTTGCGCTTTCGCCCGCATCAGTGATTCGAGCGCGACCTGTTTCACATGTTTGATGGTGACGCTCTTCGTTTCCAATCGCTCGCGCAACCGCGCGAATGCAGTCTGCAGACTGGACGGCGCGTACGTCAATTGTGATCCGGCGGCGGATCGAGGCTGCACGATGAGGCGGAGGGCCATCCGAGCAGCCTGCTGATGATTGACGACCAGCAGAGCGGGCAAAAGGTATTCACTTTCTCCACAGTTGGAGAATGGGCCGGCCGAGTTCTGTACTCAGGTTCTGTGCCAGAGACGATGGCGCCGCTGGACGATGTCTGGCTCCGGCAGTGGGTCGATCGTTTCTTCCTTTGCCCTTCGCTTTGCCCTTTGCCCTCTGCCCTTTGCCCTTTCTTACCGGTTCGCGATCACCCGCACGGTGTGAATCGTGTCCGCCTCGGCCGCGGCCTTATCGGTGCGATAGCGCTTGACCCTCGCGAACCGCAGCGCGAGGCCGCCGGGGTAGACCGGGCTGGTCTGGATGTCGTTGAACGCGATCTCCACGACGAGCTCGGGCCGGACGTGCACGGTGTAGGCGTCGCGGCCGATCTCGAGCGCCAGCAGCTGCGATGTCTGCCAGGCGAGCATCTCGTCCGTCATTCCCTTGAACGTCTTGCCGAGCATGACGAATCCATTCGTCTCCGGATCGCGCGCGCCGAGGTGGAGGTTGCTCAGCCAGCCGCGCCGGCGGCCGTGGCCCCACTCCGCGGCGAGCACGACGAGGTCGAGCGTCCGGGCCTGTTTGACTTTGATCCAGGACGCGCCGCGGCGCCCGGCCGCGTACGCCGCCGCGAGCGCCTTCACCATGACCCCCTCGTGGCCGCGGGCCAGCGCCTCTTTTGCGAACGCGTCCGCCGCTTCGCGCGACGGCCGGATGACGCGCGGGATGACCAGGCCGCCGGCGACGTCCTGCAGCGTTTGCGTGCGACGCTCCAGCGGCTCGTCGAGAAGGACGCCGCCGTCGGCGTAGAGGCAGTCAAAGAAGAACGGCGTCAGCGGCAGCTCGTCGCGGCCGCGATCGATGTCCTTCTTGCGGCCGAAGCGGCGCATGGTGATCTGGAACGGATGTGGCGTGCCGCCGGGCCCCAGCGCAATCACTTCGCCGTCGAGCACGAGATCCCGCGCGGGCAGCGCGCGGACGAGCGAGACGATCTCGGGCGCCGAGGCCGTGACGTCGTTCAGCGTGCGCGAAAAGATCGCGACGTCGTCGCCGGACTTGTGGACCTGCACGCGCGCGCCGTCGATCTTGTATTCGAGAGCGGCGTCGCCGAGACGATCCATGGCGTCGTCGACGGTGTTCTCGGACTCGGCGAGCATCGGGCGGACCGGACGCATGAGCTGCACGGCGAACTCGTCGAGGGCGCCGGTTCCGCGCGTGAGCGCCGCGCGCGCGACCGGCCCCAGATCGCCGGCCATCATCGCGGCGCGGCGAAGCCGCGCGCCATCGACGCGAGCCGCGCGCGCGATCGCTTCGAGGAGGACCCCTTCGAGCGCGCCCTGTCTCAGCTCTCCGTGCAGGAGCCGCCGCAGAAAGTCCTGTTCGTCCGCCGTGCTCCGGACGAAGAGCGACCGGAGGATCCGGGTCCGTTCGCCTGCCGAGCCTTTTCCTGAAATCGCAACCAGCGCTTCGAACGCGTCGTCGACTTCACGAAGTTCGAGAGTAGGCGCATCCGCAGGGGCGGCGTCCGATGCCGACGCGATCGACGCATACCCGATCCCGATGCGGCCCTGCCGCGTCGTGCCAGAGAGGAACGCGACGGCGGTCTCCATCTCCGGTTCTTCGAGACGAGCGAGGAGTTCCGCCAGATGGCGGATCTTCTCCAGGCGTCCGCCGGTTCCGGCGACCATCGCTGACGTCTGGACGAGCTCGGCGAGTCGCATCGCGCAGTCTCATCGTAGTGCGGCGAACGAGTGGTGCTACCCGAAAAGGCAAAGGCAGAGGGCGAAAGGCAAAAGCGGCCTGTTAGACTCTGCCCGAGGAGTGTTCATGGCAATCGACGCATCGGTGACGAAATACAAGTGGGACGACATGCCGAAAGAGCGTGTCAACGATCTGCTCGATCGACGATTGATTACGGGCGAGCGCATGATGCTCGCGCATGTCTATCTCAAGAAAGGGTGCATCGTGCCGATGCACTCGCACGACAACGAGCAGCTGACGTACGTCGTCGACGGCGCGCTGCGGTTCTGGATCGGCGACGAGAAATCAGAGAGCTTCGTGGTCTCGTCGGGTGAAGTCCTGGTCATCCCGTCGCACGTGCCGCACAAGGCCGAGGCGGTCGTCGACACCCTCGACGTGGACGTCTTCTGCCCGCCGCGGCAGGATTGGCTCGATAAGACGGACGATTATTTGCGGAGATGAGGCTCGGAGACGCGGAGGCCATGAGGCTCGGAGGCCGGGCTTCCAACCTCTCGGGCTTTCAAGCTTTCAGGCTTTCAGGCTTTGGAGGAGGATCCAGATGCGCCGAAACCTTCGTCAGGAGATGCGATTCCTCCGAGGCTACGCGATCGTGAGCTCGCTGGCTCTCATCACGCTGTCCGTCGCGGCCTTTCGGCAGGCGACGCGTCCGGCCAGTCTGGGCGAAGTCAACGTCGAGCGCATCAACGTCGTGGATGCCGACGGCACCCTGCGGCTGGTCATCTCCAACAA
>JBLNGH010000559.1:0-10049 GCA_050264575.1 Acidobacteriota bacterium | reverse complement strand
TCTGGATCGCCTGCATGCCGTAGTCGGAGCAGGACGGCTCGAACCGGCACGCGCCGCCGATGAACGGACCGAGCAGAAGCTGATATCCGCGAATTACGGCGGCGACGACCAGAGTTCCAATCCTCGACACACCGGGTCGGCCGTTCGACGTTCGAAGTTTGAAGTTCGAAGTTTCCAAGCCCTACCTCGCGCCCCGCAGTCTGCGCAGCGCCTGTTGGAAGTCAGCCTCGACCGCCGCAAACGGCGCGTCGAGCAACTCGCGTCTCGCGATGGCGACGACGTCGAGCGTCCGATCGCCGTGCCGGCCATCCGCCGCGGGTCCGCGGCGGAACACTTCGCGCAGCCGGCGCTTGGCGCGATTGCGTTCGACCGCGCCGCCGAGCCGTCGCGATGCGACGACCCCCATCCGGTCGCGCTTCAGCGAATTCGGCAAGCCGAGCAAGGTCACGTAACGCGCCGCGACACGCCGGCCGCCCTCCTGCACCGCGATGAACTCATGGCGTGAGCGCAGACGCGCCTCAGCCGTGAATTTCAGGGACACAACTACAAAGATCCGTGTATTTGTGATGTGGTGATATGGAGATGTGGTGATTTGAAATCATGATGGCGCCTGGAAGATACGCGCCTTCAACTCACCACGTCACCGCATCACCAAATCAGAATTCCTTATCTCACTGTGAGCCGCTTCCGGCCTTTTGCCCGGCGGCGTTTGAGAACGAGACGGCCGTTCTTGGTTCGCATCCGCACGAGGAACCCATGCGTGCGCCGACGGCGTCGGCGATTGGGCTGAAACGTACGCTTCATTGGACTCCCTGACGAGGACCGGTACGGCCCGGGAAAAAACGGATCGTAACACTAATGCCGTTGCACCATTTTCGGTCGTTGTCTGGGGCTGGTCGCTGTGCTAGATTCCGACCTCCCCGCAAGTCCCGCGGCCTCCCCAGAAGTTTTCCACAACTGTGGAAAAACCTGTGGAAATCCGCAGGTTTTTGCCTCGGATGCGCGTAAACCCCAGTATTGACGGGAGTTCCGTCAAGGGCACCGTCCGTGAAGCCGGGGAGTACCGGGCCTGTTCGGGCCAAATTTGCAGGTTTGGGGCATGACCGGCACGATCTGGGACACCGTCCTCGCTCGGATTGAAACCAAGGTCAATCGCTTCAGCTATCACAGCTGGTTCAGCCAGACCGCTCTGCTCCAGGACAACGGCAGCACCATCACCATCCGGGTCGCCGACCCGATGGTCGTCGACTGGCTGACGAAGCATTACGCGGGAGTCATCGGCGAAGCTCTTGCCGAGGCGGGGCGCAAAGGAGCAGAGTTGAAGTTCGTTCCTGACGGATCCGACGCACAAGTGACCGAGCCTGCTCTGCCTGAAGATCTGCCGACCGAACCGTCGCCCGAGGCGTCGAGCAGCGGCGACGTCATCGGTCTCAGTCCACGCTACTCCTTCGAGACGTTCATCGTCGGGGCGTCGAATCAATTCGCGCATGCCGCGTGCCGCGCGGTTGCGGAGGCGCCGTCGCGATCCTACAACCCGCTGTTCCTGTACGGCGGCGTCGGATTGGGCAAGACGCACCTGATGCACGCGATCGGGCATTACGTGCTGACGCACAGCCGCGGCCTGAAGCTGACCTACATCTCGGCCGAGCGCTTCATGAACGAGGTGATCAACGCGATCCGGTACGATCGCATCCTCGAGTTCCGCGAGCGCTATCGCGGCGTCGACGTGCTGCTCGTCGACGACATCCAGTTCATCGTCGGCAAGGAGCGGACACAGACGGAGTTCTTCCACACGTTCAACGCGCTGCACGACGCGCAGAAACAGATCGTCATCAGCAGCGATCAGCCGCCGCATCAGATCACGGAGCTCGAGGAACGCCTGCGGAGCCGCTTCGAATGGGGTTTGATCGCCGATATCCAGTCGCCGGATCTGGAGACGAAAATCGCGATTCTGAAGCGGAAAGCCGAGGCCGAAGGGGTTCCGCTGCCCGACGACGTGGCCTTGTACATCGCGGGCCGGATCAAATCGAACATCCGTGAGCTGGAAGGGTCGCTCATCCGCCTCCTGGCGTACGCATCGCTGACCGGCCGCGAGTTGTCGATGAGCCTGGCGCAGGAAGTGCTGCGGGACGTCCTCCGTCACGATCCGCGCGCGGTGACCATCGACGCCATTCAGAAATTCGTCGCCGACTACTACAAGCTCAAGCTCGCGGATCTGAAGTCGCGCAACAACTCGAAGTCGATCGCGATGCCGCGGCAGGTGGCGATGTACCTGTGCAAATCACTCACGAGCGCATCGCTTCCCGAGATCGGGCGGAGTTTCGGCGGAAAACATCACTCCACCGTGATTCACTCGATCCGCAAAGTCGAGGAACTGCGGCAGACCGATGCGCCCTTCAACAGCCTTATCAACACGCTCCTCGAATCGGTTCGGTGAGCAAAAACGTGCGTTCGAAGAGGCTGGTCGGCGCCGGCCGTCGAGATTCCCACAGAGGGCCGTTGTGGACGGGTGTGGATGCCCGCGGAGGGGCCGTTTTTGCATGGATCGGCACCCGGCTGTACGGGCTTTTGCGCACAGAAACGTCCACAGTATAAGTAATTGATTTTAAAAGGGTTGTTCGGCCTGTTTCGGTATCCAACAGGCCCTTATTCTTGATATAATTTCTTTGTCTTTCTGATCTTCCGTAGCTCGATCGGACAGGGGCGGATTTCGAGGGCCAAATTCGTCCGCCGGGAAGCAGAGCGCGAGGTCGCCTCACCCATGGAACTTGTGGTTCGAAAGAACGATCTTCTGAAAGAACTGTCTCTGCTCCAGGGCATCGTCGAGCGCAAGAACACGATCCCCATTCTCGGCAACGTGTTGCTCGATGCGTCGAAGAGCCAGGTCAATCTGCTCGCGACGGATCTCGACGTCGGATTGCGCAGCCGGTGCGACGCGAATGTGTCGAAACCCGGGACGCTCACGCTGCCCGCCAAGAAGTTGTTCGAGATCGTCAACGCGCTGCCCGACACCGAGATCCGAATCGAGGAAGACAAGGGCGGCAAGAGCGTGACCGTGGCGGCCGATCGCTTCGAGTCGAGGATGCAGACGCTGCCGGCGAGCGAGTTTCCGACGCCTCCGCAGGAGGGCGGCACCGCCGAGGCGTCGTTGCCCGGCCCGGCGCTCAAGCGGATGATCTCTCACACGCGGTTCGCCATCACCAGCGAAGACACGCGGTACTTTTTGAACGGCGCCCAACTCGTCCTCCGCCCCGATTCGATGAGCATGGTCGCGACCGACGGCCACCGGCTGGCGTACATCAGCGTGCACGAAAGCCCCGGAAAATCGGCGAAAACCGAGGTTCTCCTGCCCAGGAAGACGCTGAACGAGGTCGCGCGGCTGATCGACGGCGGGGGCAACGTCGAATTCTCCCAGGGCGAGAATCACCTATTCTTCCGCGCCGACGGCCGGCTCCTGATCTCGCGCAAGATCGACGCGAACTTCCCCGCGTACGAACGGGTCATTCCCAAAACGAACGACAAACGGATCGAGTTCGATCGCGATCGGCTCGCGGCGGCCGTCCGGCGCGTTCGTTTGCTGTCGAACGAGCGCTCGAAAGCCGTCAAGTTCGTCATCGCGAAGGACCAGGTCGAGATCACGTCGAGCACTCCGGAAGTCGGCGAGGCGCACGAGGTGCTGCCGGTGGAGTTCGGCGGCGACGCAATGCAGATCTGCTTCAACGCCGACTACGTCGACAACTTCCTCAGCGTCGTGGAAACCGAAGGCGTGCAGCTCGAGTTCAAGGACGAGATGAGCCAGGCGGTCGTCAAACCAATCGGCGCCGAGGGGTATGACTACACCTACGTAATCATGCCGATGCGGATCTGAATGGCAAATACTGAAACCAAAACGAACGGGAACGGCGCGCCCGCCGTGAGCGCGCCGGTACCGAATGGTGCGGCCGACGATTACGGCGCCGATAAAATCAAGGTCCTCGAGGGTCTCGAGGCGGTGCGGAAGCGCCCGGCGATGTACATCGGCACGACCGGGCCGACCGGTCTGCATCACCTGGTCTACGAGGTCGTCGATAACTCGATTGACGAAGCGCTGGCCGGGTTCTGCCGCAATATCTCGCTGACGATCCACATCGACGACTCCATCACCGTCGTCGACGACGGCCGCGGCATCCCGGTGGACATGCACGAGAGCGGCCGGCCGGCGGCGGAAGTCGTCCTGACGGTCCTCCACTCGGGTGGCAAGTTCGAGAATTCGGCCTACAAAGTGTCGGGCGGACTGCACGGCGTCGGCGTGTCGGTCGTGAACGCCCTCTCCGAGTGGCTCGAGCTCGAAATCTGGCGCAACGGCGAGGTGCACCAGCAGCGGTACGAGCGCGGCGAGCCGGCGGCCGACATGTCGGTGACCGGCCGGACCGAGAAGCGGGGCACCAAGATCACGTTCAAGCCGGATCCGGAGGTGTTCGAAACGACCGAGCTGAGCTTCGAAACGCTGTCGCAGCGGCTGCGCGAGCTCGCGTTCCTGAACGCCGGCGTGTCGATCTCGATCGACGACGAGCGGGACGGCAAAAGTCACCAGTTCACCTACGAAGGGGGCATCCGCGAGTTCGTCGAGTTCCTGAACAAGAACAAGACGGCGGTCAACGAAAAGCCGATCATCATGACCGGCGAGCGCGACGGCATCCTGGTCGAGATCGCGCTGCAGTGGAACGACGGCTACATCGAGACGACGTACAGCTTCGCGAACAACATCAACACGACCGAGGGCGGCACGCACCTGTCGGGATTTCGCGCGGCGCTCACGCGCACGATCAACCACTACGCCTCGAAGAACAACCTGGCCGAGAAATTGACGGAGAGCATCAGCGGCGACGACATCCGCGAAGGCATGACCGCCGTCATTTCCGTGAAGATTCCGCAGCCGCAGTTCGAGGGGCAGACCAAGACGAAGCTCGGCAACACCGAGGTCAAAGGGATCGTCGAAGCGATCGTCAACGAGCGGCTGGGCGGCTTCCTCGAAGAGACGCCGACCGTCTCGCGGCGCATCATCGCGAAGGCGGTGGACGCCGCGCTCGCGCGCGAGGCCGCGCGCAAGGCCCGCGATCTCGTCCGCCGCAAGGGCGCGCTCGACGGCCTCTCGCTGCCCGGCAAGCTCGCCGACTGCCAGGAGCGCGATCCGGCCCGGAGCGAGCTCTACATCGTCGAGGGCGAGTCGGCCGGCGGCTCCGCCAAGCAGGGCCGCGACCGCCGGTTTCAGGCGATCCTGCCGATCAAAGGGAAGATCCTCAACGTCGAGAAAGCGCGCTTCGACAAGATGCTCAGCCACGAGGAGATCCGCACGCTGATTGCGGCGCTCGGGTGTGGCATCGGCGAGGACGAGTTCGATGCGGCGAGCCTGCGATACCACCGCGTGATCATCATGACCGACGCGGACGTGGACGGATCGCACATCCGCACGCTCCTGCTCACGTTCTTCTACCGGCAGATGCGCGACCTCGTCGATCGCGGGCACATCCACATCGCGCAGCCGCCGCTCTTCCGCGTGAAGCGCGGGCGGCAGGAGACGTTCATCAAGGACGAGCGCGATCTCGAGGCGTTTCTGATTCGGCGCGCGGCCGAATCGCGGACGATCGTGCTCGGCGGCGGCCAGGAAATCTCCGGCGAGGCGCTCGAGCGGCGGCTCGAAAAGCTGATGGGATTCCGCAAGCTCCTGCAGGTCGTCGAGCGCCGCGGTCCCGCCCGTCGCGTCATTCTCGCGCTGCTCGAGGGCGAGGCCGGCGACAAGGCGTTCTGGTCGAACCGGGAGGCGGTCGAAGCGCTCGCGAAACATCTTTCGGGAACCGACGTGCACACGTCCGTCGTGGAGGATCCCGAACACCAGGCGCACGCCGTCGCGATCGAGGATCGATCAGCCGGATACGGCCGGCGTCATCGCCTGGATCTCGACTTCGTCACGACCGGCGAGTTCCGCACGCTCTCGGTGGCCTATCAGGACGTCCGCGATCTGATGATCGGCGGCGTGACGATCCGCACCGCGGCTGCCGCAGCCGCGTCGGCGGAAGTCGAAGAGCCCGCCGAGACCGACGGCGAGACCGAACCGGAGACCGCGGCGCCCGCTCCGGCGCCGGCCTCTTCGACGGCGCCGGCCGCGCCGGCCAAGGCCGCACCTGAAACGGATCGCCGCGTCGACTCGCTCGACGAGCTGGTCGAGTACTTCGTGATCGCCGGCCGCCGCGGCCTCGCGATCAATCGCTACAAGGGACTCGGCGAAATGAATCCGGAAACGCTCTGGGAAACGACGATGGACCCGGAGAAGAGAACGCTGCTGCAGGTGAAGGCCGAGGACCACACGGAGGCCGACCTGATGTTCACGACGCTCATGGGCGATCAGGTGGAGCCGCGGCGGAAGTTCATCGAGGACAACGCGCTCGACGTGAAGAATCTGGACATCTAACGATTGTCGGTTCCGGGATTCCGAGGTTCTGGGTGGGACGACGTCTGAACCTCGGAACTTCGGAACCCTGCCTTTAAGAACCTCGGAAACTTCGGAACCCCGGAACTCCGGAACCGATAGCGACAGAGACATGGATCAAATCCCGCAGACGAAGATTCCCGTCAACATCGAAGACGAGATGAAGCGCTCGTACATGGATTACGCGATGAGCGTAATCATCGGGCGAGCGCTGCCCGACGTCCGCGACGGCCTCAAGCCCGCGAACCGCCGCGTGCTGTTCGCGATGCGGCAGATGGGGCTCGCGTCGAACCGTCCGTATCGCAAATGCGCGAAAATCGTCGGCGAAGTCATCGGCAACTATCATCCGCACGGCGACGTTCCCGCCTACGACACGCTCGTCCGGCTGGCGCAGGACTTCAACATGCGCTATCCGCTCGTCGACGGCCAGGGCAACTTCGGATCAATCGACGGCGACCCGCCGGCGGCGATGCGGTACAGCGAAGCGCGGCCGGAAGCGCTGGCCGAAGCGATGATGGCCGACCTCGGCAAGGAAACGGTCGACTTCGTCCCGAACTACGACGAGACGACCGAAGAGCCGACGGTCCTGCCGACGCCGTTTCCGAACCTGCTGGTGAACGGATCGACCGGCATCGCCGTCGGCATGGCGACGAGCATTCCTCCGCACAACATGCAGGAAGTGATCGACGGCGTCATCTCGGTCGTCGAGAAACGGGCGGCGCCTCGGGACGAGCGCTTCCGCGCACTGCTCCAGGCGGTTCCGGGGCCCGACTTCCCCACCGGCGGGACCATCGTCGGGCGCGGCGGCATTCTGAAGGCCTACCGCGAGGGCCGCGGCGGAGTCATCGTCCGCGGCAAGGCGGCGTTCGAGGAGCACAAGAAGGGCGAGCGCGTGTCGATCGTGGTCACGGAGATCCCGTACCAGGTCAACAAGGCCGCGCTCATCAGCGAAATCGCCGAGCTCGTCCGCGACAAGAAGATCGAGGGGATCTCCGATCTGCGCGACGAATCCGATCGCGACGGCATGCGGATCGTCATCGAGCTGAAGCGCGGCGAGCTGCCCGACGTCGTGCTGAACAACCTCTACAAGCACACGAAGCTGCAGATGAGCTACGGCGTCACGCTGCTCGCGATTGCGGGCGGGCGGCCGCGGGTGCTCAACCTGCTCGAAGTCGTCGAGCACTTCATCGAGTTCCGCCGGGAAGTCGTCCGGCGGCGCACCGAGTTCGAGCTCCGGAAAGCCGAGGCGCGGGCGCACGTGCTCGAGGGGCTCAGGATCGCGCTGGATCATCTCGACGCGGTCATCAAGCTCATTCGCGGATCGAAGAATCCGGTCGAAGCGAAGGCGGGGTTGGTCACGCAGTTCGGCCTGACCTCGATTCAGGCGCAGGCGATCCTCGACATGCAGCTCCAGCGGCTGACCGGTCTGGAGCGGCAGAAGATCCTGGACGAGCTGGCCGAGCTCATCAAGACGATCGAACGGCTGCGCAACATCCTCTCGAGCGACGAGCTCGTGATCGGCCTGGTCGTCGATGAGTTGAAGGCAATCCGCGACAAGTACGGCGACGAGCGTCGCACCGACTTCATCGAGGAGACCGGAGAATTCCGGCGCGAAGACCTGATCGCCGACGAGGACGTCGTCATCACGGCGACGAGCACGGGCTACATCAAGCGCACGGCGCTCGACGCGTATCGCAAGCAGCGGCGCGGCGGCAAAGGGCTCATCGGCATGTCGACGCGCGAGGAGGATGTCGTCAGACACCTCTTCGTCGCGAACACGCACGCCTACGTCCTCATCTTCACCGACCGCGGGAAGTGCTACTGGCTGCGCGTGTACGACATTCCGGAAGTCAGCCGCAGCTCCAAGGGCAAGTCGATCGCCAATCTCGTGCACATGGGATCGAACGAAAAGATCGCCGGGATGCTCCGCGTCCAGGAATTTCCCGCCGAGGAAAACAAGCGGTTCATCGTCATGGGCACTCGCAAGGGGACCATCAAGAAAACCGATCTCGGCGCGTTCTCCAATCCCCGGTCGGCCGGCATCATCGCGATCCAGATCGACGACGACGATCGGCTGATTGCGGTGGCGGAGACCGACGGGTCGAAAGATCTCATCATCGGCTCGCGCAACGGCATGGCGATCCGGTTTGCGGAGACCGACGCGCGGCCGATGGGCCGATCGGCGTACGGCGTGCGCGGCATGCAGCTTCGCGAAGGCGACGAAGTCGTCGCGATGGAGGTCGTCAGCGAGGACGCCACCCTCCTCACCGTCTGCGAGAAGGGTTACGGCAAGCGAACCGCGCTCAGCGAATACCGGCGCCAGTCGCGCGGCGGCATCGGCCTCAAGAACGTCCAGACCAGCGAGCGCAACGGTCTGGTCGTCGGCATCGAGAACGTCACCGACCAGGACGAGTTGCTGCTCGTGACCGAACAGGGCCAAATCATCCGCATGAAGGCCGGCGATCTGCGTCCCATCGGACGCGATACGCAAGGGGTGCGCTTGATGGATCTCGCCGAAGGCGATCGGCTGGTGTCGGTGGCGTCTCTGACAGAGCCGGAAGACTAAAAGACCTGCCACTAGAAACTTAGAACTCAGAACTTAATGATTAGAACTCAGAACTTAGAACTCAGAACTTAAGACCAGATCGCTTCTCAGCAGTATCGGAACGCTCTTAAGTTCTAAGTTCAGAGTTCTACGTTCTAAGTTACAGCGACAGAGTCTTATGCCTGCTCGAGTCCGGCATACCTCGCCATCAGCTTCTTGGTCCCGACGGTCGTAAACCTGACGGTGACTTTGAAATCGTCACCCTGATCCTCGACCGCGACGACGGTGCCGACGCCAAATTGCTTGTGCCGCACCTTCATGCCGGTGCGGACCGCCGCTGACTGATCCTCGTTTTCGTAAGAAAAAGACTGGCTGTCGGTGTCGCGCGCGCGCGATCCGTGACCGTACCGACGGGCATACGGATTGCGCAGCTCGTACGACGTCGCCTGCCAGCGCGGCTGATGTACGACTGGCTCGATGCGGTCGATGAGCTCGTCGGGAATCTCCCTCAGAAAACGGGACGGCGCGGTCTGTTGGTACTCGCCAAACACGCGGCGGCGGGCGGCGCCGGTGAGGACCAGCCGCTGCCGCGCGCGCGTGAGGCAGACATAACAGAGCCGTCGCTCTTCTTCGACTTCTTCCTCGTCGTCCTTCGATCGCGAGTGCGGGAAGAGTCCTTCCTCCAGGCCGGCGACGATCACCAGCGGGAACTCGAGTCCTTTTGCGGCGTGCATCGTCATCAGCCACACGCGCGCCGCCTCGGCCGAGGCGCCGTTTGCTTCGTCAGCCTCGGAGAGCAGCGAGAGGCGATCGACGAATCCGATGAGCGACGGATCTTCTTCGCGCGTTTCGTATTCCCGCGCGGCCGACACCAGCTCCATCAGGTTTTCGAGGCGCGCCTCGGCTTCTTCGGTATGTTCTTCGCGCAGCTCGCGGAGGTAGCCCGTACGATCGAGCACGAGGCCGAGCGTGATCGACACGCTCGCACGACCGAGCTCGGCCTGGAGCCCGGTCATCAGATCGTTAAAGGTCTTGAGT
>JBLNGH010000558.1:0-5455 GCA_050264575.1 Acidobacteriota bacterium | reverse complement strand
AGCCATTGTTCGTGATCGAGTAAAGCGCGGCGCCATGCTCGACAAGATCATCATCGCCAACCGCGGCGAGATCGCGCTTCGCATCCTGCGCGCCTGCCGCGAGCTCGGCATCAAGACGGTCGCCGTGTACTCGGAGGCCGACGAGCACTCGCTGCACGTCCGGTTCGCCGACGAGGACGTCTGTATCGGTCCGGCGCGGAGCCTCAAGAGCTATCTCAACGTTCCGGCGATCATCAGCGCGGCTGAGATTACCGGCGCCGACGCGATCCACCCCGGGTACGGCTTTCTGTCCGAAAGTGCGTACCTCGCCGAGGTGTGCGAGGCCTGCCACATCAAGTTCATCGGGCCGTACCCCAACGTCATCAAGCTGCTCGGCGACAAGGCCCGCGCGCGGCGCGCCATGAAGAAGGCCGGCGTCCCGATCCTGCCCGGCAGCGACGGACCGGTTCAGGGTGAAGAGCAGGCCGTCAAGGTCGCGAAGGAGCTGGGCTACCCGGTCATCATCAAGGCGGTTGCGGGCGGCGGCGGGCGCGGCATGCGCGTGGTGAAGTCCAAGGACGAGCTCACGCAGTCGCTGAAGACCGCGATGCGCGAGGCCGAAGCGGCGTTCGGCGTCGGCGATGTCTACATCGAGAAGTACGTCGAGTCGCCGCGCCACATCGAGATCCAGGTCCTTGGCGATCACCATCTGAACGTCGTCCATCTCGGCGAGCGCGAGTGCTCGATTCAGCGGCGGCATCAGAAGCTCATCGAGGAAGCGCCGTCGGTCGCCCTGACCGAGAAGCAGCGGCGCAAGCTGGGCGCGACTGTTGTCGATGCCGCGCGGGCGGTGCAGTACACGAACGCCGGCACATTCGAGTTCGTGATGGATCCGAAGGGGAACTTCTATTTTCTCGAGGCGAACACCCGGCTGCAGGTCGAGCACCCCGTCACGGAGTTCATTACCGGCGTGGATATCGTGAAGGAGCAGATTCGGATCGCGGCGGGGAAGCGGCTCTCGTTCCGGCAGAGCGACATCGAGTTCCGCGGCCACGCGCTCGAATGCCGGATCAACGCGGAGGATCCCGAGACGTTCGCCCCGAGCCCCGGCGTCATTCACGCGTTCAGCGTGCCGGGCGGTCCCGGCGTGCGCGTCGACTCGTACGCGCACTCGGAATGCACCGTGTCGCCGTACTACGACTCGCTGATTGCCAAGATCATCACCCACGGACGCGATCGGCGCGAGGCGATCGACCGGATGCGGCGCACGCTCGAGATGACGGTGATCGACGGGATCAAGACGACGATCCCGCTGCATCTCAAGATTCTCGCGGAGCCGGATTTCCTTGCCGGCCGGCTGAGCACGTCGTTCATGGACCGGTTCGCGAAGAAGAAGCCGGAGCCGAAGGACAGTCTCGCCGAGAGTGCCTAAGAACCGTGTCAAGGGCAGAGGGCAAAGGGCAGAGACCTTTCCTTTGCCCTTTGCCCTTTGCCCTCTGCCCTTTGCCCTTTGCCCTTGCCATGGTTCTCCCCCGCCTCTACGCCATTCTCGATCTCGAACTGACCGCCGCCCACGGTTTCGAGCCGCTCGATCTGCTCGACGCGTGGCTCGAGGCAGGGATCAGGCTCGTCCAGTTGCGCGCGAAGTCATGGTCGGGAGGAGCGCTGCTGGAACTGGCGGAGCAGGCGCTCGCCAGAACGCGGCCCGCCGGGGCGCGCGTCATCGTGAACGATCGCGCCGACATCGCGCGGCTCGCTGACGCCGACGGGGTCCATGTCGGCCAGGACGATTTGTCGGCAACCGAGGTGCGCAAGATCGTCGGACCCGAACGTTTGGTAGGTCTCTCCACTCATGATCCGGGTCAGGTGGAAGCGGCGTGCGCGGAGCCCGTGGATTACATCGCCATCGGACCCGTCTTTCCGAGTGCCACGCGGATGGCCGTTGCGACGCCGCTCGGCGAGGCGGGAGTCGCGGACGCGGCGCGGATAGCTGGCACGGCCGGGCTGCCGGTCGTGGCGATTGGCGGGATTACGATCGACAACGCGCCGAAGGTGATCGCCGCGGGCGCCTCGGCGGTCGCGGTCATTTCGGGACTGCTTGATCCCGATCCACGCGCGCGCGCGCGGCGCTTTGTCGAGGCGCTCGGCCGCTGAAGACCTCGGGTTTCGTTTTCGGTTCGGTCTCCACGCCAGCCAGCCGCCGGCATCGAAAACGAAACCCGACTTTCCCCTTATAATCTGCGTCGCTTTACCAGCACGCCTGAGGGTTGAAGCCGGGAAGCCCGGGAGCCGGGAAGCCTGGGAGCGCGGGAACTTCGGAAGCCGACCGTGAGAAAGCTTGGAGGCTTCCAGGCTTCCCACCTTCCAGGCTCCCCGGCTTTTTGTGGAGGCCGAATGGATTCGAATCTCTTCAAGACCAAGTCGATCGAGCAGCTCGTCGGGGATGTCGAGCATGGCACGAAAGCCCTGAAGCGAAGTCTGTCGGCCCTCGACCTCACGCTGCTGGGCATCGGCGCGATCATCGGCACAGGGATCTTCGTGCTCACGGGCACGGCCGCGGCCAATCAGGCGGGCCCGGCGATCGTCCTGTCTTACGTCGCGGCGGGTCTTGCGTGCGGATTTGCCGCGCTCTGCTATGCGGAATTCGCGTCGATGATCCCCATCGCCGGCAGCGCGTACACCTACGCTTACGCGACGCTCGGCGAGCTCTTCGCCTGGATGATCGGCTGGGACCTGATTCTCGAATACGCGGTCGGATCGATGACGGTCGCGATCGGCTGGAGCGGCTATATGCAGCGCCTGCTGCACGGGATGGGGATCGATCTGCCCGTGTGGGCGCAGGCCGCCATTGGGTCGGCACCGGGCACGCTCATCAACCTGCCGGCGGTGCTCATCGTGCTCCTGATCATGGTGCTGCTCGTGATCGGAGTCCGGGAATCCGCGCGCGCGAACGCGATTCTCGTGAGCGTCAAGATCGCGGCGGTCCTCTTCTTCCTCGTTGCGGGGTTCCGCTTCGTGGACACCAGCAACTGGGCGCCGTACTCGCCATATGGCTGGCCGGGCGTCATGGCGGCCGCGGCCGTCGTCTTCTTCGCCTACATCGGCTTCGACGCGGTGTCGACGACCGCCGAAGAGGCCAAGAACCCCAAGCGGGACCTGCCTATCGGCATCATTGCCTCTCTCGTCATCTGCACGGTCCTCTACTTGTCGGTGGCGGCCGTCCTGACCGGCATCATTCCCGTGACGCACTACCGGTCGAACGTGACCGGGCTGCCGGGAACGCCGATCCTGCCGCCTGAAGACGCCACCAAATTCCTGAACGCTCCGGTGGCCTTTGCCCTGAGCGTGATCGGTCAGGACTGGGCCGCATACCTCGTCTCGGCTGGCGCCGTCGCGGGAATCACGTCGGTCCTGCTCGTCATGCTGCTCAGCCAGCCGCGCATCTTCTTCGCGATGAGCCGCGACGGCTTGCTGCCGCCGGGCGTGAGCCGCGTGCATCCGCGCTTCGGGACGCCGCACATCACGACGATCATCACCTGCACGATTGTCGCGATCGTCGCGGGGGTGACCCAAATCAACGTCGTGGCAGAAATGACGAGCATCGGGACGCTCTTCGCGTTCCTGGTCGTCTGCTCGGCGGTCATCCTGCTCCGCATTCGCAGGCTCGACGCGCATCGTCCGTTCAAGGTCCCCGGCGGCCCGTACCTGTTTCCGGTCCTGGGGTCGCTGTCGTGCTTCTATCTCATGCTCGCGCTGCCCGTGATCACGTGGGTGCGCTTCCTGGTCTGGCTCGACCTCGGCATGATCATCTACTGGTTCTACGGCCGTCGATCGAGTCCGCTCGTGAACAAGGCGGAGGCCGCCCGGCGTACCGGCGCGCAGCACCTCGCCAACTTCGTGACCGTGTTCGGCGCGCTGACGCTGTTCAACGGCGTCGCGATGACGATCCTCGCCTACATGACCGAGTTCGGGATCACGACCGAGACCACGGCGAAGTGGCACGAGATCGGCGTCACCCCCGAACAGGCCGACAATGTCGGACTCTACATCCTGGGCATCGGGCTCGTGCTCTTCATCGTCGGCAAGGTGCTGACGAAATCGACGGGGGAGAGTGTCCGCGCGGCTGCTTGACGGAGTGGCGGCAGCTGCCGCGATCCGCGCGGAGCTGGTTCCGCAAATCCACGCATTCCAGGCGCAGGCGGGCCGTCCGCCTGCGCTCGACATCGTGCTGGCCGGCGACGATCCTGCGTCCGAGATTTACGTCCGCAACAAGCAGCGCGCCGGCGCGGACACGGGACTCACGGTCACCGTCCATCGTCTGCCCGCGTCATCGACACGGGACGACCTGCTCGGAATCGTCGCGCGGCTGAACGCGTCGGAAGAGTGCGACGGAATCCTGGTTCAGTCGCCGCTCCCTGGCTCCATCGCGAAGGCCGACGCCCACCAGGTCTTCGACGCCATCGCTCCAGGCAAGGACGTCGACGGATTTCATCCGCGGAATGTCGGGCTGCTCGTGCAGGGACGGCCCGGGTTTGCGCCCTGCACGCCGTCGGGAATCATCGAGCTGCTCGACCGCAATCAGATCCGGGTCTCCGGCCGCCGCGCGATCGTCATCGGGCGCAGCGAGATTGTCGGGAAGCCGATGGCGCTGCTCCTGCTGCAGCGCGACGCGACGGTGACGATTTGCCACTCGCGGACGCAGAATCTGCCGGCGGTGGCCGCTGATGGCGACATTCTCGTGGCGGCGATCGGCCGGCCCGGGTTCGTGACGCGCGACTTCGTGAAGCCCGGCGCGGTCGTCGTGGACGTCGGCATCAACCGGCTCGCGGACCGGTCGAAGGCGGTCGAGATGTTCGGCGAATCGAGCGCAAGGGTCGGCGATTTCGATCGGAAAGGCTCAATCGTCGTGGGCGACGTTCACCCGTCCGTCGCAGACGTCGCCGGCGCGCTCTCGCCGGTCCCGGGCGGAGTGGGTCCGCTCACGATCGCGATGCTCCTCAAGAACACCCTCAGCGCCGCGCTGCGGCGCGTGCGCTGAGCGCCCTCCAGACCTGTTTGATCCGGGCATCTGTGTCGGGGTAGGCGCCGGAGGTGTCGATGACGAACTCGGCGCCGCGCGCTTTTTCTTCAATCGGCAACTGCGCAGCCAGACGCTGTTCGGCATCGTGCCGGGTGAGGCCGCGCGCCATCAGGCGCTCGATCTGCTGGTCGGGGCGGCACGCGGCGACGATCACCGCGTCGAAGTCGGATTGACGCCCTGTTTCGAACAGCAACGGGATGTCGGCAATCCCGATCGTGTCCGTGTGCGTGCCGCTCCGCTCGTTGGCGTCCAACCATTCGAACCAGCGTGAAATCGCGCCGTAGACGACGGGATGAATGATGGCCTCGAGATCGCGGCGGGCCGCCGGATCCTCGAACACGATTCGACCGAGCGCCTCGCGATCCAGGTCGCCGTCCGGCGTCAGCACTTTGCTGC
>JBLNGH010000557.1:0-6766 GCA_050264575.1 Acidobacteriota bacterium | reverse complement strand
AGATCGCCGCGGGCGGGGCGATTGGATCCGTCATCACATCGTCCAGCTCGAGCCTGGCGTCTCCGATGTCGCGCAGCCGGCGCGATGGATCCTTCTGAAGACAGCGCCGGATCAGATCCCGCAGGCGCCGCGGGGTGCCGGCGGGCAACGCGCTCCAGTCGGGCTCGCGGCCGATCACCCCCGCCAGCACATCTGCGACGGTCGCGCCTGCGAAGACCTTGCAGGCCGTGAGCATCTCGTAGAGCACGCTGCCGAACGCCCAGATGTCCGTGCGCTTGTCGAGCGACTGGCCGCGCGCCTGCTCCGGACTCATGTACGCGGCGGTGCCGAGAATCGATCCTGCATCGGTCGGCGAGGCCGTCACCGTCGGCGAGATCTGCAGATCTGCCGATGACAGCGGCGACATCGCCTTCGCGAGGCCGAAATCGACGAGTTTCACCTGGCCTTCGGTCGTCAATCGAATGTTCGACGGCTTCAGGTCGCGATGAATGATGCCTTGCTGATGCGCGGCGTCGAGACCCGCGGCGATCTGCTGGGCCACGCCGATCGCTTCCGGCACAGCCATCGGACCACGGGCGATCCGGTCGGCGAGCGTCTCGCCTTCGACGAACTGCATCACGAGGTAATTGATGCCGGCGTCGGCGCCGACGTCGTACAGCGGGCAGATGTTCAGATGTTCGACTGCGGCGATGGCGCGGGCTTCGCGCTCGAATCGTTGCAGCAGCCCGGGCATCGTCGCCACGTGGGCCGGAAGGACTTTGACCGCGACGGTGCGGTTCAAACGCGTGTCCCGGGCCCGGTAGACCTCGCCCATGGCCCCGGCGCCCGCAAGCGACTCGATTTGATACGGACCCAGCGACTGGCCCGGCGACAGCGTCATAAGACCTCGGGTTCCGATTTACGGGAATCGTAAAACGAAACCCGAGGTCTTTAATCTTTATATGGATCCTCGATGTCCTCGCCGGCCATGACGACGATCAGCGGCTTGAGGGTGTGGAGGATTTCGATGGTGCCACGCTGGGCGGCGAGCACCTCCGGAAGCCGGCGGTACACGTGCGGGCTCTCGTCGACGCCGCCGCCGCGCAGGACGACGTCCTTGTCGCGAACCCAGGTGTGCATCATCTGCGGCGAGATCGCCCCGCGTGACAGCTGCCGGCCGCGGCGATTGCGCCTGCCGGCGGCGGCCGTGCGCGACATCACGCGCCCGGCGCCATGCACCGTCGAATACAGCCCACCGGTCTGGAGATCGCGCACCGCCGCATCACCCGCGACGGTCCCCTGCACGATCACGGCGTCGTCCCCCATCGAGCCGCCGACGAAGCCCTTCTGACCGGGAAAGGCCGGCGTCGCGCCCTTGCGGACCACGATCATCTCGTCGCCGCCGTGCGTCTCGCGCCACGCGAAGTTGTGGTGGTTGTGCACGAGCTCGAGCTCGCGCCCGCCAAGGAGCGCGACGACCTTGCGCGCGACCCACTCGCGCCCCGCGTACGCGTACTGGCCCGCGAGCGACATCAGCGCCCAGTAGTCGTGCCCGATCGGCTGGCCAAGGCGGAGCAGCACTTCGCGCTCCGGCACGCGCGCGCCCCACGGCTGGTTCTGCGAGAGCGCAAGAAATCCGGACGCGATTGTGTAGCCAAAACCGCGGCTGCCGAAGTGCACGCCTACCCAGATCGCGCCCGTCTCGTCCACGAAGACGTCGACGTAGTGATTGCCGCTTCCGACGGTGCCGAGCTGCGCGCGCGCCTTCTGCCGCAGCGCCGCGCGCGCCTGATACGGCACGGCGTCCCATGCGGGATCGTCGAACAGCGGATGATCGACGGGCGCGTCGTCCGACGTGTTCTTTCGTCCCACGCCGAACGAAAGCACGCGCTGGATTTCGTCGGCGAGCTCATGGCGCCGGCGCACGAGATCGGGTGAGGAATCGAGCGTCAGGTCGGTCCGGATCGCGGCGTTTCCGCAGGCGATGTCGAACCCGACACCGACGACCGAGACCTGATCGCGGTAGGCGGCCACGCCGCCGATCGGCATCACGTAGCCGAGATGGCCGTCGGCCATCAGCGCCGCCCGCTCGGCTCGGCTCGCGACATCCGAGAGCTGCGAGAGCGTGTTGGGTTCGTGCTCGCCGAAGACGAGGGGCTGCGTGCCTGGCATGGCGGCGGTCGGGCTGGCTCAACACCACTGTATCAACCGCGACCCGGCCGGAACTGGTAGATTGGATCGCGCATGAACGCGCGGCGCCATGACGCCCGCGTAACGACAGGGAGAGACCGTCAGTGGCCAAGTCAGCACGACCCAAATCCGAGACACCGCGCCGCCGGACGAGCGGCGCCCGAACGAAAGCCAAACGCGATCCAGCCGGAGAACCGCAGGCCTCAGAAGCCGTCAAGGACGCGGCGGCCGCCGAGCATCATGCCGAGGCACCGGAACCGAGCGAGGAGGACATCCGCATCCGCGCGTACTTCAGGTATCTCGAACGCGGCGGCTCGCACGGCACGAGCCACGAAGACTGGACGGAAGCAAAGAGAGATCTCGAGTCCAAGAACAAGCGGACGGGAAGGTAGCGACAACGATCGCGTCGGTTCCGAGGTTCCGGAGTTCCGAGGTTCTGAAGTTCTCACGGGAACCCCGGAACCCCGGAACCGGAACTCCGGAACTCCGGAACCCCGGAACTCCGGAACCCCGGAACCGACAGATCACTTATCTATCTTCTTGTCTTTTCCTTTCGTAGAACCTTCGAACCTTATGCCGGTTGCCGCAGGTCTTCATGCTGCACCACCGCCGCCGCTGCGTGGGGCTGCGGTCGACGAACAGCCAGCTGCACCGATCCGAGGCGCACTCGCGGACGCTGACTCGCACCGGCGAGACGAGCAGATCCGCAGCGGCGCGCACGACCGGCCGCAGAAATCCGTCCACCGTCTGATCGTCGTCGGCGAACGCCCACACGTAGTCGCCGCCGCGCGGTTCGACGCGCGCGTGTGCCATCGCCTGACGAAGCGCGTCGTTGAGAGCGTCGAGGTCCGTACGGGCGGGCGCACGGCCGGCCGCGGTCGCCTGAAAAATGCGATAGAGACACTCGCGTAGCGCGACGGCGCGGGCAAACGCACGCCTGGCCGTGTCGCCCCGGCCAACGGCGGCGCGAAGCGACGCGGCAGCCCGTTTCGAGACGAGCCCCGCCTGCTCGGCCCAATCCACGAGATCGCGCCACGCGTGAAGGTGCTCCTCCTGCCTGATGGGCCGATCGCCCAGCGTATTCACGAAATCGAGGCTGAGGTCCCCTCCCGAGAAATCAAACTGGTACGCGGCAGCGGCCTGTGACATCTCCTTCACACCTGGTTCGACACATCGTCAGTATAACCGATATTTGCTGCTTGACAGGTTACAGACCCGGATCGATGATCTAACCAGTTAGTACGCTATAGACGGTTAAATAGAGGAGGTCGCGATGCCTGGAGTCGAGACACAACGTATTGCCGATCAGCTGGCGCGGGCAGTGAACGGACCCGCCTGGCATGGACCTTCAATCCTCGAGCTGGTGCGCGACGTCTCGCCGGGCCAGGCCGCGGCAAAGCCGCTGCCGGACGCGCACTCGATCTGGGAGCTTGTCGCCCACACCGCCGCCTGGCTCGAACTCGTCGGGCGCCGTCTCGATGGAACGGCTCCACGTAAAGTCTCGCAGGCCATGGACTGGCCCCCCGTCCACAGGGCATCGCGCTCGACAACGGCAAATGAATCCGCGAAGAAGTCATGGCACGCGGATGTCGACAGACTTCGCCGCGCCGCGGACGGCCTTCAGCGCCGGATACGATCGCTCGACGATGAACAGCTGAAGGAGGAGCTGCCAGGACTCGGCAACACCTGGACGACGTACATCACGCTGCACGGCGTACTGCAGCACGTGCTTTATCACGCCGGGCAAATCGCCATCCTCAAGAAGGGGGCGCCATGATTACCGCGCCAGACACGTACTTTCGAACCGAGTTGATCGAACGGCGACACCTGCTGGCGCAGGCCACGCGCCGGTCGTCGCGAGCCGATCTCAGGGATCTACTGGCCGACGTGGATGCCGCGCTGGCGCGGCTCGACCGCGGCACGTTCGGCGTGTGCGACGTGTGCCACGAATACGTCGGCACGCGCCATCTGGCGCACGATCCGGTCGCGCGCTGCTGCGACGAGCATCCGACGGTGTCCGAGGAAACCCGCATTCAGCGCGACCTCGCCCTTGCGCACGACCTGCAGATCGGACTGCTGCCCCGGCAGGGTGCGGCAGTCAACGGCTGGCAGTATCGCTACCGCTACGAAGCGGCAAGCGAAGTGGGGGGCGATTTCTGCGACGTCATCCCGGTGCCCGCGCGCAACGAGACGGTGATCCTCGTCGGCGACGTGTCGGGCAAAGGAGTCGCGGCCTCACTGTTGATGAGCAACCTGATCGCGACGTTCCGCAGCGTCGCGCCGCTGGGGCTGCCCACGGGCGAGCTGCTTGCCCGCGTGAACGCGCTCTTCAACGACAGCGCCCCGCGCGCCACGTACGCGACGCTCGCGGCGGCGACGCTGCTTCCCGGCGGCGCGGTCGACTTGTACAGCGCCGGCCACTGGCCGCCGCTTCTGCGGCATGGGACGGCCGCCGAGTCGGTCCCGCTGACGTCCGGCCTGCCGTTGGGCCTGTTTCCGACCTCCACGTATGCGCCCACGCGGGTCGAGCTGTCATCGGACGATACGCTGCTCTTCTACACGGACGGTGCCATCGACGCCGAAAACAGCGGCGGCGAAGATTACAGCAGGCCGCGGCTGGCCCGGGCGCTGGCGGTCGCTTCGCCGGAGCCGCTCGAGTCAATCGTTGATCGGTGTCTGGAGGACGTCCGGTCGTTTCAGAACGGTCAACCGCCGACCGATGATCTGCTGCTGTTCGCGTTGAGGGCCGCGCACTGAAGTGTGGCGTTGCGGTAGACTGAGAAATCGCGGCGCCAAGAGCAAGAACCTTCACCACGAAGGACACGAAAGACACGAAGAAATCTTGCATTACGGAAAAACAAGAAAGATCTTGAAAGAACTCCTTCGTGCTCTTCGTGTCCTTCGTGGTGAAAAGCTCTGGATCTTGGTAGCTCTGGCCGCGGCGGTCGCCGGCTGCGCCACGCCTGGCCGTACATTCATCGAATCCCCCGCGCCCGTGGCGTGCCGGACAGCGGTTTCGCCGAGCGGCAATCCCTCATCGGATCAGATTCGATGGATCCGACCGGACGCGCCCGGTGATCGCGGGACGCTCGACGATTGGTGCCGCAGCGTCGGCCCCGCGATCGTCGCCGCGGCTCCTCCGCTGCCGGATTCGGACGCCGAACCGTCCGGCCTCGTCGTGATCAGCTGGAATATCAACGTCGGCGCCGGCGATGTCGCCACGCTGGTCGCGTCGCTGCGCGACGGAACCCTGACCGGGCAACCCGTCAGCCGGTTCGTGCTGCTCCTGCAGGAAGCTTTCCGCGAGGGCGAATTGGTGCCGCGCGGGCCGCTGCCCGGCGCCGAATCGGCCGGCGCGATCCGTCCGCGCGTCGCCGGCCGCGAGCGGATCGACATCGTCTCGGCCGCCTCGAAACTGGGACTCGCGCTGTACTACGTCCCGTCGATGCGCAACGGCGATCCCGACAAGACCGACGAGGATCGCGGCAACGCGATCCTCTCGACCGAGCCGCTATCCGACCTCGCGGCCATCGAACTGCCGTTCGAACGTCAACGCCGCGTGGCGATCGAAGCCACCGTCACGGGCGGCGGACCGCCGATCCGCGTCACGAACGTCCACCTCGACAACCGCGCGCCTGCCCGGCGGCTATGGCTGTTCTCGAGCGCGACCCGGCTGCGCCAGGCGCGCAGTCTCCTCCGGGACATGGCTGCCGACGGTCCCGCCGTTCTCGGCGGTGACTTCAATACCTGGTACGGCTTCCACGATCCGGTGTTTGCCGAAGTCTCCGAATCGCTCGCGCCACCCGCAACGGGCGACCGGCGGCCGACGTTCGGGATCATGCGGCTCGATCATCTGTTCTTCCGTCTGCCCGACGGCTGGCGCGCCTCCACGATCCGGCTCGACACGTACGGCTCGGATCACCATCCGCTGCTTGCGGTGGTGGAGCCGAAGGTGTAGGCCGGCCCTTCAGGGCCGGCGGGGCTGAAGCCCCGCCCTACATCGAATCATTGCCCATCCTTCGGACACGTTCATTCGTCATGCCTCCTCGCCCTCGCGCAGATTCTGACGCGCTGGATCTGCGTGGAGTCGGGTCCCCATAAGTGGCAGCGAAATACAGATTTCTGGCCGGATCACCCCGGCTGCCAGCCGGGTCGGATCTTGCAGTTCGTACGTAGGGCGGACTGGTTTGCAAGTCCGCCTGTGTCACGCGGATTTGGAGACCAATCCGCGCGACGTACGGAGGATCCCATGACGAACGCACGTACCTGGCTCACCACTGGCTTGCTCGTCGTCCTGCTGGCGGCGCCAAGCGCGTCGCGCGGTCTATCGGCGGCGCCGAACGGGACCGTCCCGAGCACGCCGGAAATCACGAACGTGACGCCCGCGGCTCCGGCACTGAGCACCAAGCCGCAGCGGCTGGCTGTCGCCGGGTCGGATTTTCTCGAAGGGCTGACGTTGATGATCACGACTCCGGGCGGGCAGAGCCTGCGGTTCGCCGGTGCCGACATCCAGAACCGCCGTGAGGGCTCGTTCGAGGTCGATGCGGTATTCGACGCGAAGGGCAATTACTCGCTCGTCGTGACCAATAAGGATGGC
>JBLNGH010000556.1:0-7756 GCA_050264575.1 Acidobacteriota bacterium | reverse complement strand
CGCCGACCGGAAGAATTGATCCGGTCGTTTCCGAGGTTCCTCAGGCGGGCCCGCGATTCAGCATGTTTCCAGCCGCGGCCCAATTCGGCGCCGGGCTCGTCGTCGGCTGGCTCGTGCTCGCGCGCATCGTGCCGTCGCGTCCCTCCGAATCTCCGACCGCAACTCGCATCAGCACAATCACGTTCTCGGGGAGTGACCTCCTCCCGGCGGCGTCACCCGACGGCCGGACGATCGCCTTCATGTCGGCGCGCGACGGCGTAAACCGGATCTGGCTGCGCCAGCTCCAGACCGGCGAGGAAGTCGCGTTGACGACGGGTATCGATCGCGCGCCGCGATTCTCGCCGGACGGCGCCTCGATTCTGTTTGTGCGGCGCGAGGGCGATGAGGCCTCGCTCTACCGCGTTCCCGTCCTCGGCGGGCAACCGCGCAAGCTGATCGATCACGCGCTCGAAGGCGACTGGTCCCCAGACGGCACACGCCTCGCCTTCATCCGACAAATCACGGCTGGCGACTGGCGTCTGGGTGTGGCAAACGCGGATGGAACCGCCATTCGCCAAGCGAAGGCACCCTCGACCACCGCGTTGCGGGCGCCGCGATGGTCGCCGGATGGCCAATACATCGTCGTCGCACAGTCCGGCATTCAAGCCACGATCCGCGACGGGCTGCTCGTGTTTGATGCCACGACTCTGACCGCAAGCGAAGTCGAGCCTATCGAGCGTGGCGGTCAGATCTCCGCGGTGCAGTGGTTGGGCTCTGACTTCCTGTACGCGCAGAATCCGGACGTGACGTCGTACGCGCCCGAGTCGCGGATCGTCCTCCAGCATCGATCCGGCGGCGGGCGGACGCTCGCGTGGGTGCCGGCCCTCGTCGACGGCTTCGAGCTCATGCGCGACGGGAGCGTCGTGTTCGACAGCTCGATCAACCGCCAGAACCTCCGCGAGTTGGAGTGGACGCCCTCCGGGTTCTCGACGGGACGATGGGTGACGCGCGGGACGAGCACGGATCGCCAGCCCGCGTACTCGCCTGACGGCAAGTGGATCGTCTTCTCCGCGACACGCAATGGCAATCTGGATTTGTGGGTGACGTCGCCCGAGACCGGCGAAACGCGGCGGCTGACGGACGACAAAGCGCAGGATTGGGACCCGGCGTTCACGCCCGACGGCAAGCAGCTGATGTGGAGCTCCAATCGATCCGGCCACTTCGAGATCTGGATCGCGGAAGCCGACGGACGCAATGCGCGGCAGCTTTCGCGCGACGGCTCCGACGCGGAGAATCCGACGATGACGCGCGACGGCTGGGTGATCTACTCGGCCAACTTCGGCCAGAACCAGGGGATCTGGAAGATTCGACCCGACGGAACGCAGGCCGTCAAAGTGATCGACGGCATCAACGCGCATCCCGAGCTGTCGCCCGACGGGCAGTTCGTGCTGTACCACACGGAAGCGATCGGCAGCGGAACCGTCCACGTGGCCCGCATCGCCGACGGCAAGCAGATGATTTCGCCCATCGGGCTGCCGCCCGCCGGCCGGCTGCTCGCGATGATCTCGCTCGGCCGGGGACGCTGGCGTCCGGATGGACGCGCGATCCTGTACATCGGCGCCGACGCGAAGGGCAAGAGCGCAATCATTGAACAGGCGTTCCGGCCTGGCGAGGACACGACGGCCACGCGCCGCGTACTGAAGGCGTCAGAGGAAGGACTCTCGGTCGAATCGTTCGGCGTGTCTCCAGACGGCAAGCGCGTGACGATCTCATTCGTCGACGATCAGTACGCGATCATGCGGCTCGAGGGACTGCCGGGGCTGACGCGAGCACGCTAGGAGCGCACGCGCAACAATGACACAATTGGACAGTGACTCGAGAAGAACGCATCCGGATTGCCGTTTTCATCGATTTCGACAACGTCGAGATCGGCCTCAAGAACACCCTCAACCTGTCGTTTGACGCGGGGCTCGTGCTCGACGCGCTGAAAGAGCGCGGCGAAGTCGTCGCGAAGCTGGCTTATGGCGACTGGCAGCGATCCGGCGGCTACAGCCGGATGCTGACGCAGCACGCCATCCGGATGGTCCAGCGCAACCCGACACCCGGCGGCGACAAGAATGGCGCGGACATCAACCTCGCCCTCGACGCGCTCGAGATGGCGTTCACGCACACGCACATCAACACGTTCGTCATCGTCGGCGGCGACAGCGATTTCATCAGCCTGGTCGAGAAGCTCAAGCAGTACGACAAGCAAATCTTCATCGTCGGCGGCCGCCAGTTCACGAGCCAGATCCTCCAGCGCAACTGCCATGAGTTCATCGCGTACGAGAACCTCACCGGCGGCGGCGCGCCGGCGTCCGCAGCGGGCCGAGGACGGCAGCCCGGGCGCGGCGTCCGCACGGACCGCGCGCCGATCGAGCAGGCCGTGCCCCTCGTCTCCCGCGCGCTGAAAGTGCTGTCCGAGCGCGAAGGCCCGCCGCAACTCGGGTTGCTCAAGACGACGCTGCTGCAGTTGGATTCGACGTTCTCGGAGCGTACGTACGGCGCCGGGTCGTTTCGCGACTTCGCCGAGAAACTGCAGAAGGCCGGTCTGCTCACCCTGTTTCAGGGCCGCGGCGGATGGATGGTCGGACCGGCGAACGGCGCGGCAGCGGCCGACACGATGACGTCGTCCCAGAATCCGGACGAGGATCAGCCAGCCGAACCGCCCGCGCACGTCCCGGCCACGACGCAGGGGCGGCCGACTGCGGTCGTCGGCACGCCCGCCGACGGCGTCCGGGAGCTCGCGCGGACGCTGGGCTCGATGCAGATCCGCCGCTGGCCGCTGTATCTGCGCAACGTGAAGCAACTGCTGCGGCAGGCGCAGCCGGCGTTCGACGAGCGCGCGTACGGCTTTACGAGCCTGGTGGACCTGCTGCGCGCCGCGCACAAGGAAGGGGCGTTGCGCGTCGAGCGCGATCGCCAGGGCGTGATTCGCGTCTTTCAAGGGACGGCGCCGCCAGCCCTTCACTCTCACACGCCGGCGCCCGTCGTCGTGAACGAGCGCCCGGACGCTCCCGATGCCGACGTCGCGATCACGCCGGCCGACCTCGGCGTGCCGCTGCCGGCCCTGGATACGACCGCGGATGAAGCGCCGCAAGCAGCGGAAGAAGAAGCACCTGCGACAGCCTCAGGCCGCCATCGTCGCCGGCGTGTGACCGGGACGAGGAGACCGAGTCGAAAAAAGGCCGTTGTGTGAGCCCGCGGCCTGCCCGCAACACTTTCTGTTGCGCAACAGTTTCTGTTGCGCTATTCTGAGGTCATGCCGGTTGCCGTCGCGCGCAAGGTCGAGGCCCTCACGCACGATTTCCGGACGGCCGCCAAGCTCGCCGACCTCCTCGGCGTGAGCCGCTCCCAGGTGACGCGCTGGCTCCGCGGCGCCGGCATCGACCTGCTCAACGCCGAAAAAGTCGACCTCCTCGAGCTCGTCTGGGCCAATCTCCTTCGCCTCTACGACCGCGACGCCGCCCTGGCGTGGCTCTTTGGCGTGAATCCGATCCTCGGGGATCGCCGGCCCGTGGACCTCATTCGTCTCGGACGGACGGAGGAGCTGATGCGGGCGATTCGCGCGGAACGCTCCGACACGTTCGCGTGAGGCTCTACCGGTGCTTCGCGTGGAACCGCCGCGCGAAACCGAAGGAGCCTGACGGGCCGCTCTGGTTTCCCCGATCGCTCCAGGGCGAAGGACGGCACGACAATCCCGATCTCTATGGCTGCCTGTATCTCTCGGAGCGCGACGTGTCCTCGGTGGTCGAGCAGCTCGCGCGGTTTCGCAGCCAGCGGCTGACGCCCTCGCTTCTGCGCCGCCGGGAATTGCCTCTGGCGATCGCCAGCCTCGACTTTGCGGATCCCGCCAAGCTGATCGATCTCGATGATCCGGCCGTCCTGCTCCGCGGCGGCCTGCGGCCCTCGGTCGTGGCCACACGTCAGCGCGCGGTGACACAACCGCAGGCGCGAGCGCTCTTCGAACGCAACCGCGACGCCAATGGACTGCGATGGTGGTCAACCTATGAATCGAGCTGGATGAACGTCACACTCTTCGACCGCGCGTCGGCGCGACTGCGGGTCGACTCCGTGCGCGAGCTCGCGATCGATGACGCGGCGGTGATCGAGGCGACGGAGTTTCTGGGACTTATCGCGAAGGCCCGCCTTCGCTCGTGAGCTTCGGCGGGCAAGCCGATGGCCAAAGGCCGAAGCCTGATGCAGGCCCATTGCGAAAGGCCACAGGTCCATCAAGAGTCGCTCTGGTCGAAATAATCGATCGTGCGCTCAGTGATGTCGATCATCTCTTCCGGGGCGTGCGGACGCCTCGGCCTGGTAATTGTGCGATGCACCCAGTTACCGATCGCGTCCAGTTCGTACACGTATTCTTCGCGAGTCGTCAGCTTGCCGGTCTCATCACGCTCCCCGTGCTCGAGCAGGCGTCCATCTGCGTCGTAATTCCACGTCTCGATCGTCTCGGCGGCGCCGCCGGCAAACCGGGTCCGTTCCTCGACGCGACGGCCATGCGCGTCGTATTGCTTGAACGTCTCGAACCACAGCGGCCCCCAGAACAGAGTGCGCCCGAGCGTGCGCCATCGGCCACGGCGGATCAGATTCCATCTCGTCCAACCGTTCAACACCCGACGTGCAGTCCAGTTCACGACCGATCCGATCGGCCGCGACCAGTTCGCCGCCGAGCCAACTTCTCCGCTGTCGCCGTAGCTGCGGACGGCGGTGGTCCGGCCGGCCGCATCCGTCTGGAACAGGATTTTTCCCACGGGCACGCCGAGCCTTCCTTTAAAGGTAATCTCGGCTGGCGCGCCACCGGGTTCGTAGGTGATCCGTCCAGATCGTGCACGCGCGGGCGCCGGAAAAGATTCGTTCGACCCGTCGACTTCGATCGAATACCTGCAACACGCGCCGCGTGAGCGGCGCTCGAACTGTCGCTCTTCGATCCGACGGCCGTCGGCGGCATAGAAGGGCTGCCGCGTTCGCACGAGGCTTCCATCCGCCCGCTCAAGTTGTTCCCGGACGAGCCGCCCACGACTGTCGTAGGTGTAGGCGCGACGCAACGTCCAGGAAGAACCATCCGGATTTGTCCCGGTTTCCAGCGCTTCGGCCAGCCGGCCATCAGAGCCGTACGAGCAGACAGTTCGCCCGGAGGCGCCCGATTCGATTCCCCACGATCGTTCTGTCACGTGGCCTGCTGCGTCGAGCGTGACTGAGCGTTCAGTTCGATGGATCGATTCGCTGTCGTCACGCCTCAGACGACCGGTCTGGCGGACCGAGATGTGGCGTACGCGGCCGCGAAGCCCGTCGAGATCGTCGTCGGAGCTCACATTAGGTACTTCACCACAAGCCCACCCGACCCGAGACCGATGCGATCAGTTTTGCGGGATCGAAGCCGATGCCCTGCTTGAAGACGATCTCGACTTTGTGGATGTCGGCAATGTCCGCGGCCGGGTTGCCGGCGATGACGATGAGATCGGCCTGCTTGCCGGCGGCGATCGAGCCGATGCGCGCGTCCCGTCCGAGGTACTTCGCGCCGTTCAGCGTGCCGATCTGAATCGCTTCGGCGGGCGTGAATCCGGCCTCGACGAGGAGCTCGATCTGTCGTTGATTCGAGAACCCGGGAACCACGCCACCCGATCCGGTCGGATCGGTGCCGGCAATCAGCAGCCCGCCCGCCCGCACGAACGCACGCTCGAGCACGAGCGCCTTCGGAAACAGCTTCGCGTAGTTCGAGCTCGTGTTTGCTTTGACGCGCTCGAACGTCTTCAGAAACTGCTCGCGCAGCTCCGGCAGGAGCACGCCGAGCCCCGGCGGCAGCGGCCGACCCGGTGTGTACGTCTCGAAAACGGTCAGCGTCGACGTGAGCGCGACGCGCCGGTCGACCAGTTTTTTCACGAGCGCGCGGAAGGGCTCGCCATTCTCGTCGAGCGCGGCGATCGTCTGCTGGCCCGCGCCCTGACCCGGACAGGTGTCCGGCTCTTTGGTGGGCACGAAGTCCGTGGCGGCCAGGAAGCCGTGCTCGAGGTTGTCGATGCCCAGATCGGCGGCTTCGGCGTACGTGACGGAGCAGAGATGCCCGGTGATCTTCAGTCCGCGCTTGTGCGCCTCGTCGATCGCGGCGCCCAGTTCCGCGCGCGTGATCTGCATGTACGCCTTGAACGACGTGAACCCTTCGTCGGCCCAGTACGCCACCTGCTTCCGCGCGTCGTCTGCGTCTTTCAACGTGCGCATCTGAATGAAGGTATTGGGTCCGTTGAGGTACGGCGCCGTCGCATCAATTGCGGGACCGGGTTTCTCGCCGCGATCGATGGCGCGCTTCAGGTTCAGATCCATGAAGCCGTTGACGTTGCCACCCGTACGCATGGTCGTGACGCCGCCGGCCAGATACAGGCGCGTGAAGCTCTCGCCGAGCTGACCGTAGACGCCAGGACCCACCGGGTAATAGAGGTGTTCGTGCACCATCACCAGGCCGGGCAGAACGGTCTTGCCGGTCAGGTCGATGACTCGTGCACCGTCAGGCGGCGTGACGGTCGTGGCCGCACCGACGGCCGCGATGAGACCGTCCTTGACGACGATGGTCTGTCCCTCACGCAACGGACCACCGGTACCATCCATGACCCGGGCGTTGGTGAGCACGATCACAGGCGCATCCACGCTCACGTAGGCGGAACGCACCTGCTGCGAGAGTTGCTGCGGCGCCGCGGCGATGACCGCAGACGCGGCGATCATGACGACCGCGAGCGGAAACTGCTTCCCGGTTACGAGAGATGGGCGCATCGGTCGCCGATTATCCCACGAGACCGTTCCCGCGATTTCGCGCGACCAGACATGTAGGTCATGAAAAATTGACTGAACAAATCAAAAGGCTTTTCTTCATGCTCCTCATGTTCCTTCATGTCTTCACGTGTGCTTTGATCTGAAGCCGATCCGAGCAGCCTGCTCGGCGTGAACGCCATGCCGCACTCGGGAGGCTTCGTGATCGATTACGTGAGACACTATCGGCCCTCGCTGATTCGGTGAGAGCTCGCAGGAGGTTTCATCATGACCCGCCGTTCGCTCCGACATCTTCCACATCTCTCTGCGCTGCTCGGCGTTCTCATCGTCGTCGCCGGCACGCGCCCGATCGCGTCATTCGCGCAGTTGCCGCTGCCGCCCGTGTATGTCGCGCTCGGCGACTCGGTTGAGTTCGGCCTCGGCGATGACATTCTCTCGGACGGCATTGGCTACGTGCCGCTCTTCCGCACATTCCTGTCGACGGTGTTCCAGCGGACCGTCGAGCTTCACAACTTGGGCGTCCCGTTCGCCACGACGCGCGACATCCGGCAGGATCAGCTGGCGGCGACGCTGGCGGCGATCCAGGGGCGTGCGCCGGTCGTCGTGACGTGGGGCGGCGGAGGCAACGATCTCGCCGAGGTGGTGACCGGCCCGCAGGCGGCAGCGTGCCGGCAAAGTCAAAGCTGCCTCGGCCGTTTGAACGGGTTGCTGAACGGCGTCGAGGCAACAATCGATCACACGATTCGGGAGCTGCGGGAGGCGGTCGGCCCCAACGGGCACATCCTGCTGCGCACGCAGTACAACGCGCTGCTGCGCACCGGCTGCCAGACGCCAGCGATTGCCCTGCTCGGGACTGTTACGCTTGAAGGGGCGCCTGGCACGGTCCTCGATCGTGGTCTGAACACGAGAATCCGATCGATTGCGCAGAAGTACGACGCCCAGGTGATCGACGTCTTCCTCCCCTTTGCGA
>JBLNGH010000555.1:0-4206 GCA_050264575.1 Acidobacteriota bacterium | reverse complement strand
GGCGCGTGCTCGCGGCGCTGCGCGACGCGCCTGCCGCCGCACGCGAGCAGGCGCTGGCCGCCGTCACCGCCGCGATTGCCGGTCTGCCCCGAACGACAACGGCCGCGGAGAGTGGGGGCGGCCCGTGAGCGTAGCTCGGACGTACCGGGGCGCGCGCGCGGCCGCCGGACCGTTGCTCTATCTGGGCGGCGTCCAGCGAGCGGCGCTCGGCGAGTGGGTGAAGGTCCGGTTGCCGGGTCAGCCCGACGTGCGCGGCCAAGTCATCGATGCGGGCCGCGACGTCACCATCGTGCAGGTGCTCGACGAGACGCTCGGCCTGGCGCCGGCGCACGTAGAGGTTACGCTGACGGGCGATCTCGCAGACGTGCCGGTCGGCCGGGATCTGTTGGGACGCGCCCTTGGCGGTCTGGGCGATCCGCGCGATGACCTTCCGCCGCCCATCGGCGAGGCGCGCCGCCTGTTGTGGGGCATACCCATCAATCCGACGCGGCGGGTCCCGCCGAGCGATTTCATCGAGACGGGGATCTCGGCGATCGACGGCTTGAATACCTTGGTCCGCGGCCAGAAGCTGCCGGTGTTTTCGACGCCTGGACTCCCGGCCCTCGATCTGGCCGCCACGATCGTCGAGCACGCCCGCGCACCGCGCGGGGAGCCGTTCGCGGTCGTCTTCGCGGCGATTGGCATCACCGAGCGGGAGACGCGTGCGTTTCTTGACCGCTTCCGCGCGAGCGGCGCGCTCGAACGAAGTGTGCTCTACCTGAACCAGGCGCAGGATCCGACGATCGAGCGGCTCCTCACACCCCGGGCCGCGCTCGCGTGCGCCGAACATCTCGCGTACGCCTGCGGGTTGCACGTGCTCGTCGTGATGGCGGACATCACGCATTACTGCGAAGCGCTGCGTGAAGTCGCGGCTGCGCGCGAAGAGGTGCCGGGCCGGCGCGGGTATCCCGGCTACATGTACACAGATCTCGCGTCGCTCTTCGAACGCGCCGGCGTCGTGGAGGGATCCGAAGGCAGCGTCACGCAGTTGCCAATTCTCACGATGCCCGACGGCGACATCACGCACCCGATTCCGGATCTCACCGGCTACATCACAGAGGGACAGATCGTGCTGAGCCGCGAGCTGCACCGTCGGGGCGTGTATCCGCCGATCGACGTGCTGCCGTCGCTGTCGCGGTTGATGAACGCGGGTATCGGCGCCGCGCACACCGTGGTCGAGCACCGAAAGTGGGCTGACCAGTTGTACGCGGTGTACGCGCGGGGGCGCGAGGCCGGCTTGATGGCGGCAATTGTGGGAGAGGCCGGGTTGATGCCGGCCGACCGCCGCGCGCTTGCGTTCGCCGAGTCGTTCGAGCAGGAGTTCATCAACCAGGGCGACGGACGCCGCCGGCTCACCGAGACCATCGAGCGCGGCTGGCGGTTGCTCGACCGCCTGCCGACCGACGATCTGCTCAAGCTCCCGCCGGAGCTGCTCGCAGCCCGTGAGGGGCCTCGGCGGGTGGCCACGGCGATGACGCCATGACGTCCGAGCGCTCTCCTGCGACGCGGTCGAACCTGCTCCGCTGCCGGCGGCGCCTGGACCAGGTGCGCCACGGCACACTGCTGCTCAAACGCAAGCGGCAGTCGCTCGTGGATGAACTGTTCGCGCGCGCGCGAACCGTCATCACGTCGCGTGAAGATCTCGAGGACGAGGCCCGTCGGGCGTGGCAGTCGCTCTGGCAGGCGCTCGCCGTGGAAGGCGGCGCGGCGCTCGCGCCGCTCGGTTGGCCGACACGGGAAGTCGAGATCGAGCTGTCGACCGTAGAACTCTGGGGCGTCAAGGTGGCCGCGCTCGAGGGCCGGCCGACGCTCGTCCGCAGTCTCGCCGCGCGGGGTGTGTTCCCGGGGGCGGCTGACGCGCCAAGCCAGGCGGCCGCAACCCATTTCGAGAGGCTGCTCGAGCACCTGCTCGATGCTGCGCCACGGGAGCAGGTGATGCGCCGGCTGGGTCAGGAGCTCGCACGGACGACGCGGCTCGTCAACACGCTCGAGCAGCGCGTGTCCACGCAGCTGGGGAGCGAAATCACCGGGATCGAGCGGACGCTGAGCGAACGGGAACGTGAAGAGCACCTGCGCACCAAGCGCCTGATCGGGCGGAGGTGATCCGTGCGGTGGCCGCATCCGTTCCGGCGGGACCTCGTCCTTCTCCATCCGCCGGCGATTTTCGATTTTCGGCAGCGGTCCGTCTTCCTCGGGCCGATCGCCGACGCCGTGCCCTCCACGCCGATCTTCGAGATGTATCCGGTCGGCCTCACGAGCCTCGCGGCCTTTCTCGATCGGAATCACTACAACGTCGATATCGTGAACCTCGCGTACCGGATGCTGCGCGACCCTGCGTTCGACGCCGAGCGCTGTCTCGCGCGTCTGTCGGCGCCGCTCTTCGGAATCGATCTGCACTGGTTGCCGCACGCTCAGGGCGCGCTACGGGTGGCCGAACTTCTTCGCGCGCTGCACCCGGCAAGTCGCATTCTCGTTGGGGGACTTTCGGCCAGCTACTACCACGAAGAGCTCATTCGATCGCCGAATGTCGATTTCATCCTGCGCGGTGACTCGACGGAGGAGCCCGCCCGGCAGCTTCTGCAGGCTCTGCGCGAAGGCACGCCGCTCGGGGCCGTCGAGAATCTCACCTGGAAGGATGGAGCGAACACCGTTCACGTCAACCCGCTGACGTTCGTGCCCGACACGCTCGACGGCGTGGACGTGCCCGCCTACACCTACATGATGCGGTCGCTCTTCAAATGGGGCAGTCTGCGTAACGTGGTGCCGTGCCTCGAATGGCTGCGGTATCCGATCACCCTGCTGCTCACGGCACGCGGCTGCATGGAGGAATGTGCAACCTGCGGCGGATCGCGATCGGCTTATGCCCGAATCTGTCAGCGCACGCGCCCGGCATTCCGCTCACCCGAAAAGCTCGTTGAGGACGTGCGGGCCATCGCGAGTTTCTCGCGCGCGCCGATCTTCATGGTTCACGATCCGCGCATGGGTGGGTACCCTCGGGCGGTCCGGCTGTTCTCGCTCCTCAAACGGCTCCGCCCGGCAAACGAGATCATCTTCGAGCTCTACTACCCAGCCGATGATCGCTTCTTCGCGATGGTCGCTGAGAGTCTGCCCTCGTGGAGCGCCGAGATCACGCTCGAGTCTCCCGACGAAGCAGTGCGCCGCGTCAATCGTAAGTTCCCGTGGCCCAACGCCGTCGTCGAACGGACGATCGCCAGCGCACTGGCGCACGGCTGCCGGACGCTCGACCTCTTCTTCATGATTGGCCTCCCGCACCAGCGCTACGCCGATGCTCTCGACATTCCGGCCTATTGCGACGAGCTCCTCGGCCGGTTCGCCGCCGGCAGACGCCTTCGCCCATTCGTCGCGCCGCTCGGTCCATTTCTGGATCCCGGCAGCCGCGCGTTCGAAGACCCGAGCCTTGGCTATACGCTCTTCTGCCGGACGCTTGACGAACATCGAGCCGCTCTTCTCGAGAGCGGATGGCAGCGCATCCTGTCGTACGAGACCGACGGCATGAAGCGTGACGAGATCGTGCGCGCCACGTACGACGTCGCCGAACGCTTGAATCGGGTGAAACGCCAGCATGGGCTGATCGACGAAACCACGTTCGCCGACGTCGACTTCCGGCTGAATGTCGCGCGGCTCGTCCTGACGGAGACTGAACGTCAGGGTGAGATGACCGCCGAGGCGCATGAGCGTCTCGATCGGTACATTCGTCTCGCCAATCAGGCCACCATGTTCGGCAACGACGAGCTGAAGGCGCCCGTCCGGCATCGGTTTCGCGGGGGCCCAGCGATCGCAGCAAGCCTCTCCCGCGGGCTGCTGACCGAGATTTCGCACACGGTCGCGCGGCTCGTGGGCCGCTATGACGTGGCCGCTCGCGAACGCCGCCCGTCAGCGCCCGAGTGACCATGACGCACGGCGTCGCACACGGCCAGGCCATTCATCCCGGCAAGCCGTGTTTCTGACGTGGCCTCAGCACGCGTGGCGCCAGAATCAGCGCCGTGCCGTAGAACACGAGCGCCATGAACAGCGTCGCGGGCCGCGACGCCGACAGATCCTCCAGAAGCATCTTCAGCCCACCGGCGATGAGCAGCGGATACGTCAGCCGGCTGAGCTCGGTCAGCCCAGGGGCTGTCCGGGTCCAGGCGAGGAGGATCGTCGAGA
>JBLNGH010000554.1:0-5361 GCA_050264575.1 Acidobacteriota bacterium | reverse complement strand
CAGACCCCGAACCCCAGGGGTCTGACCCCGGTCTGACCCCACCACGGCGAGGACTTCCTCTGATGCGAAACCGCCAAGCCGTTTTCGTCAGGCTACATGGAAACGAAAACGGCTCTAAACCGCTCTTAGCAGGTTGCTCAAAACCCGGGCAAGACCTCGGGTTTCGCGAGCTGCTTTTTGATTGTAATCAACACTTCGACCCCGAACCCCGAGGTCTTCAAGCGGTGGTTAGGTCTGTGGGCAGGTTGCCAAGGCCGGGGCGGCGCGTGAGCACGCGAAGGTCTGCGGCAAACGCGTCGACGTTGGCGACGCGAAGATCGGCGGCGAGGTCGTCGGCGCTCGCGTAGCGGCGGTCAGGCATGGGATCGGTCGCGCGCTCGATCACGCGCTGGAGAGAGGGATGAAGGTGCGGCCGCTTTGCCTCGAGGGAGACCCGCCTGCCTTCGTCGTGGGCACGACAGAGATCCGGTACCGATTCTCCCGTCACCGGATAGGTGTCCGTGACCAGATGGAACAGCAGCACGCCGAGGCTGTAGATGTCGCTTCGCACGGTGACGGGCTCGCCGCGAAGCACTTCGGGCGCCAGGTACAGAGGCGTCCCCGCCGGGAACGACTCGTCTTCAACTTTCCGGCCCGCCCCAAAGTCCATCAGCACGAGGCGTCCATCGTCTGCGCGCATCACGTTGTGCGCTTTGATGTCGCCGTGCAAAAGGCCGGCGTCATGGACGGCGGAGACAGCGCCGCAGAGATCGAGGCAGATCGCCGTCGTCTCGGCATCGCTGAAGGCGACACCTTCTGCGAGCAGCTCCTCCAGCGTCTTCCCCCGCACGAACTCCATCCACAAGCCGACCGTCTCGTCGATTCGTTCGGCGCCGTAGATGCTGACCACGTTTGGATGCCGGACGCGGGCGAGAAGACGGCCCTCGTCCAGTGCCGACAGCATCACGCCGGTGGGAGGGCATTCCACGGCCGGGAGCAGCTTCAGCGCGACTTCGCGTTCGAGCTGGGGATCCCACGCCCGGTACACGTGGCCGAATCCACCGTGCCCCACGTGCTCCAGGAGCCGCAGATGGCTCCACGTGTTGGAGACGCCGAGGTCGACGGCCGTCTGGCGCGGAGAACGCTCGACGTCCGGATCCGCGGAGTCCATGCGGATGCTCGCGAGCCACGGCGGGGTTCGATGCGGAGTTCTGGAGCCGTTCCGATCGATCAGCGCCGCGCCGACGAAGCCGGCACTCGATTCGAGCGCCCACTCGAGAAACGCGCTGTCGAGCCTTGCGCCGACCAACTCTTCGGGCGGCTCGTTGTGCCCTGCCGGGTGTGCGTTCACCACGATCCCTTCGCCTCGGTATACACACCATGACGCGACGGGGCCGCGAAAGTCCTTCGACGGGGCTCCGATTTTCCTTGGGTTTTTCTTGGATCTATCCTCGAGCGCGCTTCTTCATGACCGGGCGCGCCTCGACTTTGTTGTTTTTGTTGGCAATTTTCGCCGGCTGTTTCTTGCCGGCCGACACCCGCTCCAGGCTCTGACGGAGGGCGTCCATGAGGTTCACGACCTTGGGCGGGGCCTCCTCGACGGGCGCCACGACCTCCTCGCCCGCGATCTTGGCGTCGATGATCCGCCGCAGCTCGTTCTGGTAGTCGTCCTGGTATTGGGTGAGGTCGCCGCCGGTCTCGAAGTTGCCGATGACTTGCCGGGCCAGCTTCACCTCGTCCGGCTTGATCTTCGACGGGACGCTCTTCAGCTCGTCGATCGCGCCCATGTCGCGGACCTCGGTCGCGTGACGCAGCGTGTACATCACGAAGCCGTTCTCCCGCGGCTGGATCGCGACCAGGTACTCACGCCCGTAGAGGGCGACCTTGCCGACGGCGGCCTTGCCGGCCATCCCCTCGCGCATGACGGCGAACGCCTCGGCGGCGACGTTGCCGTCAGGCGCGAGGTAATAGGGGCGCTCGACGTAGACCGGATCGATCAATTTCGCGTCGGCGAACTGGACGACATTGATCACGCGCGTCGACTCTGGACGGACCTTGGCGATGTCGTCCTCGTCGAGCACGACATACTTGCCCTTCTCGAACTCGTAGCCCTTGACGAGATCGGTGTTGGGCACCTCCGTCTGGCACGTCGGACACCAGCGTTTCTGCTGAATGCGCGTACGGCATTCACGGTGCAGCTGATTGAAGCTGATGGTGGCCGCCGCGTCCGTGGCTGGGAACACACGGACGGGGATGTTGACCAGACTGATCTTGAGGTAGCCCTTCCAGGTCGGACGCGCTGCCATAAAGACTCCTTAATCGGTCTCCGGCAAAGGGGCATTATCGGCTGGATTTGACCGGCCGAGTATCGTGCCCGGATTTGCACATTCTGACAGACACGAGGCCATTAACCTTTGGCCTGATCTGCCGCCCGCCTAGAATCATTTCGGAGGTCGTGTCTGCCGAAGTGGCGTGAGGATCCGGCCAAAGTGCGGCCGATGCTGGCATCGCTGGACGAACCGCCGATCACGCTGCGCGGCATGGTGTACGAGCCGAAGTACGACGGGATCCGCGCGCTGGTCGATCTCGCGCCGCCTCAGGGTCGCGCGCGCCCTCCGCACGTCACGATCTACTCGCGAAACGGCAACGACAAGACCGCGCAGTTTCCGGCGATTGTCTCGGCGCTGGCGCAGATCGCGCGCCGGCTCGACGGCCCCGCCCTTCTCGACGGCGAGATCGTCGCTGTGGATCCGGAGGGGCGTCCGCTCGGGTTTCAGCACATCCAGGGACGCATTCATCGCACGACAGCCGGTGAGATCGAGCGGGGCGAAAGGGACCAGCCCGCCGTTCTCGTCCTGTTCGACATCCTGCGCGACGGTGACGAGGATCTTCGCCCGCTGCCGCTGGCGGCGCGCCGGCTTCGGCTGCAGGAGCGCGTTCGCATCACGGCGCCGATCAGGAACGTGATTCGCCTGAGCGAGATGACGGTCGACGACGGCCGGCCGCTCCTCGACCGCGCGAAAAACGAAGGCTGGGAAGGCCTCATCGGCAAAGACGGCCAGTCCGTGTATCAGAGCGGCCGCCGCTCGCCGGCCTGGCGGAAGTTGAAACTGCTCAAGCAGCAGGAGTTCGTGATCGGCGGGTGGACCGAGCCGCGACAGACACGCCAGCACTTCGGCGCGCTGCTCGTCGGCTACTACGACGACGGCAGTTTGATTTTTGCCGGCAGCGTCGGGACCGGCTTCAATCAGGCGGAGCTCGATCGCGTCGCGAAGCTGCTTCGCGAACGCGAGACCGCCGCAAGTCCGTTCGCGGAAAAGATCAAGACGATGGAGCGGCCGCACTGGGTGAAACCGGACCTGGTGACAGAAATCCGATTCACGGAGTGGACGAGCGACGGGCTCCTCAGGCAGCCGGTCTACCTGGGAACCCGCACCGACAAGAAAGCAAGCGAGGTCGTCCGCGAAGATGTCGGAAGGAAGGCCGAGGGCCAAAGGCCGAAGGCCGGCGCCAGCGGCCCGCGCGAGGATAGCGAGTCTGCGAGCGCCGGAGCGCGCGCGAGCGGGGGTGGGGCCCCGCGAGCATTGAATGAAGAAGACAAGGCCCAAGGCCCCAGGCCCAAGCATCGATCCGACGACCTATCCTCGCTGCTCGACGTGCTGACCACACTCGAGAAATCGAAGAAGGACGGCGACCTGTCGCTGCCCAACGGCGACACGCTGCGGGTGACGAACCTCTCGAAGGTGTTCTGGCCGAAGCTCGGCATCACCAAAGGCGAGTTGATGCGGTACTACGTGCAGGTCGCGCCGCTGATCCTGCCGTGCGTCGACGATCGGCCGCTGGTCATGAAGCGGTTTCCGAACGGCGTCGCCGGCCCGGCGTTCTACCAGCAGCGTCATCCGGAAAAAACGCCGCCAGGCGTGCGGCGCGAGGTGCTGCCCGAGGACATCGAGCCGATCGACGAGGAAGGGCCGCGCGATCGGTTGATCGGCGGCTCGCTCACGACGCTCCTGTACATGACGCAGCTCGCGGCCATCTCGCAGGATCCGTGGTTTTCGCGCGTGGCCGATCCGTTGAGCCAGGACCACACGGCGATCGATCTCGATCCGGGAGAAGGCGCGACGTTCAAGCAGGTGCTCGACGTCGCGAGATGGGTGAAGGACGAGCTCGATCGATACGGGATTCCCGCCGTCCCGAAAACTTCCGGTTCGCGGGGCCTCCACATTTACATCCGGCTACCGCCGCACACGTCCTACGAGACCGGTCAGCTCCTGGCTCAGATGATTGCGACGACCGTCGCGAACGCGCACCCCAAGGTCGCGACCGTCGAGCGGTGGGTGAAGCGACGCCCGCGCGGCACCGTCTACGTCGACTATCTGCAGAACATCCTCGGCAAGACGCTCGCGACCGCGTACTCCGCCCGCGCCACCGACTATGCCGGCGTGTCGACGCCGCTCACGTGGGCCGAAGTCGCGCGTGGCGTCGATCCGACCGACTTCACGGTGCGCACAGCGCCGGCGCGATTCAACAAGGTCGGCGATCTCTGGGCGCCGGTGTTGACAGGGAAACCGGTGGATTTGAAGAAGCTGCTGAAAGCGGGGAAAGGCCGAAGGCCATAGGCCGAAGGCCAAAGAAGGTCGCTTGCCACGATCCTGGTGACAAGAGGTTTCTTCGGCCTTTGGCCTTCGGCCCTCGGCCTGACAATCTACTCGCCGCCTCCCCCGCCTCCTCTTCTCACTCCCCACGTCGGCGGCGGCGGCTCGTTCTTCATCCGATCGACCGGATGCGTCTTGAGCAGCTTCATCGCCTCTTCGACCGCGCGCTCGAGCTGCGAATCGCGTCCGGCGATCACATCCTTCGGCCAGTTCTCGACATCGACATCCGGCGCGACCCCTTCGTTCTCGACGGCCCACTTGCCGTCGCGCGTGAAGAAGCCGCCGCGCGGCGCGATCATCGATCCGCCGTCGATGAACGGCGGCGTGTCGGCGGTGTGGACGAGGCCGCCCCAGGTGCGCTTGCCGACCAGTGGACCGAGCTTGCGGAAGCGGAACATGTACGGCATCAAATCGCCGCCTGAGCCGGCCATCTCGTTGATGATCATCACCTTCGGTCCCCAGATGCCGGCCGACGGGCTCGTGAACGGATACCGATCGCCCGCGACGTTGTTGAAGTACCCGTCGAAGTCGCGCTGCAGCACGTCGATGATGTAGTCGGCCGCCGATCCGCCGCCGTTGAAGCGCTCGTCGATGACGGCACCCTTCTTGTCCTGCTGCGAGAAGTAGTAGCGGTTGAAGCTCGCATACCCGGGCTGGCCGGTATTCGGCAAATACACGTACGCGAGCTGCCCTTCCGACAGCTTGTCCACGAGCCGTCGATTCGACT
>JBLNGH010000553.1:0-3591 GCA_050264575.1 Acidobacteriota bacterium | reverse complement strand
CCGCCGGAACGGCGGAAACCCGGCGAGCATCTCGTACAACACGATGCCAAAACTGAAGATGTCGGTCCGGTGATCGACGCGCAGGCCGCGCGCCTGCTCGGGCGACATGTAGGCCACCGTTCCGACGACCGTCGTGCGCTCGAGACCGTCCAGCGTCACGGTTTCGGTGTTGCCGGCGGAGTCCGGACCGATGCGCTTCGCGAGACCGAAATCGAGGATCTTGATGCGGCCGTCGGTCGTGACGAACAGATTCTCCGGCTTGATGTCGCGGTGAACGACGCCGCGATCGTGCGCGGCCGCCAGGCCGGCGGCGATCTGCACGCCGTAGTCGATCGCCTTGCGCGCCAGCAGCGGATGACCGGCCATCCGCTGACGCAGCGTTTCCCCGTCGAGCAGCTCGGTCACGATGTAGGACGAGGCGCCCTCGATGCCGATATCGAAGACCGCCAGGATGTTCGGATGGTTCAGGCCGCCGGCCGCGCGCGCCTCCTGCTCGAACCGGCGCCGCCGATCCGCGTTGTCGAAGAACTCCGCCGGCAGAACCTTGATGGCGACATCGCGCTGCAATTGCGGATCGCGCGCGCGATACACCTCACCCATACCTCCGGCGCCGACCGAGCCGACAATCTCGAAACGGCCAAGGCGATCGCCCACCGAAAACGGCATGACTGGCTTGCCGCGATTATTCCGCAGGTCGAAGGGCGCAGTCTACAATGCCGGACGTGCCGCACCGCTTCGGCGATTTCACGTTCGACTACGACACGCGGCAGCTGCTGCACGGCGCCGACGAGATTCATCTCTCGCCGAAGGCGTTCGAACTGCTCGCGATTCTCATCGTCAGCCGGCCGCGCGCGGTGTCGAAGACCGAGCTGCTGGAGCGGCTCTGGCCCGAGACGTTCGTGGAAGAAACGAATCTGGCGGGTCTCGTCGCGGAGATCCGCCGCGCGCTCGACGACTCCGCGACCCGGCCGACTTTTCTCCGGACGGTCTACCGGTTCGGGTACCGGTTTGTCGGGGACGTTGTCGAGGTGGCTCCGGTGTCCGGTGCGAAAGGGCCCGGCGCGCGGATGTGTCTCGTCGTCGAGAAGCGTCAAGTGGCGCTGCTGGAGGGCGTCAACGTCATCGGCCGCGCGCCGGACGCGACGATTCAGTTCGACGTGACAGGTGTGTCCCGGCATCACGCGCGCATTCTCGTGTCGAAAGGCGAAGCGACGCTGGAAGACCTCGGGAGCAAGAACGGCACGTTCGTCGGACGCGCGCGCGTCACGTCCGCCCGGCTGTCGGACGGTGACGAGATCCGGCTGGGTCAGCTCACGATGACGTTCCGCATCGAGGCGCCACAAGGGCCGACGGAGACCGTCGCGATGGAGTGACAGCCGTTCGAAGGTTTGAAGTTCGGAGTTGAGTTCAGCTTATCCGTGAAATGAACGGCCGGCCCGCCTGCGCGTCGCGCACGGCGAGCGTCAAATCCGAGGCGAGCCGGGCCTTGACGACGTACCCCATCGCCCCGGCAGCGAGCGCCGCGTTGACGAAGGCCTCTTCGTCGTGGACGGTCAGAAAGACCAGCGCGGCCTTCGATCCGCTGCCCCGCAGCTTTGCCGCGACCTCGAACCCGTTCATCCCGGGCATCGAGATGTCCAGGACGATCACGTCGGGGCGCAGCGCCGCTGCGGCCTCGATCGCCGCCGGCCCGCTCGTCACGGCCCCGACCACCAGGCAGCTCGGCCTCAGCACCGAGGCGGCTCGCGCCAGCATCGCCTCGTGATCGTCGACCAGGAGCACGCGCACAGGGTCAGACGATGTTGTGTTTGACTGCATATTGAATGAGTTCCGCAGTCGACTTGATCTTCAACTGTTCCATCATTCGGTACTTGTGAAAGGCGACGGTCCGCGGCGTGAGGTTCAGCACGGCTGCGATCTCCTTCATCGATCGGCCCTCGGCCAAGAGCTGCAGCACTTCGCGCTGACGCATCGTCAATTCGCCGCCGGACCTCGACTTGCGGTCGTCGGCGTGGATCAGCGACCCGACGAGCCCCTCGGTCACCAGCGGCGTGACGTACGATCGTCCCTGCATCACTTCACGGACCGCAGTCATGAGCTCCGACGCGGCCGACCGCTTGAGGAGGTATCCCGAGGCGCCGGCGCGGAACGCTTCGGCCGCCAGATCGGCATCCTCGTTCATCGTGAGAAAAATCAACTTCGTGTTCCGCAGCTTCTGTTTGATCTGACGGCCGGCGTCGAGGCCGTTGAGGAGCGGCATCGAGATATCGAGGATCACGACATCGGGCTTGAGTTGCTCGGCTGCCGCGACCAGGGCCCTGCCATCGGATACCTGCCCGACGACTTCGCATTCGTCTGCCAGCAACTTTTCGAACGCCCCCAGGACCAGGGCGTGATCGTCAGCCAGCAGGACCCGCGGGCCCCCCATACGACCTCCAGTCCCCGGTTCAGATCCATTTCCACGCTACGTGAGCGCGGACTTCTGCGCTATGCAGAATCGGCACCGGGCGTGCCTTACACGGTAACCGTTTCGGGATCGGGCGCGACCGGGAGCGGAACGCTCGCCTCGAGCCGCGTCCCGGCCCCGGGCGCGGAGCGAATCTCGAGCCGCCCGCCGATGGCCTCCAGCCGCTCGACCATGCTGATGAGTCCCAATCCTTTGCCCCACGCCGCATCGAGGTCGAACCCCACGCCATCGTCGCTGATCGTCAGGAGCAGCTGCTCCGAGCTGCCGCGGAGATGCACCGTCAAGTGGCCCGCTTTGCTGTATTTGAAAGCGTTCTGTAACGCCTCTTGAACGACCCGGAACAGGCACAGCGTGAGATCGGCGGGGAGATGCGACGGCACGTTCTCGTGCGTCACGCTGAGCGTCATGTTCGAAGGTGGAAACTCCTGCTGAAGCCCCTGCAACGCCGACACGAGGCCAATCAGACGCAGCTTGGCGGGATGGAGGCGGTGCGAGAGATCGTGCACGCTGCTGGCAATGCGGTTGACCCGGATCAAGGCTTCACTGGCCATCTCCCCCGCCTGCTCGGCCACAGAGTTCCGGAGCAGCTCGAGATCGATCGACAGCAGGGCGATCTGCTGGCTGATGTCGTCGTGCAGCTCGCGCGCGATCCTGGATCGCTCCGCTTCTTGAGCGTTCAACAGTCTGCCGCCGAGATCGCGAATCCGCTGCCGGCTGCTGCGGAGCTCGGCCTGACCTCCGCGGACTTTCTCCTCGGCCTGGTGCCGCCGGGCGCGCTGCACGAGCAGTGCCGTGATGAGCGCGGCCTGCGCGAGAAGAATGGCGACGCCCCCCAGAGTGTAGTACCGGTACTGATCCCAGAGTGACGGTTCTCGAAACCTCACCAGCGTCCCCGCCGGCACACGAGCGTCGCTGATGCGCCAGTGACGGAGCTGCCGCCAATCCACCTGAGTGACATTCAGGTCGCTCGTGACGAGCGGAATATCGTCGGCCCGCTCTCCGCGCAAGACGCGCACCGCCAGCGCGCCGACCGCGTCGGCCTGGGCCGTCTGACTTCGCATGCTGCCGCCAACGACGCCGCGATCCATCGCGGAATCCACCCAGCAGTACGTCGCGGCGTTGGA
>JBLNGH010000552.1:0-4605 GCA_050264575.1 Acidobacteriota bacterium | reverse complement strand
GTGATCGTCTCCGTGCCCGTCAGCGTGTCCGTGGCCGGATCCAGACGGACCGAGATGTCGTAGTCGGTCTGCAGTTGCCAGTAATTCGGACCGGGCCGCCCGGACAGATCCCGCGTGCCGGCGTCGTACGCCCGCCGAATCGCGTTTGTGAGCGGCACGTCGCGCCTGATCGCGCGCGGGACGGCCGTGGTCGTGGTCGCGCTGGCGGCCGGCCGCGTCTGCGCCGTCGGGGACGCGCTCTGAAGGGCGTACACGGCGATGGGTGCTACGAGGCAGATGACGAGAGTAAGACGGCGAACCATGATCGTCTCCCTGATGATCATTTGTAGCGCGGATTGATCTCCAAATCCGCGGATTGCATGCTAACAGACGATTCTGCCGGCCCTGAAGGACCGGCCTACACGCCTGCTTCCCAGCTTCCGGGCTTCCCGGCTTTCAAGCTTTCAGGCTCCAGACCGAGCCAACCGTACACGGGCTCGCTTACGTCTAAGCTCGATACATCGAGGTTCGACGTATGGACCCATCCGGGTTTCTGCCCCTCACCCCGCACCAGTTCCATATCCTGCTCGCGCTCGTCGACCGGAACCGGCACGGATACGGCGTCATCCAGGACGTCGATCGCCGGACCGCCGGCGAGCTGCGACTCGGCACCGGCACGCTCTACACCGCGATCGCGCGGCTCGTCGAGCTCGGCCTCATCGCCGAAGCCGATCGAACGGATGAGCGGCGCCGGTATTACCAGCTGACGACCCTGGGCCGCGCGGTGCTGAGGGCCGAGACCGCCCGGCTCGAGGCGCTCGTGCGCCATGCCCGCGAGCGCGGCGTGCGTCCAGCGTCGCTCCCGGCGCTGCCGAGGCGGCCATGACGACCCGTTCCACCCCGCTCCGGTCCGCGCGGGCGATCCATCGCGCGCTCGTCCGGCTCGCGCCAAGAGATGTCCGGCGCGGCTACCGCGACGAGATGATCGCGACGTTCGAAACGGCGTCGGACGCGGCCGCTGCTCAAGGCCGGCTCGCACTGATACGGCTGCTCTGGCACGAGCTGATTGACGTACTCGCGGCGCGTCGCGCAAGCCGATCGAATGCGCAACCGCCGCAGACTCGGACCAGCGCCGCTGACGCCACCAACTCCGGTCGCCAGCTCGAGTGGATGCGCGTCTCGGCCTGGCGCCAGACGTGGCGATCCCTGACACGACGCCCGGCGTATCTCGCCGCGATCGTGCTGACCCTCGGATGCGGTACCGGCATCATGACGGCGGTCTTCTCGCTCGTGGATACCGTGCTGCTCAAACCCCTGCCCTATCCCGACGCCGACCAGCTGGTCACGGTTTACGAGTCGAGTCCCGTCGCGCGCGAACGCACCAGCCTCCTCGCTCCCGGACGCCTCGAGGATTGGCAGCGTCTGAATCGCAGCTTCGTCGCCATGTCGGGGAGCTACAGCGAAAGCGTCACCGATACGAGCGGCGACGAGCCGCAGCGGCTCGACGGCCGTCGCGTCACCTCTCGTTTTTTCGCCGTCTACGCCGCGACGCCCATTGCCGGCCGCACCTTCAGCGACGGGGAGGAAACGTCAAATGGTCCGGGCGCGGCGGTGATCAGCGAACGCTTTTGGGCGCGCCGGTTCAACCGGAATCCCGCCGCCGTTGGTCACGCGCTGTCGATTGGCGGCCGGCAGTATCCGATCGTCGGCGTGATGCCCTCATCATTCATGGCCGGCACCATTGACGTCTGGTTGCCCGCGCAGGTCAGTCCGTGGCTCCTGGAGCAGCGCGATGCGCGGTTCGTGAATGGCATCGGACGCATGCGGCCGGGCGTGACCCTCGCGGCAGCCGCGGCCGATCTCGCGGCCGTCCAGCAGGGCCTCGCGACCCAATTTCCAAAAACCGACAAGGGCTGGTCCGCGGAGCTGCGGCCCCTGAAGCAAGCGCGGATCGGCGACGCTCGCAGCGGCCTCGTAGTGGTCTTTGCGGCGGTCGCGTCGCTGTGGCTCATGGCGCTTGCGAACATCGCCGGACTGATGCTCGCGCAAGTTCACCGGCGGCAACGGGAGCTGGTCCTGCGCGCCGCGCTCGGCGCGTCGCGGACCCGCGTGATGGCCACCGTCATCCGTGAAGGCGCGCTGCTCGGCGCCGCCGGCGCGCTCGTGGGCACTGGACTCGCCTTCTGGCTCACGTCCGTCATGACGTCCATCCTCACGAAAACACCGCGCATCAATGAGTTGACGATGGACTGGCGCGCGTTGGGATTTGCCCTCGGTGCGACTCTCCTCGCGGCCGCCGCGTTCAGCCTGGTGCCGGCTTTCGCCGCCACCCGGCGTGGAGTCAATGACACACTCGCGGGTCAGAGCCGCGCCGTGACCGGCCGCCATCGCATGCAGAAGGGACTCGTCGTCTGCCAGGTCGCGCTGAGCGTCCTGCTGGTCGGTTCGGCCACTCTGCTCGTGCGGAGCTACTACAACCTCACACACGTCGAGACCGGTTTCGATGCGTCGGAGGTGATCACGTTTCACCTCGGCGCGCGCTGGGACGAAGATCGCGCGCGAATCGCTCAGCTCCAGACGCAGCTTCTCGAGCGGCTCGAGCAGCTGCCCGACGTATCAGACGCGGGCATGACCAATTTCCTTCCGGCCTCTGGCGCCACATTGCGATACCAGGTCAGTGTGGATGGGATCGCCGGACCCAATCCGGACGGCAGCGTCACCGTCGGCACGCGCATGATCAGCGGCGGGTATCTGCGGGCGATTCGCGCGCCGCTCGTGGCCGGCGAGTGGTGTCCCACGCCATCAGCCGATCCGAGGACGCCGCTCTACGCGATGCTCAATCAACGGTTCGTCGCGCGACACGCCGAAGGCCAGAACGTCATCGGCCGCACGCTACGGATGTCGGCATTCAGCGCCCAGTTCACGATCACCGGCATCGTGGGTGACCTGACCGAGGACGGCCATTCGATTGCGCCTGTGCCATACGTCTATACCTGCAATCGGTACGGCGCCTGGCCGGATCCGAATTACGTTGCGCGGACGACGGATGCGCGCGGGTTCGTCGCGGAGCTGCGGCGGATTGTGCGGGAACTCGATCCGTCACGCGCGATCTTCGACGTGCGTCCGCTCCAGGAGGTAATGGACTCGACGCTCGATCAACCACGCCTCGACGCCACCGTGCTCGGTCTCTTCGCCGGCGCGGCGCTCGTCCTGGCCGCGATCGGCCTGTACAGCCTCTTCATGCTCGTCGTCTCCGAGAGCGTGCGCGAGATTGCCGTGCGGCTGGCCATCGGCGCCGCGCCAGGCCAGGTGATGCGGCTCGTGATGTCAGGAGCCGGACGACTGCTCGCCAGCGGACTGCTGATCGGAATCGTCCTGACCGCCGCCGCCGATCGTCTGCTGCGAGGCGTGCTCTTCGGGGTCAATCCGCTCGATCTCCCGGCACTCGCCGCCGCCATCCTGACCATTGCCGTCGTCGCCTCGCTGGCCGTGTTCGGTCCGGCGCTCAGGGCGTCGCGCATCGCGCCCATCGAGGCGTTGCGCGCGGAGTAGGCCTTCGGACGACTCATTGCAACTCACGGCTTTCGGAGACGCGGGAGTCTCAATCGCTTCGCAATGAGAGAGTCCACGAAGCGTTTGGGAAGATGATTCACAAGAAAGACCGTCACCGGATTGGGCGCGATGGTGTAGCGAGTCTTCGGGCGAGGCGAAGTGAGCGCCGACAGCACGGCATGGCCAATTCGATCCGCGGGCAGACCGCGGCGCTCCGCTTCAACGGCAATCTCTTTCATGACGGTCAGCGGAGCGGCGTACGGCGTATCAGCAAAGGGCCGGAAGTCAGACTTCAGCGCCTTTTGCCAGATTGGCGTCGCGACATCCCCGGGACCGATGACGATGACGTCGATGCCGTAAATCATCAGCTCACGCCGGAGACTTTCAGAGAGTCCTTCCAGCCCGAACTTCGAAGCGGAGTATGGTCCGACAAACGGCGCCGCGTTGCGGCCGCCCACCGACGACATCATCACGATGCGTCCCGCCGGACCCTGGCGATCGACATCGGCGCCGAGCAGCGGGGCGAAGGCCTGCGTCACGATCAACTGTCCGATCAGATTCACTTCGATCTGCCGCCGGAAATCTTCGATTGACACGTGCAGCAGTGGCCCGGGCACGGCGATCCCGGCGTTGTTCACGAGGCCGGACAACGTGCGGCCATCCAGCACAGCCGCCACCTCAGCGGCTGCGCGATGGACCGCTCCGCTGTCGGTGACATCGAAGACGAGCGGCGTGAACAGCGAGCCCAGCTCGCGACGGACGCGATCGCCATCCGCCTCGCGGCGCACGCTCCCGAAGACGCGCACGCCGCGGTGCGTGAGCACCCGCGCGGTGCTGTAGCCGATACCTGTGGAAGTACCTGTGACGACAACTGTAGAGATCACAGTTGTCGATTGTCTGATGGAAACTTAGAACTGAGAACTCAGAACTTAGAACTGAAGAATGACAAGCGCTTTGAAAGTTCTGAGTTCTGAGTTCTCAGTTCTAAGTTGCACGCGCTCTTATTTGGGTGCCGGAGGCGGCATCCGGACGATCTTCGCGCGATGATTGGCGAGATCGTACGTGACCGCGAGA
>JBLNGH010000551.1:0-5182 GCA_050264575.1 Acidobacteriota bacterium | reverse complement strand
CGCCCGCTGCAGCCGGCACATCGCCGCGAGCAGTTCGTCGTCGGTGTCGAACAGTTCCCCGGCGCCGGATTGCTCGACGATTTCCGGAAAAGGCCCGATTCGCCGCGCAATCACCGGCGTCTGATACCGAAACGCCTCGATCAACACGATGCCGAACGTCTCGAAGCCGACCGAGGGCACGATCGCGGCGATGGCGTGCTGATAGTAGCGGCCGAGCTCGGTGTTCGGCACGCGGCCGAGAAAATGAATGCGCGGATTGCCGGCCGCCAGCGTCCGGAGCGCGTCCCCTTCGTCCCCGTCGCCGATGACGAGAAGGTCGGCGTCCGGATAGCGCGCGAACACGGGGATGACGGTCGCCAGCCCCTTGATGCGCGCCAGTCGTCCCACGAACAGGAAGTACGGACGCGGGTGCGGTGGCGTGCCGTGCGCCGACGGCGCCTGCTCCGGAAATGCCCCGGGAAGGAAATAAGGGAGCACTTCCATCGGCCGTGGAAACCCGAATTCGCGGTGCTTCCGGCGACTGAACTCGCTGCGCGCGACGAACAGATCGATGTGGTGCAGCTGACGGCCGAGATAGCCCGTGTATCGCCAGAGCTGCGGCGGACGGTGGTGCGCGAGCACACAGCGGAAACACTGAGGTCCGGTGCAGGCCTCGCGGTTGTGCCGCCAGAGGACGTGCGTCGGACACACGAGCCAGTGTTCCTGCGCGAGGTACATCTTCACCGCGTCGCCGCCGAACGACAGGAGACCCGGGCCGCCGACCAGCGAGACGTTGTTGAACGTGACGACGTCGAAGGGCTGATCGCGAAAGAGCCGGGTCAGCCGTCGGCGATGCAGGACGGGCCGGCCAGCCTGCTGCGTCAGCAGCGGCGACACGATGCCCAGGCGGCTGTGAAGGCTGATGACTTCGACGTTGTCGCACGCGCGCGCCGGCGCCGACAGCGGCTTCTGCGCGAGCGACTGATACGCGTCGACCTCATGGACGACGGTGACGTGGTGACCGCGCGCAGACAACGCGCGCGCGAGCCGTTCGACGTCAATCCCGTCGCCGCCGAAGTTGTACGGCGGATAGAACGTCGTCGGCAGGCAGAAGCGAAGTGGCCGCTTCATGCGGCGGCCTCCTCGAGAGCGTCGAGCGCCGAACGAGCGCCGCGCGGCCAGCTCAGCGTCGCCGCGCGCGCCTGTGCCGCCGACGCCAGCCGGCACCGGAGCACCTCGTCCCGCGCGATCTGCTCGATCGCGGCGGCGAGGCCTTGTTCGTCGCGGGGCGCCACGAACAGGCCGCCGCCTTCGAGCAGCGACGGGAGCGGACTGGCCGTCGTCGCAATGACCGGCGTGCCGCACGCGGCCGCCTCGACAGCCGGCAGCCCGAACCCTTCGTTCTCCGACGGCAGGACGAGCGCAACCGCACCCGAGTGGAGAAGCCGGATGTCCGCATCGGGGAGATAGCCGGGCCAGAGCACGAGCCGATCGGTCCCACACGCGCGGATCGCGTCGCGAATCGCCGCGAGATTGCTGAGGAACGCGTCACCCGACAGCGCGCCGACGAGCACCAGGTACAGCGGTCGATCGAGTCGCGACGACGCGCGATGGTGCGCCCGCACCATGACGTCGAGATTCTTGTGAGGACTGAAGCCGCCGACGTACGTCAGCCATCGCGCATCGGCCGGGAGACCGATCCGCCGGGCGAGCGCGCCGATCTCGTCCGGCGACTGGCTCGGACGATAGTCGCCCGACGGCGCCTCGAGCGCGATCCGGATGCGCGCCGGTGGAATCCCGTGCACGTCGGCAATTTCGCGGGCGGCGAAGTCGGAGACCGTCAGGACGAGCCGCGCCTGCCACAGCGCGAGCCGCACTTTGAGACGCCAGAACAGCCGTGCCCGGGCCGTCGGCAGCGTCAACAGCGGAAAGCGCTCGGCGATCGCGTCGTGAATGGTCACGACCGCGGCGAGTCCAGGCGGCAGCGGAACGTAGGTGTACACCGTCGGCGAGAAAAAGACGTCCAGCGGCTCACGCGCGATCGCGCGGGTCAGTCGCAGCATGTCGACCGGCGATCGATAGCCGTCGGCGGATGCCGCCGTGGTGGGCGACGAGGCCTGCGGCACCCGGACGGTCCGCACGTTGTCGGCCGCGAGCCGGAAGCGCGCGGCCGCCCGGTCGTCGAGGAAACAGACGAATTCGTGATCGCGTCCGAGCGCCGCCATCGCGCTCACCAGTTCGCGAGTGAAGCGGCCATATCCGCGGTCGTTCGCCCAGCAGGTCGCGTCGACACCGATCCGCATGGCTCAGGCACTTGCCGCCTCGCGTCGCGCCGGCGGCTCCAGCTTCTGCTCTTCGTGATACTCGAAGTCCGTGTTGACGTCCCAGATGTCGTGCGACGCGCCCTGCATGTTCCAGACGGCCATCATGGCGGCGAGCATCGAGTGATCCTGATTGTTGTACTTGTGCATGCCGTTGCGGCCGACGGTATGAAGATTCGGAATCGGGTCGATGAACTCACGCACCTTGTCGAGATGCCCGCGGTACGCGGCGTCGTAAATGGGATACGCCTTGGGCATGCGGATCACGCAGCCCTCGATGACGTCGGCCTGGTTCGCGAGTCCGAGCGTTTCGAGCTCGCGGCCGGCCTGCGCAATCAGATCCGCATCGCGGCTTTCCCACAATCCGTCGCCCTTGAAGCAGAAGTACTCGAGGCCGAGGCAGGTCGTGCCGGGCGTGGGCACCATCGCCGCGCTCCAATTGTTGAAGTTCTGGATGCGGCCGACCTTGACCCCGGGCGTGTGGATGTAGATCCAGTTGTCGGGGAACAGCTTGTCCTTCTTGAGCATGAGCGCGACGACGAGAAAGTCGCGATATCGCAGCCCCTCGGCGGCCTGCCGGATCTCCGCGGGCACCGCCGGCGACAACGCGCGCACCAGGCTGCGAACGGGCATCGTCGAGATGAAGTGCTCGGCTTCGAACGTTCGCTCTCCGGAGGGCGTCTTCGCGGTCAGCGCCACGACGCGGCCGTTCCGCAGATGGATTCGATCGACGTAGTGCTTCAGCAGTACCTCGTGCCCGCGCTCGGTGACGCGATCGCGGCACATCTCCCACATCTGGCCCGGTCCGAGCCGCGGGTACTGAAACTCATGGATGAGCGTCTTGATCGTCGTCGGCCGCTTCGTGATGGCTGTGGCAGACAGGATCGCCTTCGCGAGCGAGAGCCCCTGGATTCGTTGGGCGGCCCATTCGGCGCGAATCTCCGTGCACGGGATGCCCCAGACCTTCTCCGTGTACGTCTTGAAGAAAATCTCGTAGAGCCGCCGGCCGAACCGGTTCGTCACCCACTGCTCGAAATTCTCCTCGACCGGGTACGGCCGATAGTGCCACTTCACGTAACTGAGGAAGATCCGGAGCGCGTTGATCGGCCCCAACCCTCTCAAGGCATTACCGGCGCGCAGCGGATAGTCGAAGAATCGTCCGTTGTAATGAATGCGGGACAGTCGCGGGACGGAGATGAACTCCTCGCCCAGAATCTCGTGCCACAGCTCTTCGACAGGCCCGATCTTCGTGAAGAACCGATGGCCGCCGATGTCGAACCGGAACCCCTTGTAGCGTGCCGTGCGGGACAACCCGCCCACGATGTCGTCGGCCTCGAGGACGGTGACGCGCGACCGTCCTTCCTTCGCCAGCTGGTAGGCGGCGGTCAGACCCGCAGGACCGGCGCCGATGATGGCGACGCGATCTCCGGGCGCAAGCTGGTGGACCTTCCGGGCTGGAGACGGAGCGCTACCCGTCGTCACACACGGCCCCACTTAGGTCGGCTTCCAGCCATTCAGCCGCCGATACACAGCAAGACTCGAACCGAAGGCCTCGGGCACAATTCGCAGAATCCGGGCAGATCTAAGCGCTGCTTCGGGATAGCGCCCGAAAACCGGCCCCGTCTGTTCGCAACTGACGGAAGAAAGTCAGCCTTCTCAAAGACTTTCGTCTACGACAAATCTGGCCGCAACTAACGTCCGGCCGAAAAGATTCGTGGGAATGAACCCTGGACAACGCGTGGAATCCCTGACGTTTTTGAGGCCGGTGGTAGGCCTTTTGCTCTGATTGCACGCCGTGCTCCCGCAAAGAAGGCCGGCGCGGTTGACGGCGACGGTGATAATCCCTTTTCATCGCAATCTTGCGCACCTGGCGTTGAGCCTGCCCGCGGCGCGGCGGTCGATGCCGGACGCCGAAATCATCGTCGCCGCCGACGGCGCCCGCGAAGATTGTCGAGAGCTCGCGGCCGCGAACAAGGCACGCGTGGTCGAAGTGGCTGGACCATCCGGTCCGGCGTGCGCGCGAAATCGCGCGGCGTGGGCGGCAAGCGGCGACGTGCTCCTGTTCGTCGATGCCGACGTGGTGGCCGCGCCGGATGCGTTGCCGGGCATGTTGAGCTTTCTTGCGAACCAGCCCAACGTCGCGGCCGTATTTGGCGCATACGATGAAGATCCGCCCGAGCCCAACTTCATGTCGCAGTACCGGAATCTCTCGCATTCGTTCGTGCATCAGACGGGCTCGCGCGTCGCTGAGACCTTCTGGGCCGGTCTGGGTGCGGTGCGGGCGGCGGCGTTCCGCGCCGTCGGCGGCTTCGACGAGCGGTTCCGCCGCCCGTCCGTCGAGGACATCGAGCTGGGGTACCGGCTCTCGCGCGCCGGATTCCGGCTGCGGCTCGAGCCGAAATTCCGCGGCCGGCACTACAAGCGCTGGACGATTCCGGGCAGCGTCGCGATCGACATCGCGGCGCGCGGGATTCCGTGGGCGCAGCTGCTCCGGAAGTTTCACACCATGTCGAACGATCTGAACACGCGGATCGAGCTGCGCTTGTCGGTCGTGCTGGCCTACCTGTTCGCGGCTTCTCTCGTGGTGATGATCTGGACGAGGTGGGGCGGCCTTGGCGCGCTCGTGTCGCTCGCGGCTCTTGTTGCGCTGAACTACGACTACTACCGCTGGTTTGCCAGAAAGCGCGGTTTGTGGTTCGCTGTGCGTGTCATCCCCGCACATGTTCTCCATCATCTGTGCAACGGACTCTCGTTCGTCATCGGCTCGCTGCTGTTTCTGTTCAGCCGCGCAGGAATCGTGCTTCCCGGAGCGATCCCTCATGCGGTGTGGACGCGCGCGCCCTCTTCTCCCGCCGCGCTGACCGAACCGCGGCTCTGACATG
>JBLNGH010000550.1:0-10864 GCA_050264575.1 Acidobacteriota bacterium | reverse complement strand
GCGTCACGCGTCGGCGCGTCCGGGGCGTCATTGGCGTCTCCATGCGCCCTTGCTGAAGGTGGAGCTGGGGCAAAGGCGCCGCACGAATTGCAAGAGCTGCGCCTGCGGCGGAGTCAGCGACAGGAGAGCGATTCGAGAGGGATTGCAGAAATGTGACGGGTTTCTCGGACGAAACCGTCGGCGCGTGAACGGTACTGTCGCTGGCGCGGGAAGTACGGGGAACAAGAGCACGCGAGGTACGGCCGAAAAAAGCCCAGAAGTACAGATGGAGAAAAAACTGAAAGTACGACTGCGCAAGAATCGCGAGTACAAGTGCTGCGCGTGTCACGCCGCACTTCAGCGATAGCCCCGTACTTGAGCGGCAGTGACCGTACTTGCTTCAGCGACAGTGCCGTACGTCAGCGGCGGGTGCCCGTACTTCAGCGATAGCGCCCTACCTGAGCGAAGCGCCAGTACTTCAGCGACGGTCAGCGCCGCTCGAGATACGGCAGCCCATTCGTAATCCAGGCAGCCGCCTGATCACCCTTGAGGTAGTGGCCGAACCACTCGAGAATGCGGCGCTGATAATCGACCTGATTCTTCTTTTGCCGCAGGCCGTGGTCCTCGCCGTTGTAGACGAGCATGACGACGTTTTTCTTGGCGCGGCGGGCGATGTTGTAGAGCTCCACCGACTGATGCCAGAAGACCGTCCCGTCGTTGTCGCCCGCTTCCAACAAGAGCGGCGTCGTCATGTTCTGCACGTTGAACACGGCCGAGTTGCGGACGTATGCCTGGAAGTCCTCCCAGAGCGGCACCTCCATGCGCTGCTGGCCGGTCTCGATGTGATCGGTCTCGGCAATGCCCGAGCTCCAGTGATGGTTGCCGTAATTGCTGACGAGATCGGTAATCGGCGCGCCGGCGACGGCGGCGTGGAAGATGTCGGTGTGCGTCGCGAGAAACGCCGTGTCGAACCCTCCCCATGAGTGGCCGACGACGCCGACGCGCTTGGCGTCAACCGCGCCCATCGACACGACTTTCTTCACGCCCGGCGTCACGCACTCGACGACCGAGAGTCCCGGATCCCGCGGACGAAAGACGATGTCGGGCTGGAAGACGAAATAGCCCTGCGTCGTGAAGACCGAGGTGTTGTAGTAGTCGCGATCGGACGGCGGCACGTAGCGATGGACGCCGTCCGACAGACGCTCGTAGAGATACACGATCATCGGGTAGGACTTACCCGCTTCGTAGCCGGCAGGGTAGTAGAGGGCCCCCTGCAACCGGCGTCCCTTGTCGGTCTTGTACTCGACCAGCTCGCTCCGTCCCCACGCGAACTTCGACTGAAACGGGTTCGTCGTCGTCACCTGACGCGCGTTCTTGAGATCCGGTCCGGCGACGAAGATGTCAGGCGAGTCGTCGTAGTCCTGCGACGTGAAGGCGAAGACGGGCGCGTCCTTCGCGCGCGCCAGGCCGGTGACGCTCTTGTCGAGCCACACCAGTCGTTCGACGCCGTTGTCCGGCATCAGCCGGCCGTAGCCCGATTTCTTGGACCAGATGCCGAAGAGGCTCACGAACAGCGGCTTGTCGAGATCGATCCACTCCTCGTCGGGATCGATGCGAACGTAACGATGGCGGACCTGCTCGGCGGTGCCGTCGGTCAGCCGCGAGGCGCGTGACCCGTCTGCCGCGACCTGCCACATGTCGAGCTTGTCGTACAGCACCACCGCGGCGTCGTCCTTCGTCCACCCCGCGATGCCGAACGCCGGCTTCTGCTTGACCGTCGCATCCGATTCCCGATCGACGAACGACGTCGCGACCGTCTTGGTGAGGTTGCGGACTGCTTTCGTCGAGAGATCGATCGTCCAGTAGTGATCGTCCTCCAGATAGAGGACGTACCGGCCCGTCGGGCTCACTTGCGCGTAGCCATCGTCGACGCGATCCTTCAACTTCGTGCGGGTGCCGCTCGACAGATCGGCGAGATAAAGATCGGCGGCCCGGCGGCCGATCGAGCGGTCCATCGCGTAGGCCGCATATTCTTCGACGTATGCCGTGTTCGCGCGCCGCGTCGGCGCGACCTGTTCCGTCCAGCTCTTGGCGAGCTGCACGAACCGGCCCGAATCGAGATGCCAGGCGGAGATCAGGTTCCGCCGGCGATCGTTCGTCGCCGACAGCTTCTGCCTGGCCATGACGTCCACGTCGTTCCAGTGCCAGATGTCCACGGCGGCCGGCTCATCGGCTGCCGGCGTCGCCGCGGGCGGCGCCGGCGTTTGCGGGGCGTTCGCCGCGTTCTCCCCCTCAGGTTTGGCCGCGCCGGCGCCGCGTCCACGCGCCGGGGTGGGAGGCTTCTCGTCCCATTTCGCGAGCCCGAGGAACACGATCGTTCCGTCATTCGACCAGGACGGCCGGCGGAACGACACCGTTCGCATGCCGCTGGGGAAACCGGCGGCTGACGTGGGATCGAGCTCCGCACGCTTCTCGTTGGGCGTGCCGAGCTGACGCCACGAGAGCGCCACGTACGTCGAGCCCAGACGACGTTCATCGGGCTTTGCCCTCAGCACGGCGAGGTCGGCGCTCTTCTCGCGCCAGCTGAGGTCGACGTAGTTGGCGGCGCTCGAATCGAGCACGCGCAGAATCGAGGTCTTCGGATCGAACAGATGAACGCCGTTGCCGCTCTTTCCGTCGGCGGCGACCGTGAGCGCGAGCAGATGGCTGCGCTCGTCGTTCTGCCAGGCGTATTCGCCGATGTTGCCGAACGTCGTGTCCTTGCCGGTCGAAAGATCGCGCACGAGGACCGTCGCGCCTGTGGGCTCGTCGTCAGTCTGATTCGCAGCCGTTGCGGCACCGCCGCCAGGGCCCGGCGGCGGCGTCGTCGGCCCGCCACCACCGCCTGAGGCTCCCGGTCCTTGCGATGGCGGCGTCGGCGGATATCGCCGCATCGCCAGGAACGCGCCGTCGCCGCTGAAGGTGAACGACTGCACGCCGTCCATCGTCACCGTCTCACCGGTTTCGAGATTCAGAAGACCGAGCTTGTTCTGCACGGGACGACGCTCCGTGCGCATCTTTTCCTGTTCGGTTTCGGAATACCCGATGCTGTACGCCGCCCACTTCGAGTCGGACGAGAACGTGGCCTGCGACCCAAAGGCTGTCGTTTTCGTCGTGCCGTCGGCGATCTTCAACAGCCGGAGCTCGTTGTCCCGGCTGCTGCGATTGATCCCGTAGGCAAGCCAGCGGCCGTCCGGGGAGAAGCCACCTCGCGCGCCCCCTGGTGAAATCGATTCCCACTGTCCGTAATCGGACCGGGTGACCGGCGCCTTCGTCTGCGCGCCGGTGGCGATGACCGAGACGACCGAGAAGACGACGAGCGTGAGGATGCGGCGCATGAGAGACCTCTGAGGCAATTTTGGGTGTCTATAAACTACCCAAAATTACGTCAGAGGTCATTCACCTTCCGAACCGGGGGTTGACGATGTTGTTGAAGATCGACCCGAAGCTGTAGGTGAGCCCGACATCGAAGCTCACCTCGTAGCCGCTCTCCAGCTCACGCAGCCGGAGCAGGACCTCCTCGGGCGATGCGTCCCGCCGCGGAAGCGCAAGCTGATCGCGGACCCGAGAGGCCGAGCCCTCGACGTTGAGCGACAGGCCGCGAGCCAGTCGAAAAGACAAGTCACCTTGGAGCTCGACGCGGTACTTGCTCAGGTCGTGCAGATACTGCCGCCATTCGGCCCTCGCCTCGAGCGTGCCCCAGGGCTGCCGCTGGTCGAGCGTGATCGCGGCGAGGTGGAGGGGCCGCGTCTCGCTGGTTTCGCCGTAGAGCGTGATTTCGTTATAGGTCGAATGCTGGGGCCCGACGGCATACTCGACGCGAAGCTGATGCGTCGCGTACTCGGAGTACGGGAAAAAGTTGAATTCGACGGTCGGTCCGGCTTCGACACGGATCTTTGTGTTGCCGAACGTCGATGAGGTGGCTCCGCCCCGAAGGCCGGCCGACCAGTGCTCGCCGAGGCCCCGTGCCACGAACCAGTCGATGTTCCGCTCGCGGCGGGTCACTTCGAGCTGCTCTTCTTCATCGAGGTTGAACCGCTCGGTTTCGTGCTCGAATCGCGTGCCCAGGCTCATGATCCACTGCGGCGTCACACGGTCGGCGCTGACGCCGAAGTCCCAGTTCCACTGTTTGTTGCTTTCCTCGGCGTCGAGCGACGCGCTGGTCCTCAGACTGAACACCCAGAAGTTCCACGGATCCGAAGTCGTCTGCGCGACCGCGTCCGGCGTTTCCGCACGGACCGACACGTTCACTTCGGAAGGCAGGCCCTCGCGCGCCAGGTAACCGAGCAGTCCGACTGAGACGGCCCGGAGGACGCCGCGCCGCCGCGTATCCTCGGTGTCTGCGGTCAACGACACCGCGCGAAGCTCCTGGTCCACGCCTTGAAACCGGCCGAGGCCAACAAAGCGGAGGACGACTTCGCGCCCGCCGCCGCCGGTCTCACGGCTGCTCGACAGCAGGTGAACGTCGGCTTCTTCGCGTTGGCGCACGAAGTCGACCCACCGGATTTCCGTGCGGAGGTACTCGGGGAAGCACTCCTGGCAGTCGAGAAACACGCGGAGGGGCGTTCCAGCCCGCGTCGACTGTGGCGCCGACTCGGCCGAAGCCGGCCCGGCGCAAATCAACACCCACATCCAGAGCCGTGACATCAATTCACCTGTTGTTGAAGAGCACCTGCGCGCGCGATCAGCCACGCAACGCGACTGGCAACGCGGCGGGGACTTCGCCGAACGCACGCACGGCGCTGCCGATGGCCGGCGCGACGCACACAATCGGCGTCTCGCCGGCGCCCGCGGAGGGCAGATCGCGCCGATCGAGCAGGACGACGTCGATGGGAGGAACATCCTTGAATCGTGGCACCCGGTATTGCGCCATGGTGCCGTTGAGGATCATTCCGAAGGCGAACCTGACAGCCTCGAACAGCGCGCCGCCGAGGCCCTGCACGACGGCGCCTTCGACCTGGTTCTTGAGGCCGTCCGGATTCACGATGGCGCCGCACTCGAAGACCACAGTCAGGCGAAGGATCTTGAAACCGAAGGGCGCAAGGGCGGTCCAGCCCTCAGCCGTATCAGGGGGCCGGAGGGGCTTCAGCGTGCTTGGCTGACGCGCGACTTCGGCCGCGGTCGCGACATACCCGCCTTTTTCCAAACCACACGCAATGCCAAGCGCGGCACCCGCAGTAGCGGCGCGCGGCCATCCCGACTTCTGCGCCGCGGTCGTCAGCACCGCCCGCAAGCGCGGGTCGGTGATGTGTTTCAGCCGGAACTCGACGGCGTCGATGCCAAGACCGCGCGCGACGGCGTCCATGTGCATCTCGCGCGCGTAATGGTTGGCCGTTGCCGCGAGGCCGCGATACGACCCCTGGCGCAACGGCGAGACCGAAGCGTGAAACGCGACGCGCTGGTTGGGGATCGAATATGGCGTCGGAAGACCGGCGGTGCCGGAATTCCAGTTGTCGAATTCCCAGGAGACGAGGCGACCGTCGGCGCCAACGGCCGCCGCGATGTCGATGACGCCGGCAGGACGGAAGTACGCCCACATGAACTCTTCGGCGCGGGTGTAGACGAGTTTGACCGGTCGGCCCGCGGCCCGCGCCAGGCGCGCCGCCTCGATCGCCTGCTCGCCGGTGTGCTTGCCGCCGTATCCGGATCCCATGTCGGGCACGATGACACGCACGCGATCTTCCGACAGGTGGAACGCCTCGGCGACTTCCGTCCGCACGCCGAACGGCCGCTGCGTGCCGGTCCAGACCGTCACTTTGTCGCCGTCCCACTCGGCGACGGCCGCGCGCGGCTCGAGCGGAACGTGCGCGATGTACGGGATCTTGTAGCTCGCCTCGAACACTGTCGCGGCCGACGCGCGCGCCACCGCGACGTCGCCGCGCACGATCGGCGCCGATCCGCGTCCGCCGCCGCCCGTCGCAGCCGGCGCGTGTTTGAGGTGCTCGTAGATCGTCTCCGACGTCGGCTGCGCCGCCGCTGTCGTCCACTTCACGACTATCGCGGCCGCGGCCTGTTTCAGCGCGCGTTCGTCCGGCGCGACCACGCCGATGAAGTTGCCGTCGCGCACGACCGTCACGCCCGGCATCGCCTTCGCCCGTGCGTCGTCAACCGACGCCGGCTCCGCGCCGAGCGCCTCGGGTCTGATGACGCGACCCATCAGCATCTGCGGACGGACGATGTCGGGTGTGTACGGATGCTTGCCGGTGACGATCTCCCGGCCGTTCACTTTCTTGACGGGCGTGCCGCGCGACACCCAGCGATCCGGGGACCAGCGATCCGTTGACGCGAGCCGGGCATCAGCGGCGACGACGCCCGTGAGTTTCTTCCCCTTGGTCAGGTCGCCGTAGCCAATGGCGCGGCCGTCGGGCGCGGTGACGCGCCCGGCATCAGCCGTGAGCGTCGAGCGATCGGCTTGCCATGCGCTCGCGGCGAGATCGATCAGCACTTCCCGCGCGGCCGCGCCCGCCTTCGCGAGCTGTGGCGCCATCGTCGGCGTCGTGCGCGAGCCGAAGGTGCCTTGATCGAAGGGCGTGAGATCCTTATCCGCCATCACGAACGCACTCGACTCGAGAGGCACGCGCAGCTCGTCGGCGATCACCTGCGAAAGCGACGTGCGGATGTTCTGGCCGATCTCGACCTTCCCTGTGTACGCCGTGACTCGTCCGTCGGCGCCGATGTGAACCCAGGACGCGACGTCGCCGGGCGTCGGACGATTCTGCGCGCCGCGGCCGGATTCCTGGGCGTGGACCGCGGGCATCGTCGCGATGACGAGCAGACCGCCGCCCATCGCGGTGAGCACGCGCAGGAACTCGCGGCGATCGACATCCGGGAGATCGAACAGGTATCGTCGCGATTCCCCGAGCTCGTAGCGTTCGGGTTCGAGGTCGTACGTCATGGATCCGACCTGCGCGCTTTCTGCGCGGCCAGCTTGATGGCCGATACGATCCGCGGATAGGTGCCGCACCGGCAGACGTTGCGATCCATCACGCGCGCAATGTCCTGGTCGGTCGGATTCGGCACGCTGCGCAGCAGGCCGATCGTGGCGATCACCATTCCCGGCGTGCAGTAGCCACACTGAAACGCCTCGGTTTCGAGGAACGCTTCCTGCACGGGGTGGAGGGCGCCGTTGGCGCCGCCGATCCCCTCGATGGTCGTGATGTTGGTGTTGGCAACCGCGCCGAGCCGCGCCACGCAGGCACGCGTCGGCTGATTGTCGATCAGCACCGTGCAGGCGCCGCAGTGACCCTCGCCGCAGCCGTACTTGCTGCCCGTCAGCCCCAGCTCGTATCGCAGAACGGACAGGAGACTGTCGCCGGCGTCGCCTTCGATCTCATGGCGCTGGCCGTTCACCCGCAGGACGTGCCGGGCCATATTCGAATCGTAACAGGATTTGGTTTTCGCCCGGCCGGCCCACAGATTCTGGTAACCGGCGCGCAAAAGCGTGATCGCGGCCGGCCGCCGGATGACCACAGTGCACGCGCGCCGCCGAAAAACACCGAATCTTGGCGGTCCTCTGACGGCCTTGAACGGGGCCATCCATTGGTACTTGTCTTGCCTCCGTTCTGCCGAGCGTCCAGATGCTTTCGCTACGCCCGTCCCACGGGAGCTCGTCGCAAGCAGACCACGGGATGCGGCTGCTGTACGTGGCGAGCGGCAACAGCGAGATCGACAGTTCCACGACCCGGCAACTGGCCAAGGTGCTCGAAGGCGCGCACGTCGTCGAGGTCGATTCCACCAGCGCCGCCATTGCCGCGATTCACGACGCCGATTCGCCCTTCCGCGCCGTCCTGACGTCTCCCGGCTTCAACGAAAAACAAACGCTCTCGCTGATCATGGGTCTCCGGCGCGCCGGCGAAGCCGTCGCCATCGTGCCGGTCGTCACCGAGGCGCATCGCGGCCTGTGCACCTCTGCCGTGCCGGCAGGCGCCGAAGCCGTGATGCTGATGGTCAACGGACTGCTGATTGACGCGCGCGAAACGCTCGGGCGCGTCCAGACGACGCCGGCGGCGCCGCCTCCGGAGCCTGCCGCGTCCGAGGGTCGTGGAGCGTCCACGGTCGCCGCCACGCAGCGTGCGCTCGGTGAGCTCCGCAAGCTGCACTCGCTGCTCTACGGCAAACGCGCGTCGGACTCCGACGACTCGACTGACATCAAACCTGGTGAGGGAGGCCGTCTCGGGCTGCACTCGCGACTGAGTCCCCCCCCACCCGTCACCCCCACTCCTCCGCGAGCCAAGCCAATGAGTGAAAAGCCGCGACCGTCGCCGGCAGCGCCGACGACACCTCCATCGACCTCTCAGCGCCGGCCCGTACTCCAGTCGGTGCATCCGCCGCGCGATCCGCGCGTGACGAACGACAAACCGCGCGCGGCGCTCGAAGCCGCGCTGCAGGCATCGCGCGTCGAGCTGCGCCGGGCCGCCGACGCACACGCGGCTGAGCGCGACGTCTGGGAAGCGACGCGGAGGGAACTCGAAGCGCGGCTCGAACAGGTGGAGTCGGGCGGCCGCAGCAAGATCGAGCTCGAGAGCGCGCTGAACGACGCGCGCAAGAAATTCGGCGCCGCCACGGACGCCTACACGGTCGAGCGCACCGCCTGGGAAACCACGCGCAAAGAGCTCGAGGTGCGCATCAAGACGTTGCAAGCCGTCGTCGGCGGCACGCGAAAAATCGAGGAGGAGCTCAAGGCAGCCCGCGTCGAGCTGAAGGCGCTCAAGTCAGTCGACTCGTCGAGGGAGTCCGAGTGGGAAGAAACGCGGCGGCAGCTCGAGTCTGAGCTCGAGGCGCGGACGAGGGAGCTGGAGGCGTCGAACGACGCGCGCGTCGGTCTCGCCACGGCGCTGCAGGCGGCACATGCGGAATTGCGCGACGTGTCGTCGACGGAGTCCTCCAAGGAAGCGGTGTGGGAGGAAGCCAGACGGCAGCTCACACAGCAGATCTCCGAGCTTCAGTCGGCCGCCGGCCAGTCGGTGGAGCAGGCGAGAGACGAAGCCCAGGAAGCCGCACGAGTCGAGCTCGAACGGGCGCGGAGCCTGTCCGAGCGCGCCCGCCGGGAAGTCGAGCAGGCGAAAGCCGAAGTCGAGCGTGTTCGCGAAGAGGCCGAAGAGGCGAGAGCCGAGGCCGACAAGACTCGCGCCGACTTCGACGCGCGCGCCCGGGTGTTGAAGGATCTCGAAAAGGCGGCGAAGGACGCGCGCACCGAACTGCGCCGCCTCACGGAAGAACACGACCAGGAGCGCGCCAACTGGGAGAGCGAGCGCGAGGAGCTCGAGCAGCGCACCCGCGGCGGCCTGTCCAACGATCAGGAACGCCGCCGGCTCGAATCCGCGCTGCAGGACCTGCGTTCAGAGCACGCGCGGCTCGCCGCGAACTATCGCACGCTCGAAGGACAGCTCCGCGAGTCGAAAGATCAGGCACGCCAACTGGCGGAAGAGACGGAGTCGCTGCGCGCGCGCCCCGCTGCGATGCCGCCGGCCGAATCCGCCGGTCCGCTCGCGGCCGCCGAAACGCGGCGTGTGGCAAGCCGTGTCGAAGAAGTCGGCAAGCTCGGCACCGCGATGGCGCCCGAGATCGAATCGCTGGTGTCGTCGGTCGATCAACTGGCCGGCAGGCTGCTCCAGACGTTCGACAAATCCGATCCACGCCGCGCCGAGGCCGAGGCGATTCTCAAGCAGTCGGGCCGCGCGACCAGCCTGCTCCGTCAGCTGCTGACGTTCAGCCGGCGTCAGGCACGGCCGGTCGCCCAGATCGAGCTCAACGACATCGTCAAGCGCGCCGAACCGACGCTCGCCCGGCTCGTCGGCGGCGACATCGAGCTCAGGATTGCGCTCGGTCAGGGAAGCACGCTCGCGATCGGCGAGGACGATCTGGATCAGCTGATCACGGCTCTCGTGTTCTCCGCGCGTGACGCGCTGACGATGGGCGGGTCCGTCCTGCTGTGGACGTCGGTGGTCGATCACACCAGCGATGGGGCCCCTCGCGCGGTGCTCGCCGCAACCGCCTCGGGCTACGGCGTGCAACCGGCGAAGGGCTCGTCAGCGCTCGAGAATGTTCTGCGCCGCTGCGGCGGCGAGCTGCTGCTGGGCGGCGAGCCGAATCGCGACGCCATCCTGCAGGTTGCTCTTCCTTCAGCGTAGTGGCTGCTTCGCAGCCAGCTACGCTGAAGCTTGAAAGCCTCCAGCCTTACTTTCCGGTCAGACTCCCGAGAAAGTTCTGCCAGGTCGCGACGATTGCCGGCCCTCTGGTGTTCGGCGCGTTGTCGCGGACGATTTCCTTCACGCCGATCTCGCGGCCGTACATCGCCTCGTTGTCGTCGTTATCGCTGTGCAGGGCCGCGCCCTCGAGCGTCGCGCCCGCGAAGAGTCCCTTCGCGCGCGAGTAGGCGAGGAGGCCGGCGTTCGCCTGCGCGTTGGTGCCGGCCGATGCGTTGCGGCCCACCGGGCCCGCGGCCACCGACAGGTCGCCGCCGATCGTGAACTGGTCCTGCAGCAGTTGATCGATGCCGTTCTTGTTCATGACCAGCAGCACGAGGTCGACCGATTCGACGCCGATCTGCCAGCCGATGCTGCCGCCGGTCATCTTGACGACCGCCGGTGCCGACCAGCCCGATGACGTCTTGGAGCTCATCAGACCCTTGCCGTGCTTGGCGCCGACAATGAAGCCGCCCTTCACGAGCGACGGAATGACGACGATCCCTTCCGCGCGGTTCAACAGATCGCGAGGAATGCCCTCTTCGGGAACCTTCGTGAGATCGCGAAGGACGTCCATCGATTTCTGGACGAGCTCCACCTCGTCTCTGTTGTCTTTGCTTTTGGTGTCCTGGGCCTTTTGCGAGAAGGCCGGCGCGGCGAGC
>JBLNGH010000549.1:0-17116 GCA_050264575.1 Acidobacteriota bacterium | reverse complement strand
TCCCCTTCAGCGACGGACGTGGATGGCTGACGAAGCGACTGATTGGGTGTCTGTCGGCCCTTCATGCACACTCGCCACACCCGTCACTGTGCTCGGCCACTCCACAGCGGCCGTCCGGACGCATCACGGAGCATCCACGTCGTGTCGCCCTTCTTGATCTGCTTCGCAATGAGGACAGGCTCGGCGTCCATCGTGACCCGGGAACCGGGAATTTCTACGGCGTCCCCCTTCGCGGCCGCCGCGCCGACTGACAGCTGTTTGAGTAATGCCATGATGTTCCTCCTGTTCCTGCGGTTGCCATGACGTCGATACCCGGGCTGCGGACCCGAGCTCTGCGTCAGGCCGCAGCCACGAGCATTGCGTCCACCAACGCAGCCTCCGACTGAGCGCCGACGAGCTGCACGGTGTCATTCAGCACGATCTTCGGTACGCCTCGCACGTGGTACTGCGTCGCGAGATCCGGAAACTCGCTGATTTCGATGACGTCCGCCGTAACGTTGGAGCTCTCGACGGCCGCCTGATGGGCCAGGCTGGCGATCGTCGGGCAGTACGGACACGTCGGCGTCACGAATACGCGTACGTGAACAGGCTTTCTCAGTGTCGCCAGTTTCGCTCGACTCTCGTTCCGCAAGGTGGTGATCCCGCGGGACACCGCGGCAAGATCCTCGAGCAGCGTCCCGAACTCGAGGCCTGCCGGGATCCCGACGTACCGCACTACGCCTCGTGCAGCTCCACGCAACACCAGTGTTGGTACGCGGCTGACACCCCTGTCGCGCGCCAGCTCGGACGCCGTGCGCACGTCGTGAACGGTCAGAGTGATCAGGTCGGACAGAGACGCGACATCCTCGAGAAGCGAGCGGGTCTCGTCACAGAATTCGCAGTCCGGCTGGCCAGGCACGATGATGGCGGACTTCGGCTCGATGAACAACTCGAGCGTGACGGGCCCTGCCAAGTTCTTGGCGAAATGGGCTCGCAGGGCCTGGGCTTCCTTGTCGCGAACGAATCGCATGACTCAACTCCTTGACGATCGGCTCCACACCTGTTTGTAGGAGCCGCGAGAAGAGAAACGGGTTCGGGGGCGCCACATGGTTCGACGTCCGCACGCCCAGGAGGCTCGCCAGAACCGATGGGAGCGGCTCTAGCGCACGCTTGCGGCTGACGTGCCCGAGCGGATCGCGTCGGGGAGGCCGACCTTCCGCAGGATTGCCATCATCGGGCACCAGTTCGTAAACGCCGACTGGAACAGGTTCAGGCCGACGAACAGCGTGAACCACAGGAAGTTCACGTTCACGTAGATCCCCAGCAGCACGCTCAGCGTCACGAACCCCCCCGCGATCAAACGAAGCGCACGTTCGACTGTCATGACGAGCTCCTTTCGACGATTCCGGCCGGACACGGCACGAACAGCACCGGTCGCACACACTCCTTCAGCACCTGCACAATCGCACCGAATTGCGCGGGCGTGCCGATCTCGGCCGGCATGGACAACACGATCAGATCCGCGTTCCGGACGCGATCCGGCGCGCATTGGTCGATATTCGGCGACCGAACAACTTTGCCTCCGAATGCGGTCCTGAGGGCATCGACCCACGCGTCGACAGTGGCGTCATGCCCTCCGGCGGCGAGGATGGTGGGAGCGTCCCGTGTCTCGGGCACGGCGGCGCCGGCAGGCACCACGAGCACCGGACGCGGTGACTGCCGGACGACTGCCTCCGCCACGGAGCCCAACCACCATCGCCGCGGACCGTGTAGCCGGTGGGTGCCGACCACAATCAGATCGAATGAGCCCGCTATCCGCAGAATCGCGTCCTGCGGCGGACCTTCCCCAACGACCACGCGGACGGCACTCCGGATGTGCTGCCTCACAAACGCGCCGAGCCGGTTCGCGATGTCGGCACGGCTCTGCTCGCGTTCGGCTTCGATCGCACCGATCTGCGCTGCGGTGAAATACGTGGGTGCCTCGAACGTTGTCGCGTGGAACACGGTGAGATCAACGTCTCCAGCGGCGGCGAGCGCTCCGGCCATCTTCAACGCCGATCCCGACGCGTCGTCGAAGTCCGCCGCGACGAGCACGCGCGAGTTCCTGGACAGGGCGGTCATGACAGCGCTCCTGCTGGCGACGGCTGGGCAGAGGGCGCCGCGTGTGGCCGTCGCTGGTGACTCATGAAATAGAGCACGGGAACCGTGACACGGGAGAGCAGCAGCGATGCCACCTCGCCTGCCATCAAGGAAATCGCCAACCCCTGGAAGATCGGATCGAAGAGAATGACCGCCGATCCGACGATCACCGCGGCCGCCGTGAGCGCCATCGGACGGAAGCGAACGGCGCCGGCGTCCACCACCGCCTCGGCAAGCGGCATCCCCTCGCGCAGTCGCATCTCGATGAAGTCCACGAGAATGATCGAATTTCGCACGACAATGCCGGCGCCGGCGATGAAGCCGATCATGGAGGTGGCCGTGAAGAACGCACCCATTGCCGCATGCGCGGGCAGGATGCCCACGAGCGAAAACGGGATCGCGGCCATGATCGTCAGCGGCGCGCCGAAGGCTTCGAACCACCAGACGACAAGGATGTAGATGAGAACCAGCACGGCGACGAACGCCACGCCGAGATCGCGGAACACCTCATAGGTGATGTGCCATTCGCCGTCCCACTTCATCGCGTACCTCGTCGTATCGAACGGCTGGCGCGTGTTGTAGATCTCGAATGCGTACCCTTCGGGCATGGCGACGTTCGAGATGACGTCGTTCATGCGCAAAATTGCGTAGACCGGACTTTCGGCTGCACCGGCGAGGTCGCCTGTCACGTACGTCACGGGCTGCAGATTCTTGTGGTACACGCTGTCTGCTTCCGTGCGCGTTTCTTCGCGCGTCAGCTCTCCGACGGCGACGAGGTTCGGCCCCAGGCGCAGCGCGCGCACCGCCGCCAGCGACCCCTGCGTCGCGCGCGGCAGACGCAGAACAATCGGGACATCCTCACGCGCCTCCTGGTCGTGGAGCAGGCCGACGGTTCGGCCCTCGGTAGCCATGTTCACCGCGGCGGACACCTCGGAGGCCGGGACGGCCGCCGCGCTCGCGCGCGCCTCGTCCACCACCAGCGACGTCTTCTGTTGAGGCGCCGCAACGTACCAGTCGACGTCGACGACTCCCGGCGCGCGCTCGAGTATCGATTTCACCTGACCGGCGAGCTCCAGCCGGCGCGACGGATCGGGGCCGTAGATTTCGGCGACCAGCGTCTGCAGCACCGGCGGCCCCGGTGGTACCTCGGCCACCTGAATCGTGGCGTTGAACCGTCGCGCGATCGGGAGGAGGCGCACCCGGACACGCTTCGCGATCTCATGGCTTTGCTCGCGGCGATCGGCCCTCGGCAGGAGATTCACCTGCAGGTCGGCGAGATGCGGTGCGCGTCGGAGGAAATAGCGGCGAACCAGGCCGTTGAAGTTGTAAGGCGATGAGAGGCCGACGTAACTCTGAACGTTGACGACGGCGGCATCCTTCAGGGCTTCACGCGCCAGCTCTGCCGAGACGCGAGCCGTCTGTTCCAGCGCCGTGCCCTCGGGCAGATCGACGATCACCTGGAACTCGCTCTTGTTGTCGAACGGCAACATCTTCACGGTGACGAGCTTGAGCGGCACGAGCGCCATCGACGCCAGCAGCAGCAGCGAGACGCCGGCGAGAAATGCGAGCCGGACGCGGCCGTGGCTGATGAGTCGCGTCATGGCCCGGCGATAGACCCGCGTCGCCCAGCCCTCCCGCGCGTGCACGTGAGCGGTCGCGGTCCGAAGCAGGCGAACGGCAGCCCACGGTGTCACGATGAACGCGGCCGCCAGCGAGAACAGCATCGCGGCCGATGCGCCCACCGGAATCGGGCGCATGTAGGGACCCATCAGTCCGCCGACAAAGGCCATCGGCAGAATAGCCGCGACTACGGTCAGGGTCGCCAGGATCGTGGGATTTCCGACTTCGTCAACGGCCCGAACGGCAAGCTCGACAAGGGGTGAACCGCCGTCGGCGCGCATGCGCGCGTGCCGGACGATGTTTTCCACCACCACGATCGCATCGTCGACGAGGATTCCGATGGAGAAGATCAAAGCGAAGAGCGTGATGCGGTTGAGCGTGTAGCCGTAAACCGAGAACGCGAACAGCGTGAGCGCGAGCGTCACCGGTATTGCAATCAACACGACGACCGCTTCTCTGCGGCCGAGCGCCAGCGCGATGAGAATGGAGACCGACACCACCGCGAGGAACATGTGGTAGAGGAGCTCGTTCGACTTCTCGGCCGCCGTCGCACCATAGTCCCGCGTGACGGTGACATTCAAATTGCCGGGCAACAGGACCGGCCGCACAGCGGCAAGCTTGGCCTCGATCTGATGCGCCACTGTGATAGCGTTCGCGCCTTTGCGCTTTGCCACCGCAAGGGTCACGGCGGGATATGACTCGCCGTCCCGCGAGTGGAAGCGGACGTAAGACGTCGGCGGCGCCTCGCCGTCCGTGACCTGTGCGACGTCGCCGAGCCGGATCGACCGCCCGTGGTCCGTGGAGACCACGACGTCGCGCAACGCGCCGACCGTCTCCACGTGACGACCTGTCTCCAGACGCGCGACGCCCCCGCCCGATACGGTCCCGACTCCGGTCGACCTGGCATTGGCGGCTTGAAGTGTCCGCGACAGCTGCACCGGGTCAATCGCAGCGGCGGCGATCCGGGCCGGATCGATTTGGACGCTGATTTCGCGTGCCCGCCCGCCAAGCACCGTCACTTCCGAGACGTCGGGCACTTCGGCCAGCGCCTCGCGAAGCTGGGCCGCAACGCCGCGAAGCACATCGTCCTCATAGCCGTCGCCCCACAGCGTCACCGCCACGATCGGAACGTCGTCAATCGAGCGCGGCTTGACGATGGGCGGCGACGCGCCGGGAGGGATCCGATCGAAGTTCGCCTGCAGCTTCTGGTTCAGACGCACGAGCGCGCGTTCTTCGTCCTCGCCGACGAAAAAACGAACGATCACCATCGACTGACCGGGACTCGACGTCGAGTAGAGGTACTCGACGCCGGGCACCTCCCAGAGCAGCCTCTCCATCGGGCGTGTGACGCGCTGTTCCACTTCCGCTGGCGACGCGCCCGGGAGTGACACGAACACGTCCGCCATCGGCACGATGATTTGCGGTTCCTCCTCGCGCGGGAGTGCCACGATCGCCATGCCGCCCAGTGCGACTGATCCGACGATCAGCAGCGGTGTCAGCTTTGAGCGGATGAAGGTGGCCGCGAGCCGTCCGGCAAGACCGAGGCGCGGGGTCATAACGCGCCTTTCACGTGAGCAGGACGGTCGTCGACCGTGACCGCGGCCCCATCCACCAGGCCCGGGAGTGGCGACGCGACAATCGTTTCGCCGGCGTCGAGACCGGCGAGCACCTCAACGCCCTCTGACGACGAGGCCCCGATCTGGATGAGGCGCAGTCTCGCAACGCCGTCCTGCACGACATAGACCGACGACACCTGGCCCTGGCGCCGAATCGCGTGTGCGGGGACGAGCAGCGCACGGCGGGAAGCGCCCCGGAATATGACTCGTGCGAAGCTGCCCGAGCGCGCAGTCACCGTCGGGGGAACCCTGACCTTGACCGTGAATGTCCGTTGATCCACTCCAACGGCGCGAGCCACTTCGGCGACGGTGCCTTCAAGCTGCTTGTCATTCGCGTCGCGTTCATCGAACGCGTCGATCTGGATGGTCACGCGGTCGCCCGGGTGCACGTAGCCGGCGCGCGCTTCATCCACACGCAGCACGACCTGCCGCGGCCCATCAGCCTCGATCGTCAGGAGCGGGACTCCCGGCGCCGCGAGATTGCCGGGATCGCTGAGACGCTCGGTGATCAATCCTGCGAATGGTGCTCGCAGCGTTGCAAACGACTCGGTCGCCGCCGCGACGCCGAGGGCACTGCGTGCAGACGCCAGATGCGCGTCCGCTGCTTCGATGCCCGCCTGAGCGCCCGCGAGCCGCGCGGCAGCCGCCGTCAGGCGGGCCTCGGCCTCGTCACGTTCCTGATCCGTGGCGGACTTCCGTGCGTGCAGCGCGGCGATACGCGTCTGCCAGGCCGCAGCCAGCCGGTGCTCCGCCTCGGCCGCGGTCTCTGCCGTGCGGGCCTGCATAAGCGCTTTCTCCGCGGCGAGAGCGCTCGCGCGCGCCTCGCCTGTGTGCTCGGCGACATCCCCCGCATCGAGCTTAACCAGGACATCACCCCGTCGAACGCGATCGCCGGCTTTCACGCGCACTCCGGCAATCGTCGCGACGATTCGGCTCGACACGGACGCTGATTCCTGTGCCTCCACGACGCCGCCGGCTTCCAGCCGTTCAGTGGTGTCGACCGCGGCGACATGAAGGACAGTGACTGCAATCGGCGCTTGCGTCTTCGACGTCGGCGCATGATCGCTCTCACCGCAGGCGGACAGACCACCGGCCGCAAGGACGAGCGCGAGAATGCCAGTCGGTCGCTTCATGGCCTTTAGGTCTTCACTCCTCGCGTCATGGGTCGCTACAGCCGCCCCCGCGCGCGATCGAGCGCGACGGTTTGAAGAATGACGTCCATTTCCGCCGCGGTCGCGCGCGATTCGGCGTCCAGCGCCGCTTCGGCCGCGCGGAGGACCTCGGTGACGGTCGCCAGGCCGCTGTCGTAGCGGTCCCGGATGATGCGCTGCGACTCGCGGGCCTGGATCAGTGCCGCCTTGCCCGCGTCCTCTCGTGCGCGCGCGGCTGCCAATTGTGCGAGCGCTCCGCGCACATCCACCTCGACGCGGCGCTGCACGCGCTCGCTCTCGGCGCTCGCGCGGACGTGCGCGTAATTCGCCTCCGCCATGCGCGCCGCGTCGGCGAACCCCCGGAATAAATTCACGCGGACGTCCGCGCCAATCACCCAGCTCGATTCCTGGGCGCCCAGCGTCGCGCCGTTGAACTCCCAGCCTCCGTGCAGGCCCACCGTTGGCAACAGGGCGGCACGAGCAGTGCGGCGTCCGTTGTCGGCCAATTGAAGGTGGACGTTTGCCTGGCGAAGCTGCGGGTGCGTCATGAGTGCTTCCCCAACGAGCGCGTCTCCGTCGGCAGACGCCGGACGCGGCGCAGGACGCAGGGGGACCACCGAGGCGGTGAGCGGCAAGCCCACGGCGTCGGCCAGCTGTATGCGCGCCACCGCGAGGTCGCCGGCAGCCGCGATCTGCCGCTGACGCATGTCGGCCAGGTGCACGTCGACCGCAAGGACGTCGGCCTCGGTGACGAGGCCGCCGTCGCCACGTGCTCGAGCACGTTGTCGATCACTCTCAGCCGCCGCGACGGCGGCGTCGGTCGCTCGCACCGTGGCCTCGAGCTGCAGCACGCGCACGAACGCCTGCGCCGCCTGGAATGCCAGGTCCTGCCGGGCAGCGTCCCGGGTCGCAGTGGCCAAGTCGCGGTCCAACCTTGCGGCCTCTACGCCGAGGCGGGTCAATCCCGCGTCGAAGACCGCCTGATCGATGGCGACGGCCGTGCGGGTGTTGGTGACAGGCGCCGGATGGTTGAGCGCGGGCAGCGCGAAGTTGGCGGCCGTGAACTGCCGCTGCGAGAGCAGGGAGCTGAAGACAAATACCGGGTGATCGCCGCGTTCCACCGTCTCGGTCACGTCGACTCGAGGCCAATATCCAGACTGTGCCCGCTGGATGCGCGCGTCCGCTTCGTCGACTGCCGACGCGAGCGCCCGTGCGCCGGCGGTTTCGCCTTGAGCGCGTTTCATCGCATCCTCGAGCGTCAAAGGCGTCTGCGCCAGCGCGGGCGCGACACCGGTTACGAAGGCGACGAACAGCAGGGGGAGCGTGTGTTGTCTGGGTTGGCGCACGCCCGTCACGGTGTCATCTCCTCGCCTCGCGACCACGCCTGTAAGAGCCCGCCGGCGTGCAAAGGGTTCAGCGGGCGGGAGTGCTGGACCGTGTGACAATCTCGACGATGGGGGCAGAGATTCCGGCCGGAACCGCCGCCCGCTCGCCGACCGATGAGGAGCTTTTGGCGTCAGCGCGCCGAGGGGACGCCGCAGCGCTCGAGGCGTTGCTCGTCCGGTATCAGCCGCATCTCTATCGGTTTGGCCTTCGGATGTGCGGCAATGTCGAGGATGCCGGCGACGTCGCGCAGGAGAGCCTCATCTCGATGGCTCAGTCGGTCCGCGCCTTTCGCGGCGACTCCTCGGTCTCCAGCTGGCTCTACACGATCGCCCGCCGGTTCTGCATCAAGAAGCGTCGCCGTAGCAAGTTCGCTCCGGCGCGAGAAGAGTCGATCGACGCGTCCGGAAATGACGCCGCGCAACACCTCGCCGATCCAGCGCCGACCCCGGAACAGACGGCCACCAATCGGGAACTCGCGGCCGCGCTGACGCGTGCCGTCGACGCCCTGGATCCGCCGCAGCGCGAGGTGCTCGTGCTGCGCGACGTCGAAGGTCTGTCGGCACCGGAAGTGGCCAGGATTCTGGGAATCAGCGTCGATGCCGTCAAGAGTCGGCTGCATCGCGCGAGGCTGGCAGTTCGCAAGGACCTGGCTCCGATGTTGGGCGGCCCGGCAGTCGAGGCACTGCGCACCTCGATGTGCCCCGATGTGCTGACGCTCTTCTCACGACACCTCGAAGGTGAGATCGATCCGGGCGTCTGCGCGGCGATGGAGGCCCATCTCGCGCAATGCCGTGACTGTCGCCGCGCCTGCGAATCCCTGAAGCGCACGCTCGCGATGTGCCGGCAGCTGCCGACGCCGGAGGTGCCCGCGTCGCTTGCGGCGTCCGTCAAGGCTGCTATTCAGACGTTCCTGAACCAGCGCTGACAGGTGGCGTATTGGGTCGCGCGAACCTTTTCAGCAGGGTTTGGCTCCAACGAGTAGGTCTCGCCAGCCGCGCAGCCGACGACTGACATCGGCACTGCGTCGGGCGAAACCACCGTCGACCGTCGACAGCAGTTTGTCTTGACGGGTTCACTGGACGGGGAGGCGATCATGAGTAGGCCACTGCTCCGAACATCAGGTCCCGTCTATACGCTGCTGATCGTGCTGATCACGGTCGCGCCTGCCTTCGGCCAAGGCGGACGCGCCGGCCGCGGCATGATGGGCGATGGCGCCCAAGCCGCGGACATGCAGGTGTTCCACCAGCTGTTCGATCATCGCACTGAAATCAAGCGACAAGTCGTCATGCGACCGGACGGTGTCGAAACAGTCACCGAGTCGACGAATCCGGAGGTCACACGTCTGCTGCAGACGCACGTTGCGGCGATGCTCGCGCGCGTAAAAGAACGGCGCGCGATCCATCAGCGCGATCCGCTGTTTGCGGAACTGTTTCGGTACGCAGACCGGATTGAGGCCCGGCACGACCTGACGGCCGGCGGCGTGCGGGTGGTCGAGACGTCACAAGACCCGTACGTCGTCAAGCTGTTACACGCCCATGCAGAAGTCGTCAGCGCGTTTATCGCGAACGGCCAGTCCGAGATGATGAAGAACCATCCCTTGCCGCCAGGCCGGCAGCCTGTGACACCCTAACGAATGACGCCCTTTCGAACCGCACAGAGCACGAGTTCGGCGGTGCTGTGAATGGCGAGTTTCTCCATCAAGTGCGCGCGGTGGGTTTCGACCGTCGCGGGACTGATGTGCAGCAGGTCCGCGACTTCCTTGTTGCTCAGGCCTTCAGCGACAAGCTGGAACACTTCGCGCTCCCGTTCCGATAACGTGTCGTACCGGTCGGTGACGGCCCGCTCGGCAATCTGACGCCCGTACTCATCGAGGATGATCTTCGCAACCGCCGGGCTGAAAAAGGATTTGCCCTGTGAAACGGCGGTCACGGCGCGGATGAGATCGATATCAGCCGAGTCCTTCAAGAGGTACCCGAGCGCGCCGGCGCGGACAGCCCGCGTGACGTACGCTTCGTCGACGTACATGCTCAGAACGAGCACGCGCGTCCCCGGCGCCTTTCTGACGATCTGTTGCACGGCTTCGACACCGTTCAGTCTCGGCATGGCGATATCGACAATGACGACATCAGGCTGTTGCTCCACGGTCTGACGAATGGCCTCGCGGCCGTCACCCGCCTCGGCGATGACCTCCCAATCGGGTTGGGTTTCCAGAATCTTGCGGAGTCCGTGCCGGACCAGCGTGTGGTCGTCCGCAATGAGGATACGCAGGTTACTCATAGCGCCTGAACCTCCGGGACGGGTAACTCCACCATGAGGCTCGTGCCGATGCCAAGCCGGCTCTCGACCCGAAACGTGCCACCGAGCCGCGCGACCCGTTCGCGCACGCCCACGAGACCAAGTCCGCGCGCAGCCGGCGCCGGGTCCGAGGCTTCATCGAATCCCTTTCCATTGTCCTCGATTCGAATCCGCAGGGCGGCATCCGTGCGGGCGATTTCGACACGACACTGTGACGCCTCTGCATGTCTGGCGACGTTCGTCAGCGCCTCCTGAATAATCCGGTACGTGCAGCTTTCAACGTCCGGATCCAGCCGCCTCTCCAGGCGCTCGACGACGAGTTCGCTCGTAATGCCGGTGCGTCGCGAAAACCCGCGCAAGTACCAGGTGGCCGTGTCCGGTAGGCCGAGGTCATCGAGCATCGAGGGATGGAGGAGTTGTGACATGTCCCGCACGGACTGGAGCGCACGATCGGTGATCGTGCGTGCCTCGCTCAGACCGGCAGCCGCGGGGGCTGGAGCGCTCCGCTCGACGATGGCCAGCTCGAGCTTCAGCGCCGTCAACGCCTGGCCAATCTCGTCGTGTAACTCCCGCGCAATGCGGCGCCGCTCCTCTTCCTGAGCCTGCATCAACTGCGAGGAGAGCCGCTCGAGCTCGTGCTTTTGATGCAGCTCCTGAGTGTGCTGCTCGCGAATTCTCGACTCCAGACGTCCCGCGTACCGCGTGGCAAGGAACGCAATCCCAAGTCCGAGAAACACCGTGATGGTGCTCGTCTGCAAGACACGGCGGCGCAATCCCTGCCGGAGCGCCGCCAGCTCCGCCTGCTCTTGTTCGAACGCATGCTGGTTGACCGTGTGAATGCCGTCGGAAATCCGGATGATCGTCTCCCGTTTCGGAATGATCTCGTCGCGAAGGACGCGACGCGCATCGTGGGCGCTGGGCGTTCGTTCGAGCGCCAGCACCGGCATCAGCGAATTCCAGTACTGAGCGAGCTCTTTCTGGAGTTCTGCCCATTGGACGCGCTCCAGCTCGGAATCCACGCGCGGGACATATTCGACCAGCGCGTGCTCGACGTCCTCCCGAATCCGATGGAGCTGAAGCTGGTAGTCGGTGACGGGCGCAGTCGTGGTGTCGAACACGGCATCGCGTAGGTAGACGGAACTCAACAGCGTTTGCGCACGAACGGTGGAGAGCAGTTGTTCGTTACGAAGAAACCGAGACCGAATGGCGGCACCGCGACTGTCTGCTTCCACCATTCGCTGGACCAGCGCGTACGCCGACACGAGCCATAGCAGGAAGATGCCCGCGAAGCCCAGGAGAAGGAGCACGCGCAGGCTCAGACGGCCGGTCGTCGGTGTCACGACGTTATGCTACTGCCGGCCCGCGCCTCGAAAAATACAGGTTTTCCCGGATAGACCGGGCAGCTTCCGCCTCCCTATTCTTTTCGCAGGACGGTCCGGCCACTGCACTGATGGCTTCTCTCGGTAGCGCGGAACGACGAGCGGCTCCCTCGTTCCCGCGGGACCGTCCGCCAGACCATGGGCGCAACGCCGCTGTTCACAGTGGTTTTCTGGTATCTTCTGCCGCTTGCCTGGATGCAGTGTTGCTGAGGGCGATAGGCGCCGAAGAAACACCGACCCGAGCCGAACCGACCCCGAGGCAAGCCGCGCGGCGGCGCCCTGGCCGATTATCAGACCTATGTAGAGGGCGGGCTTTGGCCCGCCCGGCATTAATAGGAACGCACGATCTTCAACGCGACCGCGTCGAACCCTTTTTCCAGAACCTCGTCCGGCTTCAGGACGACTCGCGACTTGAGGAGCCACGCGACGAGTCCGGTCCACCCCGTCTGGTGACTGGCGCCAATCCCGGCGCCCAGGTCGCCGTGAAAGTACTCGTAGAACAGGATCAGATCGCGCCAGTGCGGATCGGACTGGAACTTCTCTGACGAGCCGTATACCGGCCGCCGCTCGTGCCGATCTCGCAGAAAGATGTTGCACACCCGGCGCGCGAGCTCGTCGGCGACCTGCCACAGGTTCATCTTCGTGCCGGATCCTGTCGGACATTCGACCGTGAACTCATTGCCGTAGTACGAGTACATCTTTCGAAGCGACTGGATCAGCAGCTGGTTGACCGGCATCCAGATCGGGCCGCGCCAGTTGGAGTTTCCGCCGAAGAGACCCGTTGACGATTCCGCCGGCTCATACGTCACGCGGTACTCGTTGCCGCCGACCGTGAACACGTACGGATGGTCCTTGTGGCGCCGCGACAGCGCACGGACCCCGTACTCGCCGAGAAACTCCGATTCGTCCAGCATCCGCGCCAGAATCCGACCCAGCTTCTGTTCGTTCACCGGCGACAGCAGATGACGGCCGCCCACGCCGAGCTTCGTGACGTCGGTGACGTTCTTCAGCAGGCCCGAGTACTCGCTGACGAAATACGCCACACGCGCGGCGAAGGAGGGCAGCTGTTCGAGCACCGCGCGTTCGAACACTGCGGCCGCGAAGAGCGGGATCAACCCGACCATCGATCGCACTTTCAGACGGAGGGCCTGGCCCTGCGGCAGGCGGAGCACGTCGTAGAAGAACCCGTCGTCTTCGTCCCACAGCTCGTCCTGGTTGTGCCCGATCCGATCCATCGCCGCGGCGATGTGCACAAAATGCTCGAAGAACTTGCAGGCCAGCTCTTCGTAGACCGGGTTCTCGAGCGCGAGTTCGAGCGCGATCGTCAGCATGTCGAGGCAGAACATCGCCATCCAGCTGGTGCCGTCCGCCTGTTCGATCGTGCCGCCCGTCGGCAGCGGTGAGCTCCGATCGAACACGCCGATGTTGTCCAACCCGAGGAACCCGCCGGCGAACACGTTCCTGCCCGCCTCGTCCTTGCGGTTGACCCACCAGGTGAAATTCATGAGCAGCTTCTGGAACTGGCTCTCGAGAAATGCGCGATCGGCCTGGCCTGTGAACGCCTTGTCTAGGAGATAGATCTGCCACACGGCCTTGCAGTGCACCGGCGGGTTGACGTCGCTGAAATTCCACTCGTACGCGGGCATCTGGCCGTTTGGATGCAGATACACCTGGTTCGTCATCAGGCGCAGCTGATCTTTGGCGAAATCGAGATCCACGCGTGCGATCACCATGCAGTGGAACGCCAGGTCCCATGCGGCGAACCACGGATACTCCCATTTGTCCGGCATCGAGATGATGTCGGCGCTCTCGAGATGGAACCACTGCTCGTTGCGCCGTGGCACGCGACGCGAACTATCGGGCGGGGGGTTGTCGTCGTGGAGCCACTTGTGCACAGGGTAGTAATAGAACTGCTTGCTCCACAACATCCCCGCCAGCGCCTGACGCATGACGAGGTAGGAGTCGCCATCGAGTGCCGGCGGAATCACCGCGGCGTAGAACCTGTCGGCCTCAGTGATTCGCGTGTTGAACATCGCATCGAACGATCGGCCGAAGGCCTGATCCGGTGATGCCCACTCACGTTCGCCGAGCCGAAGCTGGACGACCTGCGTGACGCCGGGCGGCACCGTCAGCGCATAGTGCGCCGCAGCTTTCGTGCCCTTTCGGTCCGGCGACACCGCGTCGCGCCTCCCGTTCACGATGCAGTCGTTGATGCTGTCCTTCACGCAGGGCGAGGCGTTCGATCTGCCAAAAACGCGCGCCTGGTTCGTCTCGTTCTCCGTAAAGAGGACCGGTACGGCGCGATCGCACACGAGATAGCGATCGCCGAGCACGGGGTGCGAGGCCAGGATCGACTGCGGTCCGCGCCCGCTCAGCACCGGCTTCGGACCCGGCTCGCGGGACCACGACCAGGTGTTGCGGAACCACAACGTCGGCAGCAGATGCAGAACGGCCGCCTCCGGTCCGCGGTTGCAGACGCTGATGCGAATCAGGATCTCTTCAGGCGCTTCCTTCGCGTACTCGACGAACACGTCGAAGTAGCGGTCCGTGTCGAAGACGCCCGTGTCGAGCAGCTCGTATTCCAGCTCGAACCGGTTTCGCTTGCGGTTGGTGAGGACGAGATCGGAGTACGGGTACGCCGCCTGCGGGTACTTGTACAGGTACTTCATGTACGAGTGCGTCGGCGTGCTGTCGAGGTAGAAGTAATACTCCTTCACGTCCTCGCCGTGATTGCCCTCCTCGTTGGTGAGGCCGAACAGACGCTCCTTCAGGATGGGATCGCGGCCGTTCCAGAGCGCCACCGCGAAGCAGAGCAGCTGCCGATCGTCGGAGATGCCCCCAAGGCCGTCTTCGCCCCAGCGATAGGCGCGCGATCGCGCCTGGTCGTGCGTGAAGTAGTTCCACGCGTTGCCGGTCTCGCTGTAGTCCTCGCGAACGGTGCCCCACTGCCGCTCGCTCAGATACGGGCCCCATTTCTTCCACGGGGCTGTGTGTGTGCGCGCCTCCCGGAGCCGGGCGTCCTCGGCGTCCTCGATCCCGGTTTCCGTGGCGTGGTTCAGGATGTCCATGAGGTGACGACTCGACGTGCGGCGTCGCAGAGTATGCCACGCGATCCGCTACTCTTATCTTCCATCAGCCATGCGCCCGGCACCCCATGGACAGACGCTGTTCGTTCCCTCCCGCACCGGCGCGTCAATCGTCGAACGCGCGACCACGGGGCTGCCGCCGGACCTGCTGAATCGCGCGGCAGCCCGGCTGCAGATTCTCTGCTGGCTCTACGCGTTCACGTTCTTCATGGCGGCGTTCTTCCCACGGCTCATCTTTCCGGACCTCCGGAGGGCCCTCTTCGAGCATCCGTTGAACTGGGCGCCCGGGGTCATTTCGATCGCGACAGCGATAGCGGTGGCGCTGGCGATCCGCACGTCCCGATTGCGGCCTTCGACGGTCACGGCTCTCGCGCTGGTCTTCGAAGTGATTTGCAGCTACGGCATCGCGGCCGCGGAGTTTCTCGCCCCGATGCTGAACGTCGGTGAGTCATGGCTCGGCCTGTCCTGGGTTGCCGTGTGGATGCTGCTCTTCAACGTCGTCGTGCCGACCGCCCCTCGGTACGCCTTGATCGCCGCGCTGCTCTCCGTCACGGCAGTGCCCGCGATGGTGCTGACCTCGCTGTCGCTGTTCCCGCTGGTCCCGCCGCCCGCGGGTTTCCTGATCTTCTTCGCGTTCGTGTTCCCGTACATCCTCGTCGTGATCATGGCCTACGTCGGCGCCCGGGTCGTCTACAACCTGGGCACCGAAGTCACGCGGGCTCGCGAGCTCGGCAGCTACCGCCTCGAGGATCGATTGGGCGCCGGCGGCATGGGCGAAGTGTGGAGGGCCAGCCATCGCCTGCTGGCCCGGCCGGCGGCGATCAAACTGATCCGCTCCCTGCCCGGACATGGGGGCGGCATCCCGGACGAGATGCGACGGCGGTTCGAGCGGGAAGCGCAGGTCATCGCGCAGCTGCGATCGCCGCACACCGTGACGCTGTTCGATTTCGGCGTCGCGGCGGAGGGATCGTTCTATTACGTGATGGAGCTGCTCGACGGACTCGATGCCGATAGGCTGATCAAACGTTTCGGGCCGATCCCCGCCGAACGCGTCGTCCACATCCTCCGCCAGATGTGTCACTCGTTGTCCGAGGCCGAATCCCGCGGGCTGGTGCATCGCGACATCAAGCCCGCGAATGTTTTTCTCTGCCGCTACGGCGAAGACGACGACTTCGTCAAGGTGCTCGATTTCGGCATCGCGAAGGCCGTGCAGGACCCGTCGTCCGAGACCCGGACCGACCTCACCGTCGCGACGGCCGTTCGCGGAACGCCTGCCTTCATCGCCCCGGAGCAGGCCCTGGGCGCCGCCGATGTCGACAGCCGCGCCGACATTTACTCGACCGGATGTGTCGCGTACTGGCTGCTCACCGGTCAGCTCGTGTTCACCGCCGACACGCCGATTGGCCTGCTGCTCGCGCACGCGCAGACACCGCCGGCACCGCCGTCCTCGAAAACCGAGATTCCGGTTCCCCCGGATCTGGACGCGCTGATCCTGTCCTGCCTCGCCAAGGATCGCGAGCGGCGTCCGAAATCAGCGCGCGATCTGCTGCACCGCCTCGACGCGATCTCACTTCCGCAATCGTGGTCCGAGGCACGCGCGCGCGAGTGGTGGACGTCGCACCTGCCGCAGTAAAACATGAACATCACGATCCTCGACGACTACTTCGACACCCTGAAGACGCTGCCTTGCTTTCGGAAGCTGAGCGGACATCAGGTGGAAATCTGGACCGACCACGTCCGGGAAATCGACGCGCTCGCCGATCGGTTGAAGAACACCGAGGCGCTCGTCCTCATTCGCGAACGGACCGAAATCCGGGCGCCGTTGATCGAGAGGCTCGGCAAGCTGCGGCTCATCAGCCAGCGCAGCGTCTATCCCCACATCGATGTCGACGCCTGCACGCGCCACGGCGTGATTGTGTCGTCGAACATGCATGCGGACACGCCGTCGTACGCGGCGGCCGAGCTGACGTGGGGCCTCATCCTCGCGGGGATGCGCCAGATTCCGCAGCAGGTGCAATCGCTGCGGGCCGGGCGCTGGCAAATTGGCGTCGGCAACACGCTCAGAGGCAAGACGCTCGGTATCCATGGGTACGGCCGGATCGGACGAACGGTCGCCGGGTACGGCAGGGCATTCGGGATGAACGTCCTGGTGTGGGCGCGGGAGGCATCTCGGAATCAGGCAATGCGCGACGGCTATGCCGTGGCGGCGAGCCAGGCGGCTTTCTACGAAGCGTGCGACATCGTGTCGCTTCACATGCGCCTGGTGCCGGAAACCCGGAATATCGTCACGGGCGCCGACCTGGCGCGGATGAAGACAACAGCGCTCCTCGTGAACACCAGCCGGGCCGGCCTGATCGAGCCTGACGCGCTCGTTCGGGCACTCCAGAACGGACGGCCCGGGATGGCGGCCGTTGACGTCTACGAACAGGAGCCGCTCACCGATGTCACCCATCCGCTGCTGACAA
>JBLNGH010000548.1:0-2545 GCA_050264575.1 Acidobacteriota bacterium | reverse complement strand
ATCTAACCCGTCCCCCCACCACCACCCACCGCATCCGGCGAATGTTCGAGATGTCGATCACCGGATTCGCGTCCAGGACGACGAGATCCGCGCGCTTGCCGGCCTCGATCGTGCCGACCTCCGAATCGAGATTCATGGCTTTCGCGGGGACGCTCGTGGCTGTGCGGAGCGCCTCCATGGGCGTGAGACCGGCCTGGACGGCGAGCTCGATCGATCGAAGCACGCTGAAGCCCGGAACCGCGCCGTCGGTGCCGGCGACGATTGGCACTCCGGCGTCGTGAAGCGCTTTCACGGTCACGAGCGTGCGAGCCGTGCGCGACCGCGCCGTGGCGGCGTCGACGTTGTTCGTCACGCTGCGGTAATTCATGACCAGCGCCGGCGGAAGTTGGGCGAGACCGGGCTCGATCTCCTCCACCGGCGTTTCCGGGGCGCGGCCGAGCAGCTCGTTCCAGGGCAGCGTCGGATCGACGACGACGTGACGCCTGGCGAGCAACTCAATGACCGCTCGCGTGTCCGGCGACTGCGGATCGCCGCTGACGGGCATGTGCGCGACGTGATCCATACCGGCCTCCACGGCACGCCGGATGCCGAGCGAGGTCGGCACATGCCCCGTCACCGTCATGCCTAGCTCGTGTGCGCGGTTCACGATGGCGGTGACGACGTCGGGCTGGAGCAGCGAGTACAGCTTCATCTGCTCGAACCGATCCGCGTGATACCGATCGACGACGGCACGGCCGGCCTCCGGCGTCCCAGCCGTCACGCTGCCGAACGCGTTGGGAGTATCGCCATCGACGAGCCCGGCCAGCAGCAGGCGCGGCCCGCGATTGGCCGCGAGCGCGTCGCGCATTGCCACCAGATACCCGCCTTCGCCCCCCATGTCGCGAACCGTCGTGACGCCGGCGGCGAGATAGGCCGGAAACCACTCAATCTGGCTCGCGTGCGCGTGCATGTCCCAGAGGCCCGGGACGATCGTTTTGCCGCGCACGTCGATCGCGCGAACTCCGGACGGCACCGCGATCTGACCGCGCGGACCGACGGCCGTGATCCGCCCGTCACGAACGACGATCGTTGCATCGTCCATCGCCGCGCGGCCCGTGCCGTCAATGACCGTCGCGCCGGTCAGCGCGAACGCGCCGTCGGCGATCGGCGGCGTTTGGGTCAACAGAGCCGTCAGGTCGTGTACGGCATCCTGCACCGCGACGCGTTGGAGCGCGGGCAGCGCGTCTTTCAGATCGTCACGGATCCCTTCGAGCGGAAGAATGTGAATGCGCGTGACGATCGCGGCGAGTCGATCGCGATCGTCGAGCCACACCGTTTCCCGGCCCCAGACGACGCCATCGACCGTGTAGCGGCGCAGCCGTACGTCGCGCCCGCCAACCTGGACCGTGTCGGTGCCGCGTGTGGCGACGCGGACCGTGCGGGTCGGCAGTCCCGGCACGACGGCGATCGTGGCCGGCCGTTTGTGACGTTCCCAATAGCGAATCAGGAGCGCGCGGGACGACAGCGGCGCGTAGCTCAGCGCTGCGAAGTACTCGCGCGGCAACGTCACCTTCGTCGTCGCGCCGAGATGACGGACCTGCGCCACGCCGCTCTCAATCGTGACGTCGGCGTCGGAGTTCACGAAGCGGTAGGTCCGGCCTTTTGCCGTGAATCGTGTCGGTGACAGATCGGCGGCGAGCCGGAGTGACGAGCTGAACTTCAAGGCACCGCCGCGCTCGAGCAGGTCGAGCTCGCCCGTGAACAGGAACCCTTCCGCGTCGGCCCGAAGCTCGTACGTCTCCTTGCCGATCGGACGTTCGATCAGGGACACGAGGATCGTTCCGGAATCGGACGGTGATTGACCCGACGACAGACCGAAGGACGCCAAGAGCGTTACGAAACCGATTACTGCGCGGAGGTGAGTTCTCATCCTCGTAGGGCGGATTGATCTCCAAATCCGCCTGGCGGACTTGGAACCCAGTCCGCCCTACAAATGCCCGGTCATCATACAGGCCCGCCCTCCACGTGCAGAACTCCGCTCTCTACGGCCGCGTCTAATCCTCTCGATCGTCGATCTCCGTCAATTCCGTATTGGGACGAACATTGTGATGAGTGACACCTTTCTTCGAGATCTCCGCATCGGGCTTCGCGTGCTCGTGAAGGAGAAATCGTTCTGCGCACTGGCGACCGTCGTGCTCGCGCTTGGTATCTGTGCCGTGACGACGATGTTCAGCGTCGTGAACGGCGTGATGCTGCGCGGCTTTTCGTTTCCGAATGCCGATCGGCTGGCCAGCGCGAATTTCGTCGATCCGACGACGGCGACCTTCTTCGGCGTCAACGGACAAATCACCGCGATGGATTTCAACGAGCTGCTGCCGATGCAGCAGTCGTTCGAGATGATGGCGGCGTACCTGAACGGATCGACCGTCAACGTCACCATCAACGGCAAGCCGCAGCGGTACACCGGCGTCTACACGACGGAGAACTTCCTCAGAATCCTCGGGGTGAGACCTTTGAAGGGGCGCGACTTCGCGGCCGCCGACAACCAGCCCGGCGCCGAGAAGGT
>JBLNGH010000547.1:0-6428 GCA_050264575.1 Acidobacteriota bacterium | reverse complement strand
AAGTCAAGTCGGGCAACCAGGCTGCGTACCTGTTCGCGCTGTCGATCGTGCTCGTGTATCTCGTCCTCGCGGCGCAGTACGAAAGCTGGATTCTGCCGTTCATCATCCTGCTCGGCGTGCCGCTGGCCGTGCTCGGCGGGTTGGGCGCCCAGTACTGGCGCGGCTTCGCCAACGACGTGTTCTGCCAGGTCGGCCTCGTCATGCTGATCGGTCTCGCGGCCAAGAACTCGATTCTGATCGTCGAGTTCGCGGAGCATTTGCGCGCGCAGGGCCACTCGATCGTCGACGCGGCGGTCGAAGCGGCGCGCATCCGTCTGCGGCCGATTCTGATGACGTCGCTGACGTTCATTCTCGGCGTGCTGCCGCTCGCGGTCGCCACGGGCGCCGGGTCGGCCGCGCGTCAGTCGGTCGGCACGACGGTGGCCGGCGGCATGATCACATCGACGTTCCTCTCGGTCGTCTTTATTCCGGTGCTCTATGTCGCGATTCGCACGATTGCTCCCGGTCGCGCCAAGCACTCTTCCCGTGTGGCTCACGAGCTGGCGGAGACGGGAGGCGCGCATGCGTAGTGGACTGGCGCTCATCCTTCGATTGAGCGCCAATTTCTTCATCCTCGCGCTGGCGGCCGTGCCGGCCGTCGCGCAGACGATGCCGAGGGTCGAATTCGACGAGGCGGTCCGGCGCGCGATCGAACAGAATCCGACCGTCGCCGAGGCGGCCCAGAACATCCAACGGGCCGAGGCGCTGCTGCGTCAGACCAAGTCGTTCGTCCAGCCGTTCGTCGCAGCCGGCATCACGAACACCACGCTCAATTCCGAGCGCGGGTTCAACGGTCTCGTGACGCAGCCGCAGAACCAGTCCGCCATCAATGCGAGCCTGGGCATGCCGTTCTCGCTGTCACAGTGGGCCGCCGTCGAGCAGTCGCGGGATCAGATCGAGGTCAATACCCGATCAACGGCCGACGTTCGCAAGCAGATCGCCGTGACGGCAGCCGAGGCGTACCTGAACATCATCGCGGCGCGACGCCAGGTCGAGGTCACCGAGCGCGCGCTCCAGTCGGCGCGCGCGCATCTCGACTTTGCGCAGAAACGTCTCGAAGGCGGCGCGGGCAGCCGCCTCAACCAGCTGCGGGCGGCTCAGGAAGCGTCGGCGGAGGAGGCGCGGCTCGACGCGATCCGCCTCGCGCTCCGGCGCGCCCAGGAAGCGCTCGGCGTGGTGATGGCGGCTGACGGGCCGGTGGACGCGGGCAGCGAGCCGGTCTTCGAGACCGCGACGCCTGGCGATGAGGCCGAATGGACGGCCGCCCGAACCGATCTCCAGTTTCAAACGTCGGTCCAGCGCGCCGCCGAGCGGGTCGTGCGCGACAGCTGGAAGGACCAGATCCCGACCGCGGCGGTCGCGTTCAATCCCCTGTACCTCACCCCGTCCGGTCTGTTTCAGCCTGCCCGCACGTGGAGCATGTCGATCTCAGCCAGCCACGCGATATTCGACGGCGGTCTGCGCCGCTCGAACGCCCGGCTTCGTGAAGTCGCTCGCGATCAAGCCAATCTGGCATTTGCCGGGCTCAAGATTCAGGCGCGGTCCGAAGTGCGCATCGCCCAGGACGCCATCGAGCTGCTCGAGCGTGCCCGAACGAACGCGCGCCAGTCGGCCGAGCAGGCGGTCGAAGTCCTGAAAATCACGACACAGGCCTTCGAAGTCGGCGCGCTCACGAATCTCGAGGTCATCGACGCCCAGCGCGAGGCCCGCGATGCGGAGACGGCGAGCGCGCTCGCCGAGGACGCCCTCATCCGCGCGAAATTCGATCTCCTCGTCGCCCTCGGCAAGTTCCCGAGATAACGCATAAGGACCTGAAGGACCTGGAAGACCTCAAGGACCTGGAGGACTTCAGGTCTATTCAGTCCGTAGTGCCCGGGCCGGGTCGAGCGTCGCGGCGCGGCGCGCCGGAATGAGCGCGGCGGCGACCGCCGCCGTTCCCAGCACGAGGACCGCGACCACGACCGTGAAGACATCGGTGGGCGTGATGCCGTAGAGGATCGCCCGGGCGCTGCCGGACAGCCCGAGCGCGAGCACGACGCCGAGACCGAGACCTACCGCGACCAGCACCGCGGCCTCGCGCACCACGAGCGTGAGGATCGCGCGCCGTCGCGCGCCGAGCGCCAGCCGGATGCCGATTTCGTTCGTCCGCCGCACCACCAGGTAGGCGATGACGCCGTAGACGCCGACCGTCGCCAGCAGTGTGCCGAGCATCGCGAAGAATCCGCACAACCACGCCAGCAGGCGATCCTGCCGGAGTGAGTAGTGGAGCTGTTCTTCGAAGTCATGGAAATGGAACGAGACGCCGGGATGCGTCGCCTCGACCGTCCGGCTGACGGCCGGCATCAAGGGACCGAGCGGGCCGCGCGATCGGATCAAGACCTGCGTGAACGTACCCGGCGTCGCCTGCTGTGTTTCCGCAACGTAGGCGATTGGTCCGAACGACTCGCGCAGACTGTTGTACTTCGTGTTGCCGACGAGCCCGACAATCTGCAACGCAGGTCCGTCCGGCTTGCCCTTCGCGCCGCGCAGGAGGAATTGCCGGCCGACCGGATTCCCGCCTCCAAATATGGTTTCGACGAATGCCTGATTGACAATCGCGACGCGCGGCGAGCCCGGCGTGTCGTCACCGGCGAAGTCGCGGCCGGCGAGAAGCGGCACGCGCATCGTCTCGAAGTAGCGCGCGGTCACGCGATTGAGGCTGATCAGCTGCTCTCGCGGTCCCTCCGGCCCGTCCAGGAGCACGAAACCGTTCCAGCGGCTCACGAGCGGGACGTTGCTCGCGGCGGCCGCGGCCTCGACATCCGGCAGGGCGCGAACGTCGTCGACGATTTGCCGCCGGAGCGATCGCCGCCCTTCCGGCGTCATGTCGATCCCGCTCAAGTCCACGTCGAGCTCGAGAATGCCGGCCTGGGTGAACCCCGTTTCGAGCGTCAGCAGATTGAACAGGCTCCTGCCGAAGAGCAGTCCGCCGACGAGCAGGACCAGCGACAGCGCCACCTGCGCCACGACGAGAATGCGCCGGAGCCGAAGCTGACCGTGGCCGGCGATTCGTGGGTTGCCCGCAAGCATCGCCGCGCCCGGTGGAACGGCGGACGACCGCAGGGCTGGTGCCAGGCCAAAGAGCACGCATGTCACGATCGACACGCCCGTCACGAACCCCAGGAGCAGCCAGTCGGTCGTCAGGGCCACGAACATCGGGCTGACTGCCGTGCTCATCAGCGCGACGACCGATCGGCCGAGCAGCGGCGCGATCAGCATTCCCAGACCTGCTCCGAGCATCGCCAGCAACAGGCTTTCGACGAACAATTGCCGCACGAGCCGTCCTCGCGACGCGCCGAGCGCCAGCCGCACGGCCATCTCCCGATCGCGCGCCCCCATCCGCGCGAGCATCAGGTTGGCGAGGTTGGCGCAGGCGATGAGCAGGACGATGCCGGCAACGGCAAGAAGCAGCCAGAGCGAAATGTCATAGTCCTGGCGCAGGGTTGAGAATCCGGTCACGCCAGGGCTCGCGGTGAGCGTGAACTTGCGGTAATCGGCGGCGCTCTTGTCGCTGTAGTTGTCCGGCAGCGTCTGCTCGAAGATGGCGGGAGAGATGGATTCGAGTTGTGACGCCGCGCGCGCGAGCGACCACCCGGGACGCAGCCGCCCCATGACCGCCAGCCACCATTGGTCGCGAGCCTTCAGGCGCCAATCACCGCCGCTGATCAACGGTTCGGCGCAGAGCGGCAGCCCGATATCGAACGAGCGTCCAACTTCGATTCCGTAAAAACCAGCCTCTGCAACGCCGATCACCGGAAACGGCAGACCCTCGACCGTCATCGTCTTGCCGACGATCGTCGGCGCGCCGCCAAACTCACGCTGCCAGAACGCATGACTCAGGACGATGCCCGGGCTTCCGCAACCTCGCACGTCGTCGTGCTGCGACAACAGCCGGCCGGCTGCGGGCCGCACCCCGAGAACCTCGAAGAACTGTCCGCTGACCCACAGGCCGTTCTCGGTGAAGCGCGACTCTCCGCGAGGGGCGAGGTCGAAGGTGCGTTGGCTCCATGCGAAGACACCGGAGAATCCTTGCTGCGCCGCGCGGAGCGATTCCCACTGCGGATAGGTCAGGTCCGGGTACCGGCCGCCGTAGTTTCCGGAGGGCCACCCCCGGTTCGGGATTTCGATCACGGCCAGCTCGTCCGGCCGCACGACCGGCAACGGGCGCAAGCGGACCGCGTCGAGCAGCTGGAAGATGGCGATGTTGGCGCCGGTGCCGAGCGACAGCGAGAGCAGGGCGACGGCGGTAAAGGTCGGGCTGCGGCGCAGCATCCGCGCGCCGTACTGCACGTCGCGAACGAGGTGATCGACGAATGCGACGCGGCGTGTGTCGCGAAGCGTCTCTTTCAGCGGCTCGAGTCCGCCGAGCGCGCGAAGGGCCTCGGTGCGCGCGCGCCGCTCGGGCATGCCTCGCGCCACGGCCTCGGCGATCCGGCGGTCGAGGTGGTCCTGGAGCTCGTCGCGCAAGTCCGCTTCGACACGGGCTCGGCGAACGAGCGAGCGGATCCGGAGACGGAGCACATGGGCCCAGCGCGGCATGGCGCGTCCTTTCCCTCGGTTACCGAGCTTAGACGCGCTCAGCGTAGATCGAGTTCCCGCAGAACGCAATCGCCGAAACCGGGAGCGGCCGGCGGTCGTCTATCTAGTAGCGAGTAGCCTTCCAGCCGCCAGCCCTGCCGGTCCGATTTTTCGGGAAAGAGGTACGTCCGCCATGAAAGTGCAGCATCGTCATGCAGGTCGACTTGCGCTTGTTTGTGTCCTCGCCGCGGTTCCGTCCCTTGCGCAGGCACAGGCGCTCTCCGGCATCCACATCGACAACTTCGGCCGGATCAACGCGAATTACTTTCGAGGGGCCCAGCCGGACGACGGGGACTACTCGGATCTCGCGGCGTTGGGCGTGAAGACGGTCATCGATCTGACGCGCGGCGGCCGGGAAAACGAGCGAGGTCTTGTCGAAACTGCCGGAATGAAGTTCTACCGGATTCCGATGACGACCTCCGACCGGCCGTCCGATCAGGCCGTGGCGGAGTTCCTGAAGCTCGTCACGAATCCGGCCAACCTACCTGTATACGTGCACTGTCAGGGCGGCCGCCACCGGACCGGGGCAATGACGGCGGTTTACCGGATGACGCAGGACGGTTGGACCGCCGATCAGGCTTATGCGGAAATGAAGCAATACAAGTTCGAAGGGTTTCCGGGCCACCCGGCCTTGAAGCAATTCGTCTACGACGCGTACGACCAGATCGTGCAGGCGCGGCGAAACCGCTAAGCCGCACCTTTTTCCGCCTTTTTCTGCACTGCCCGGCGCTTCGCCCAGTACCGCCGCATTCCGGCGCTCATCCGTCGCCGGGCGGCGGCGGACATCGTGCGGCGTTTTTTCCCCGGAACGCCTGCCTTCGCCGGGCGCGCTCCGGATCTCAGGTCCGGAAAGGCGGACAGGATCTCGGCACGTTCCCGTTCGATTACCTCGAGCCGCGCCTCGGCGCCAAGGCGTGCCCACTGCATTCGGGATGACGACGACTTCGGCATTAAGGTCCCTCCGACCATATAGTCATATATTGTCAGTTCCCGTCACGTCAAAGAGTGTCACAGATAGCTTCTCGAACCTTGAATTAGGGTCAAGGGACGCTGGGAATCCGAAAGCTGAAAAGCCTGGGAGCCTGGGAGCCTGGAAGCCTGGGAGCCTGGAAGCCTGGGAGGCTGGGAGCCAAGGAAGGCTTAGGAGTTGAGAGTAGTGATCTCGCCCAAGCTTCCTGGCTTTCCGGCTTTCTGGCTTCATCCGTCGACCCACTTGACCCCCAGCTGGCTAGGGGAGTAAGCTTCTTCTCATAGCTGGCTAGGGGGAACGCGCCATGCCGAAACACACCAACGACCGGCTGCAGGGAACGCTCGATCTCGTCGTCTTGAAAACCCTCCAGTCGCGAGGCCCGATGCACGGGTACGCGATGACGCAGCACATCTCACGCATTTCCGGCAGCGTGCTCCGGGTCGAGGAGGGTTCTCTCTATCCCGCGCTGCACCGGATGACGCAGTCAGGATGGCTGAAATCCGAGTGGGGCGTGTCGGAAAACGGCCGCCGCGCCCGCTACTACAGCATCACCGCCGCGGGCTGCCGCCAACTGGCGGAGGAAGAAAAGAACTGGGCGGCCCTGACCGCCGCGGTCTCGCAGGCGCTTCGGCACGCCTGAATGTGACGGCGCCCAAAGGAGGCAGCCATGAGGTATCAGCATCGCCCACGTCCGTATTCGATCGCTTTCGTCCTGGCCGCATGCCTGGTCGCACCGGTGGCGGTGCAGACGTCAGACTTTCCCAGGCAGCTCCCGCAGGATCCGATCGTCACGGGCGCACCC
>JBLNGH010000546.1:0-14208 GCA_050264575.1 Acidobacteriota bacterium | reverse complement strand
CGGCCGGACCAACCTGCAGCCGGTCGCGTTCTCGAGCGAAGGCGGTGGCATCGGCGGCGAGTACTGCACGCACGAGATCGATCCCAGGAATCCGAACATCATCTATTCGGACAAGCTCAATCGCACCGACCTGAGCATCCCCGCCGGCCCGCGAGGCGGCGGCGCGGGCGCGGCCGGTGCGCCGGCGGGCGCGGGAGCGCAGACGGGACCGCAGCGAACGAAGAACATCCGTCCGCCGATCGCTGCGGGCGACGACCCGCTGCGCATGCAGGTCCTGGCGCCCATCCTCCTGTCGCCTCACGATCCCGACACCGTCTACTTCGGCGCGCAATACCTCTTCCGCTCGAAGAATCGCGGCGACACGTGGGAGAAGCTCACCGGCGATCTGAGCTACAACGACAAGACGAGGCGCGGCGACATCCCGCACCAGCTCATCATCACCATCTCGGAATCGCCGAAGAAAAAGGGCCTCGTTTATACCGGCACCGACGATGGACGGCTGTATTTCTCGCTGGACGACGGCATCGAATGGAAGGAGCTGACGGCGAGCCTGTCGCCGAAGAAGGAGTGGATCGGAAAGGTCCTGGCGTCGAAGTACGACGAGGCCACGGTCTACGTCGCGCAGCAGGGCCGCTATGACGAGGACTTCGCCGTTCGATTGTACAAGTCCACCGACTACGGCAAGACGTTCACGAGCATCGCCGGCAACATTCCGGGCGGACCGATCAACATGATTCGCGAGGACCCCGTGAGCCCGAATGTTCTGTACGCCGCCAACGACTTCGGCGTGTACGTCACGACGAACGGCGGCAAGCGGTGGGAAGTGCTCGGCGGCAATCTGCCGTCGGTCAACGTCATGGACTTCATCGTGCACCCGCGCGACCGCATGCTGGTCATCGGGACGCACGGCCGCGGGGTATGGGCGATCGATGTGAGTCAGCTGCGGTAGAGCTCGCCTCCGCCGTCCACTCGCAAATGGATCTGACCTCATCCGGCGAGAGCTTCGCGCTCGGATGGACGAGAACATACGAGGGCAGCGGCATCGCCTCGTCCCGGCTCTGCTGGCAGATGGCTCGCAGCCGGGTCTCGCGCATGCGCTCGCCGTAGGTGCCCCAGATCGAAAAGTTCAGCTCGGCGCGTCCCTGATTGACGTGTCCGACCGTCAGCCACGAAATCGGCGCGACGTAGGTGTACCACCGCCAGTTCGTCTGATTGCTGTGGCAGTCGTTGCACGCACGGGCGAACGTGCGAGCGACGTCAGCGGGAACGGCGGTCGTTCGCTCCAATGTCGCTCGCTCGTCAAATGAAGGGTTCGTAGGCGCCGGACTCGTGGCTTGCAGCCCGATCGCGAGTGACAGCAAACCGAGAGCCGTGAAATGGAGCCTGGTCATCAGACTCTCACCTTTCGATTCTGATGTTGAGCGTGACGTGCTGCGCATTTTTGCGCTCCTCTACCGGTAGCACGGATCCAAAGATTCCGGCCTTGGCTGAGTCCTGCCGATCCTGGTCGGTGAGTAACGCGTCACCCTCGAACATCAATCCTGCGGACTGCCTGGGCACGCCAGGGCCTTCTACGGTCAGGTGCACGTGCGCCGCCGTGCGCCGGTTCGGATACGGCGCCGGCCGGATGGTCGTGAATTCGAAACGGCCGTCCGCGTCGGTCTTGACCCAGCCGCGCAACCGCCACGAATGCGGCCCGGCCGATGCGACGTCGTAGCGTCCTGTCGCGTCCGTGTGGTACGCGAACACGATCATTTCAGGCGCTGGAGTCCGGCCGTCCTGCCGGAACACCCGCCCATGAATGACGAGCGGCGTGCCCGGCTCGCTGGCCGGCGCGATGCGCCCGCTCGAGTTGAGCACGCGCGGGCGGTCGCGTTGCGCGCGTTCGAGCGCCCGCTCGTACTCCAGGTCCTGCATCATGGCCGCGACTGGGCGTACGGAAAGCAGCGCCGTGGCGGCCGTCAGAGTTGTGAGAAAGGAGCGTCTGTCCATATGCCCATACAGACGCTGCCGGCTGGGAAGTGTTAACAGGGCCCGGGGAGCCGACTCCGCCGAAAAGCGAGCCGCGCGTTATTTCGCACGCGACGCGCGTTATCCCGCACGCCGAGGGTACGTTCCCGAGTGGCCACGCATTGCTCCCCTGAGTTGGAAGCGCGCCAAGGTCGGCAAGGTTCGTGCGATTCAACGAGCACGAGACGCGAGCTCTGCGGGTCGTGCGCCGTAAGGCGGCGTGAGCGACGGTCGGACGCAAGGTGAGAGCATGGGAGTGAGGTGCCCGTCGCCAAGAATCCCCACCCCCGGAAGAGTGCCCGTCATGAAGCCTCATACCGCGCGTGCGGCAGGGTATGTTGCATGCTGTCTGATCAATGCGGCCGTCTTCGCCGCGTGGGTGGGACCAGCGCAACAGCCATGGCCGCCGATTCGTCAGGCCGTGGCTATCCGAGGCCATGAACAGTCGCTGTACATCTACGGGTCTCCGCGAGGAGAGCCGGTGATTGTCTCGAGCGGCGACGGCGGCTGGATTCACCTCGGACCTCACGTCGCGGAGGTCCTCGCCGCACGCGGGTTCTTCGTGGTTGGATTTGATGTCAAGGTGTATCTGTCCAGCTTCACGTCTGAACGGTCCACGCTGCGGCCCGAAGAGGAACCGGGCGACTATCGGGTGCTGACTGACGTCGCGAAAAAGGCTACCGGCCAGAAGCCGATCTTGATCGGGGTCTCCGAAGGCGCAGGGCTCTCCGTGCTTGCCGCGACAGATCCCGCGACGAAGGCCGCGATCGCCGGAGTCATCGGCCTGGGACTTCCGGACTTGAACGAGCTCGGGTGGCGCTGGAAGGACGCGCTGATCTACCTCACGCACCGGCTCCCCAATGAACCTTCTTTCAGCGCGGCAGCCATCGTCGACCGCGTTGCGCCACTGCCGCTCGCCGCGGTCCATTCCACTCACGACGAGTTCGTGCCGGGCACTGACGTGGAGCGGGTCTTGAAGGCCGCCAATGAGCCCAAACGGCTCTGGATGGTGCCGGCGTCGAATCATCGCTTCAGCGACAATCTCGATGAATTCGACCGGTGCCTGCTCGAGGCGATCGCGTGGGTAAACGCACACGCGCCTCGTTGAGACCGATCATGCTCGAGCGAGTGCGCGCGGCGCTTCCCGCGCTGATTGGTCTGGTTCTGTTCATCGCGGCACTCGAGGTGCTGCGGGTCGAGTTGCGGACGGTGACGTGGCACGGCCTGACGGCGGATCTGTCGAACATCGCCGCTTGGCGTCTCGCATTGGCCGTTCTGCTGACAGCCGTCAATTACGCGGTCCTGACTGGCTACGACTTTCTCGCCTTTGCGTACCTCGGGAAACATCTCCCGCCAGGTCGAGTCATCTTCACGTCGTTCCTCGCCTACGCGATATCCAACAACGTCGGTTTCGCGACGCTGTCCGGCGCCTCTGTTCGATACCGGTTCTACACGCGCTGGGGCATCACCGCGGAGGAACTCTCGCGCATCGTCTTCTCGTACGTGGTCACCTTCTGGCTCGGCCTGCTCCTCGTTGGGGGTCTCAGCCTGGCCCGTAGTCCCCTGCCGCGGGACCTGGGAATTCCGAGTGCATCCGTCGTCACGCCGATAGGGTGGCTGCTGATGCTGGTGAGCGTCGGCTACATCGCCGCAGCGGCGCTGCGCCTCGGGCCCATCCGATTTCGCCGCCTGGAGCTTCCGTTGCCGTCGGTGCGTCTGGCGCTCGCTCAGCTGGCAATCTCCGTGCTGGACTGGACGATCGCGGCGACCGTCCTGCACGTGCTGCTGCCGCCGGGACGTGTGCCCTTCCTCGCGCTGCTTGGAGCGTTTCTCGCCTCGCAGCTTCTTGGACTGGCCAGTCACGTTCCCGGCGGCATCGGGGTATTCGAAGGGTTGATGGTGCTGTTCCTGAAGCCGTTTCTCCCGTCGATGGAACTCCTGCCCGCGCTGATCGCGTATCGCGCGGTGTATTACCTGCTGCCGCTGTCGGTCGCTGCGCTCGGACTCGTCGCCGACGAGGTGCATCAGCGTCGATCGCAAGCCGCGCGGTTGGGTGCCGCGCTCGGATGGTTGACGGAACAGCTCACCTCGCGTGTGCTCGCGTTCTTCACTTTCTTGGCGGGTCTCGTGCTCCTTGTCTCGGGCGCCACGCCAGCCGCACCGGGGCGGTTGAGTCTTCTCAACCGAGTTCTGCCACTCGGCGTCATCGAGCTCTCGCATTTCGCCGGGAGCGTGCTCGGCGCAGCTCTGTTGCTGCTCTCGCAGGGACTCGCCCGTCGGCTCGATGCCGCGTACGTCCTGACCGTGTTGGCCTTGGTCGCCGGCATCGGCACGTCCCTCCTCAAGGGTGTCGATTATGAAGAAGCAATCATTCTGGCGGCGATTCTGCTCGTGCTCTGGCGGGCACGACCTGCGTTCGATCGCCGGGCAGCGCTCTTCGACACACGATTTTCACCGGCGTGGGTCCTGGCCGTCGTGGCTGCGGTCGGGGCGTCGCTCTGGCTCGGGGTCTTCGCGTTCAAACATGTCGAGTACTCGCACGATCTCTGGTGGCAGTTCGAGCTGCATGGTGAAGCGCCGCGCATGCTGCGAGCGACCGTGGGCGCCGGGATTACCCTGCTCCTCTTTGGCTTGGCACGGCTGATGGGCTATGCGCCGCACGAGGCGTCGATGCCCACCGAGGCCGATCTGAGCGCCGCCGCCGCCATCATCAGCACACAACCGGCAGCGTTTCCGAACCTGGTCTTTCTCCGCGACAAGGCGATCCTCTTCGACGACCAGAAGTCCGCGTTCGTCATGTACGGCGTGCAGGGCCGCACGTGGGCGGCGCTCGGCGACCCGGTCGGTCCCCCGGAACGTCTCAGTCTTCTCGTGCGACTCTTCCTCGAACGGTGTGATGACTTCGGCGGGGTCCCCGTGTTCTATGAGGTCTCAAGCCAGCATCTCCATCGCTACGCGGACGTGGGATTCACGTTCGTCAAGCTGGGCGAAGAAGCGCGCGTGGACCTGAGCACGTTCACCGTTGAAGGAAGCCGAGGAAAGAGATTTCGAAATGCGATCAATCGACTCGAACGGGAAGGCGGCTCGTTTCGCGTGATTCAGGCCGAACACGTCGCCTGCATCATGGACCAGCTCCGCGCCGTCTCAGACGACTGGCTCGCGCAGCATTCCGGCGCGGAGAAGGGCTTCTCGCTCGGCTTCTTCGCTCCTGAGTACGTGGCCCGATTCCCCGTCGCGGTCATCCAGCGAGATGGGTCTATCGTGGCGTTTGCCAGCGTCTGGCCAGGGGCACAGCGGGTCGAGCTGTCGGTCGATCTGATGCGATACGGCTCCGATGCGCCAAAGGACGTGATGGATGCCCTGTTCGTTCACGTCATGCTCTGGGCGAAGGAGCAGCATTATCGGTGGTTTGTTCTGGGGATGGCCCCACTCTCCGGGTTCGAGCGGTCGGCGGTCGCGCCGTTGTGGAATCGACTCGCATCCTTTCTGTACGAACACGGCGAGGCCGTGTACAACTTCCAGGGACTCCGCGCGTTCAAAGACAAGTTCAGTCCGGTGTGGGAACCGCGCTATTTCGCGTATCCGGGAGGTCTGCGACTGCCGCGCGCGCTTGCAGACGTGTCCGCCCTCATCGCCGGCGGCTATCGAAGGATTTTTCTCAAATGACGGTTCCACGAGGCGTGAGTGCTGATGACGATCTGGAGACGTCCGGTGCCGTCGGGCTGACCTCGTAGAATCAAACCGACTCAAACTATGTCTGATGGCGACGCGGAAACCACTTGCACCTGTCTTAACGCCCGTCGCTCAGTCGTCCCCAGTTCGGAAACGCGTTCAAGCCCGGGGGAAAAGTCAGCTGTTTCTCGGCAGTTCCATCCGCCTGAATCATGAACAGCTGGAATCGAGCGGCGCCGCCCACCGGTCTGTGAAAGACGAGGTGCTGACCATCCGGGGACCAGGTCGGCGTCAGGTCCGCAACCGAGTTGTCGGTGAGCACTCGTTGTCCCGTGCCGTCGGCGTTCATCATGCAGATTTCAAAATCAGGGCCGCCATGCCGACACGAGAAGACAATGTGCCGGCCATCGGGCGACCATGATGGCGCCCGTTCTTCTTCAGAGTTGTTGGTCAGGCGGGCGGGCTTGCCGGTGCCATCCGCGCTCGCACTGTAGATCTCCGCCGTCGCCGAATTGACCGGATCGTCGGTGACAGCATGGCTGGTATACAGAATCTTCTTGCCGTCCGGCGACCAGCTCGGGTCGTCGTCGATCGCGGCCGGATTTCTCGTGAGATTCCGAGGCCTTGAGTCGGTCGATGCGCCGGTACGCACATCGAGCACGAAGATATCGCTGTCGATCGTCGCGGCTCCCGGGTCGGTCTTGATCGGCCGGCCGGTGCCAGATGCCGAAGCGTGAAAGGCGACATACCGACCGTCGGGCGACCACGTCGCTGAGCTGCCTCTCACGAGAAACAGCTGATCTGCGCCGTCGGACTTCATCATGAACAGATCCGACGTGTTGAATGGCTCGTCGGCGCCGCGGCGCCTGGTACTGTCGAACACGATACGAGTGCCATCCGGCGACAGAGCCGGAAACCCGTCGGGGGCGCTGTTTTGTGTAAGCCGCTGCACGAACGTGGCCGCTTCGTCCATGAGATAAATCTCGGCGGCACTCCACGCACGGGAGGGATCGAGTGCGGGATCGGCGCCGGGGTCGTCCCGAGTGCTTACAAACGCGATCACGGATCGAGGCGCGAGGTAGCGGGAACTGACGGGGCGTGGGCCAGAGCCAGCAGTGGTCAGGACGGCTCCCGATGCTCCCATCAGCAACGAAACAGCGAAGATCGTCTCAACGGATCTTCGAGTGCTCATGTTGTCCGATCTCCGGGGGGGCTGGTCGGTACTCTACATCCACTGACGCCCCCGATGAGCAACGCCACTGAACGTAGTGCGCTGATTTCGACGGATAATGCCCGTCCCAGATGGCTCTCGCCTCCGGCAGGCGCCTCGGTCCGTATGAAGTGGTTGGACCTATCGGCGCCGGCGGCATGGGCGAGGTCTATCGGGCGCGCGACACGCGTCTCGACCGCGACGTCGCGCTGAAAGTGCTCCCGCCTGACGTGTCGGCCGATCCGGCACGGCGCAAGCGTTTCGAGATCGAAGCACGCGCGGTCGCCGCGCTCAGCCATTCACACATCTGTCCGATCCACGACGTCGGCTCCGAGGACGGGCTCGACTACCTCGTGCTCGAGCTGGTGCACGGCGAAACACTCGCGGCGCGATTGAAGCGCGGACCGATGCCGGTCGCCGAAGCGCTCGCTCGCGCCGGCGAGATGGCCGCCGCGATTGCCGCCGCCCATCGTCGCGGCATCGTGCACCGGGACCTGAAGCCCGGCAACGTCATGCTGACGAAGTCGGGCGCGATGATTCTCGATTTCGGACTTGCGCGAATCGTCCGCGACGAATCAGCGCCCGCAGCCGATGCCGCCGCGACGACGATGGCCGGTTTGACGGAGGCCGGTGTCGTGCTGGGCACGCCGCACTACATGGCGCCCGAGCAGATCGAAGGGCATCCGGCCGATGCGCGCACCGATGTCTTCGCGTTCGGGACGATCCTGTACGAGATGCTCACGGGCCGCCGGGCCTTCGACGGCTCGAGCGCGGCCAGTGTGATGGGCGCGATCCTGCGCGCCGAAACTCCATCGGCGGTCTCGGCCCGACCGGAGTTACCGGAAAGTCTCGATCGACTCATACGCGCATGCCTCGTCAAAGATCCCACCGATCGCATCGCGAGTATGCACGACGTGCAGATCGCGCTTGGATGGGTTGAGCGGGAATTGTCCCGCGGTGTGCCGCTCGCACCTGTCGCGGTTCCCCGCACGCGACGCACGGCCGTCTGGCTTCTCGCCGGTATCGTCGCCGCAATCGGCCTCGGAATCGCGGGCTACCTGTACGGCCGCCGCTCGGCGGTCACTTCGCCCCCGCAGACGTTCGTCTACAACATTCCGCTGCCGCCGAGGATGCGGCACTGGGCGGGCATCGCGCTCTCTCCCGACGGCAAGCGACTCGCGCTCGTCACGCAAGCAGCGTCAGCGTCCGCCCTCGATCCGCGCCTGTGGATTCGCGACCTCGACTCGACGGCGGACTGGCAGCTCGTCAGCGGCGCGGGGGACGAGGTGCCCCACTATCCGTTCTGGTCCCCCGACGGCCGGTACCTGGCGTTTTTCCTCAAGGGGCGTCTGGTGCGCGTGGAGCCGCCGTCGATGCTGCCGATCGACATTTGCCCAGTGCCCGACGGCCGCGGCGGCGTGTGGCTCGATGACGGGACGATTATCTTCGCGCCAACGCCAGAGAAGTCGGGATTGATGAGAGTAGACAGCCGCGGCGGTACTCCCGAAGAACTGGTCGGGCTTCGCGCGGGTGAGATGGGATTGAAGTATCCAAGCGCCGCCGGAGATGGTCGACTTATCTACTGGGCGCAATTAGAACGAGACAGTGAGAGTGAGGTCCGCCTCGTATCGCTTGCAGATCCAAAGCGAATCTTGCCGATTGTGAAGTCGCGTCATGGAGCCGTGTTCGACCGCGGGACGCTGTTCTATCTGAGGGCCGGGCTATGGGTCGGTCAGCCCTTTGATCCGGCGAGCGCACGTCTGTCTGGTGAACCGAGACCCGTCACCGTGGATGTGCCATGGTTCGGCAACGTCGGTGCTCCGGTTCTGAGCGCGGAAGCGGGTCATGTCGCGGCAAGAAGCCGCGGATTCCAGATCGTCCAGCCGACGTGGTTCGATCGAACCGGAAACGTGCTCGGTATTCTGGGCGAAGCGGCCGCGCTCACCGATCCGGACATCTCCGCGGACGGCAGACATCTTGCGGTCGCGAGAATTGCTCAGAGCGAGGCGGATCCGGACATCTGGATCCTGGACGTCGACACGGGTGGACGGCGACGCCTTACGACTGACGCGCGCGCCAATCGACCGATCTGGCGCGACGATCGGCACATCGCGTTCGCGTCGCTGACGGGCGTCGGCGGAAATAACAACATTTTCGAAGTCGACGCGGACGACTCTCAGGGCTCCCAGACGCCGAAACCGCTGGCCCAAGGCGCCGTGAACCTCGCGCCGGCTGGCTGGCTGCCTGACGGCCGGCTGGTCTTCCTCCGGCGCGACAGCTCTGAACAGCCCGCGGCATACCCGCGCGGCATTCTGATTCGCGAACCGGGCGGAGCCGCGACGACGCCTTTTCGGGTCAGCCAGGGCGAACCTGATGACGCGTGCCTGTCACTCGACGGGACGCGAATTGCCTTCATTGAGAACGGATTCGACGGGCCTATCCTCTACGTCGACACCATCCCGCAATCCGTCGGCAAGCCGATCGCCGTCTGGCATGGCGCCGGCCTCAACCCACGCTGGCGGCCGGATGGCCGCGAACTATATTTCGTCGACAAGAACCGGATGATGGTGGCGTCGGTGTCTGGCGGCCCAGCGCTGACCGTCGGCATGCCGGCCCCGATCTTCAACGTGCCGTCAGCAGACTACGCGATCGATCCCAGGACCGGTCGGTTCCTGGTGATGGTGCCAAAGTCCTCGCCCGAGCAGTCGGTCACGATCACGCTGAACTGGCGGCGGTAGCGCCCGGCGGCGCGACCGTGTTGTGGAACGACGCGATCTGCCAGCCACCCGCTTCCCGCGTGAGCACCGCGGAGAATGGCCATGGGCCGTCCGGCGAGCGGCCCTGAAGGCACATCGAGGACCGCGTACACGTGCGCCAGCGCGACGTCGGGGCGGAGAAGCCTCAGGGACTCCAGAGTATGGCGATTGACGCTGCCGGCGTAGATCGTCCAGAAGATGTTCGCGTGACAGCTCGCGATCGCATCCCGACCGCGAAAGTGCTCGGCGCGAATCGTGCCGAAGTCAGCATCGGTTGAAAAGGGCGCGCCGTACGCGTCACCGTCGCCCGCATTCCACGCCGCCTCGAGCTTCGCCACGATCGCTTCGATCGCCGCGCGGTCTGACGGATCAATCGGCTCGCTCATCGCGCGGTTACTTCCACGTGAACGTGAATACGCTCAGGGTCGACGCCTTGGGATCCTTCCGCCCGGCGACCGAGACCTTGTAGCTGTCGGGCACATCGGACCAGGAGTTATAGAAGTAGCCGCCGATGTAGTACCGCTGGTCCGCCGAGCTTGGCTTGGCGGGCGGCTTGTCCGTCGCGAACAACTGGTACACGCGCTGCGGCGCGGTCGTCCCGGCTTTGTCGCTCTCCGGCACGTACTCGGGAATCCCGTCGCCGTCGACGTCGGCGCTGATCCAGTCGACGTGCAGAAGCCGATGGTAGGTTCGGTCCGCAATCAGTTTCCGGAGCTGATCATTGAACCGCGTGACGATCGACTCGGCGTCCGGCAGCGTGCGCCGCACCGCCAGATACAACGGCCTGGTGACGAGCGGCGTCGACCCGAGCTGCAGCTTCGAGCGCGCCTCATCGGGGTAGTTCGTCACGATGTACTGGACGACGAGGTCGTCCATCAGCGTGTAGTCGACGCGGCTGTCGAGCAGCATCTTGAGGCTGTCTTCTTCGGAGTGCGAGCGCACGAACGCGGGACCGGACTTCTCGAAGTCGTCGCCGTACGCGTAGCCCTCGACAATCGCAATCCGCTTGCCCTTGAGCTCTGCCAGTCTCGTCGCGGTCACGCTCGCGCCTCGCCGTCCGACGAGGATCAGCCGGTTCTCGAGATAGGGTCGCGAATAGACGAGCACCTTCTCGCGTTCCGCATCTCTCCACGCGGCGCCGCTGCCGTCGTACGGACCCGAGAGGAGCATCGTCGTGAACTGCGCCGGCTGGACGATCGTCGTCGTCGAGCTGACGCCGACGCGGGCGAACGCGGCTTCGATGAGATCGAGCGCGAAGCGCGGCTGACCGGCCTCGTTCGTGAACGGCGTCCAGGCCGTCGAGACGAGGCGCAGCCGGCTGGTTTGCGTGGATGCCATGAGCGACACGCTCGCCACGGCGAGCACGACGAATGTGCGGTACCCGAAATTCATCAACAATCACCACATTCCGGAGTTCGAAGTTCGCAGTTCGAAGTTCCAAGTTCAGGTTGCTGGGTTTTTCAGCAACCTGCTGATCCGCCGCTCAGTATCGCATGGCGGCCGGATACGTCACGACCCACTCAATCTCCCGATCCGGCGGCACATCCGGCGGCGTGACCGGCGGCGACCGATCGAGATCCTTCCACGTGAGCGGCCCGTTGATGCCCCACGGCCGGAACGTGAGTTGTCGCGCCGCCGGATCGACGGTCACGACGACGAAACTCTGAAAGAAGGGGGCGACGTTGTAGTCGAACATCGCGGACAGCCACTCCGCCGACGCCGGCCAGGCGCCGAAACTCCGCGTCCACACCCAGGCCGGCCACTTCCACCACGGCGTGTAGGTGCGAATCTTCTCGACGACCTCGTTGTGATTCGGATAGTACGCCCAGGTCGCGAGATCGGGCGGCGTGGGCCAGGCCAGCGCCGATCCGAAGCTCAGGTACGCGCCGCCGCCGCCGTTCACCCAGTGGTGCACGGTGAACGGTCCTGTGTCTCCCGACACCGGCTCCTCGTAGTACTCGAGATCGTGCGTGTCGCCGGCCATGACCACGCGAACGCCGTGCGCGCGCAGCAGGTCGCGCACTTCCATGAACGCCGGACTGCCGCGGGCCACATCGTGGCCGCCGGCGAAGATCGGATGCCCGAGGATCGCCATCACCATCTTGCCGCGTGACGCGTCGAGCGCCGCCCGAAGCCACGTCCTCTGTTCCGGATCAATGGCTCGAAGCACGCCGGTGTCGACGGCGATCAGCGCGAACGCGGGTGTTTGCACTTGAAAGAACGGCGCATCCTGCACGCCGGTCGGCACGCCATACTGGCGCCGGAGAAATGCGGCTCGCGTGATGAACTCCTCGATCCTCGCGTCGGTCGTGCTGGAGAGCCCGCCGTCCGCCGCGATCCGCGCCCGCATCGCCGCCCGCGCCGCGTCGGGCTCGAAGAACGTGGCGACGAATCCCTCGAGCGCGTCGTACCAGTCGTGGTTGCCCGGAATCGCGTAGACCGGTTTCGTCACGCCTTTGAAGGGCAGCCAGAACCTCGACTCGTAATCCTTCATCGCGCCCGTCGGATACACGACGTCCGACGACACCACCACGAATCGCACGTCGTCGGCGCGCGCGGCGCGGAGAAGCGAATCTTTCAGCACCTGCTGGCTGGCGTCGCCCTCGCCGGTGTCGCCGATGACGATGAACGAGAACGGCCCGGTGCCCGTGAAGTTCGGCGGCGTGACGCTGAAGCCGCGGCCGTCGAGCGTCGTCCGGCCGGACGCGACGACGGCGCGGACCATCGCCGCGCGCCAGGTGTCGGTGCGTGACGCGGCCCAGGAATTCCAGATCCCCGCCGCCCAGTTCTCGGTGTCGAAATACCAGCTCATCCCCCAGATCGGGACCGATGCGACGATCACCGCGGTCAGCGGCAATCCAATCTGGAGACCGCGCTCGAACGCCGACCGCAGCGAGTACCGCGCGGCGCGGAGCCGGATGGCGAATCGCATGCGCGTTTCGAGCCACCAGCGGACGACGCGCGATGGCCAGGCTGCAAGGCCGTGTCGCGGCGGCGCATCGAGGACACGTTCCCATGCAGCGCGTTCGACACGGCGCGTCGTCCGGCGCGCGAACAGCCGGAGCGGCACGATGATGAAATAGGTCAGCGCAAGCGCGACAACGACGTCGCCGATGACGGCGACGAGGGGCGACAGGATGCCGAGCGCCGACTTGTCGAAGCCCATGCGACTCACGTGAATCGCGAACAGAACGAAGAGGAGCGCCGCAATCCACGTGCGATCGGCGGACACGCGCCGTTCTTCCCCTTCCTGCAGGCGGGCTCCCGTTTCCGCCAGCCGCTCCGGGCGATCGAGTCCGATGTCGGCGATGACGCTCTCGTCGGCATCGCTCTCGGCGTACGTCGGCTCGGTGGCCAGATCGACTGACACCGTCGCGAGCCGGATCGCGGCCGCGACGGCCACGACCCAGTTCAGGGCGTAGCGTCCGATCAGCGCGATGCCGGCCACCGCCGCCAGGTTCGCAAATGTCCACACGACGTCGCGGAGAAACGGCTGCCGGGCGAGGGCTTGCCGCGAGGCGGCCCGCGTGTGCCGCAACGCATCGAGCGCGAACGGCGCGGCCAGGAAGATCGCGATGGCGGTCACCGCCAGCCACCCTGTGCTGAGCAGGACAATCGCGAGGAGGAGCGTGATGCCCGCGCTTCCCCATGCGCTGAGCTGCGCGCTGAATGTCTTCCGCCGGAAGCTGGAGACGAGCTCCGCGCCGACGCCGCAGAGAAGGAGCAGGCCCGACGCGCGATCCGGCTCAGCCGCCCAGAGAGGCGCGATGAACGCGACGGCTGCCAGCAGCCCGGTGAACACAGCAAGCGCCGGACGGCGCGCGCGGACGTTCGATTCCTGGTTCGTTGTCATGAGGAGGGATTACGACGTTGAACAATATATGCGCTCGGGGTTGGCAGTAGACTGCCCGCGTCTCTGAGGAGAGTGGTGGGGGCCAATGTATCTTCAGAACTACAACCCGCTCGGCAACGCCGTCCTGTCTACCCTCGTTGCCGCAATCCCAATCGGCGTGCTCTTGTATTTCATCGCCCTGCATCCTCATCGCGACGCGCGTGGCGTGCGGCATCTCGGGATCGCAGCGCCCTATGCCGCGTGCTTTGGCGTGATCGCGGCCTTCCTCGTCTCGTGCCTGGCGTTCGGCATGCCCCTGGCCTCGGCCGCGTCGGCGTTCGCGCTCGGGTTGCTCTCGGGATTCCTGGGCATCATCTGGATCGTGTTGGGGGCCATGTTTCTCTACACGATGACCGTGCTGACCGGGAGGTTCGAGATCGTCAAGGAGTCCATCACGCACATCTCGTTCGACCGGCGTCTTCAGGTCCTGCTCATCGCGTTCTCGTTCGGCGCCATCATCGAAGGCACCTCGGGATTCGGAACACCGGTCGCCATCGCCGGAGCCGTCATGGTCGGACTGGGATTTCGGCCCTTCCAGTCGGCTGTCCTCAACTTGATCGCCAACACGGCGCCCGTGGCATGGGGTGCAATCGGCACACCGATTGTGACGCTCGCGGCCGTCAGCGGGCTGGACCAGCGGACGCTTTCGGCCATGGCCGGTCATCAAC
>JBLNGH010000545.1:0-7008 GCA_050264575.1 Acidobacteriota bacterium | reverse complement strand
GCGACGAAGTCGCGCCGACGCATTTCAGAATCGCGACGCTCCTGATCTTCTGCTGGACGAGCACCCGCGTGACGCTCCATACGCCGATGCCGCCGAGCACGACGATCGCAAAGCCGACCAGGCTCAGATAGTTCTCGGCGATCGTGAGATTCCGGCCGAGGCGATCCTCGAGGTTCCGCCACGAGCGCACCATGACGATGTCGCGGCGGAACGCGCGCCGGAGCCGCTCGGTGAGCGATTCGATGTCCGCGTCGTTGACGCGCGTGAGAATCTCGTGCGTCGCGCGGCTGCCGTACCCGATGAGCGACGTGGTCCGCAGATCCGCGAGATCGACGTAGATCCGCGGGCCAAAGGCGATGCCGCCCGCGCGCTGCACCCGATCGCGCGTGACGACGCCCCGGAGCGTGAACGGCCTGCCCGCGAGCAGCAGCTCGTCGCCGACGCGGAGCCCCATCTCGACCAGGAACTCCGGCTGCGCGAGCGCGCCGAATCCCTTCAACAGATCGTGTGAGTACCGCTGGCCGCCTTCGAGCTCGAGCGTGCCGTAGAACGGGAACTTCGATTCGATGCCGCGCAGCTCGACCAGCCGCACCACGCCGGTCCCGCGTCCCTCCGGGGTCGCGGCCATGGTCTGCGTCTCGACGACTTCCGTCGTGTCCAGAACGGCGGTTCCGAACTCCTCCGACAGCCGCTCGCGGATATCCGCGGTCCAGCCGCGCGTGGTTTGCACGACCAGATCCGCGCCGACGAGACTCCGCGCCTCGCGCGTCAGCGTCGTCCGGACCTGCTGCACGATGCTGCGTAAGAGGATGATCGCCGCCACGCCGATGGCGACGCAGACGAAGAAGAACAGGAGCCGCAGCCACGAGGCCCGCATTTCGCGCCACGCCATCCGGACCACAAAGCCCGTCATGTCACGACCCGCCCGTCGCGAAGCGCGATCGCCTCGTCGGCAAATGCCGCGAGCTCGGCGTCGTGCGTGACCAGCACGAGCGTCCGCCCGCGCGTGCGGTTGATCGACACGAGCAGATCGATCACCTGCCGGCCGGTCACGCTGTCGAGGTTCCCCGTCGGCTCATCGGCCAGCACAATCGGTGGATCGTTGGCCAACGCCCGGGCAATCGCGACGCGCTGCTGCTCTCCCCCGGAGAGCTGCGAGGGATAGTGATGTCCTCGATTCCCGAGACCGACGTCCTCGAGCAGCGCCCGCGCACGCGATCCCGCGTCGCGGACACCGAAGATCTCCATCGGCACCAGGATGTTCTCGTACGCCGTGAGCGACGGCAGCAGGTGGAAGAACTGAAAGACGATGCCGACTTTCTCGCCGCGCAGCCGGGCGAGCTGCTCTTCACTCAACGCCGTGATGTCGATCCCCTCGAGGCTGATGCGCCCGGTCGTCGGCGCGTCCAGCCCGGCTATGAGGCCGAGCAGCGTGGATTTCCCGCTGCCGGACGGACCGGTAATCGCGACAGCCCGGCCTTTGGCGATGTGGAATGACGTGGGATGAAGGATGGTCAGCGGCGATCCGCCGCTCGTGACCGTCTTCGACACGTCAATCAGGTCGATCACCGCTTGAGCCGTTCTCAACGGCTCAAGCCCCCTCCGCCGAGTTCGTCGACGAGCGTCCTGAGGATGGGATAGAGATGCTCGGCGATGATGCGCGCGCCCTGTTCGTTCGGATGAACGAGGTCGGCTTGATTCAACGCGGGATCTCCGACGACGCCTTCGAGCAGGAACGGCATGAACTTGATGTCGCGATACTCCCGCGCGAGCTGCGGGAATACGTCGTGAAACGCGGTGCGATAGTCGGGGCCCAGATTCGCCGGCGCTTCCATGCCGCAGAGCACCACCGAGACCCCTTTCCCGCGCGCGGTGTCGATGATGGCCTTCAGGTTCTCGCGCGTCTGCGACGGCCCCAGCCCGCGCAGCGCGTCATTCCCGCCGAGCGCGACGACGAGAATGCGCACGCCGGGTTCGAAGACCTGATCGACGCGCCGCCGGCCGCCCGCCGTCGTGTCGCCGCTGATGCCGGCGTTGATCGATTCGATCTGGGTGTAGCCTTCCGCGGCGAACAGGTCCTGAATGACTGCGGGATACGCCTGCTGGCTGACCAGATTCAGGCCGGCCGTCAGGCTGTCGCCGAGAAAGGCGATCCTGAATTTCGGGGCCTCCGTGGCATCGCCCGGAGCCGACGGTGTGGCCGCTGCAGCTGTCTGGTCCGGTGGCGGCGGCTGCAGAGCCGGAGGTGTGCCGCACGAGACATTTCGCAGTGAGCACGCCGAAATCAGGACCACGGCGGCCACGAGCGGGATCGCGCGGCGGATCGTCATCAATCCATTTTACGGTTCGCGAGGGCGCGGAGTTGCTCGTCGAGGCTCTGAATGGCCGCCTCGAGCATGCGGCGGTGGGCGGGCGACCTGGCTGACGCAAGGTCGGCGAGCGCCCTCGTCCGCGCCAGTTCGAGGGTGCGCCGGCGAGCCGCCAGCGCGGCGTCAGCGGCGGACACCGGCTCGGCGGGCTTTTCGCGCGCCTCGCGGTCGGCCTGCTGCGCTTCGACCGACTTACTCTCCCATCCGCGCGCCATTCAGACAAAAATACCCCGGGTGACGTTCCGGCGCGCGCTCGGTCCCTTCGACGCCACGATGGTCGTCATCGGCGGCATCATCGGCTCGGGCATCTTCATCAATCCCTACCTCGTCGCCCGCGAGCTGGATTCGCCCTGGCTCGTGCTGGCGGCGTGGGCGGCCGGCGGCGTGGTCGCGATCGCCGGCGCGTTCTGTTACGCCGAACTGGGCCGCCTGCTGCCGCGCGCGGGCGGGCAATACGTCTATCTCCGCGAAGCGTGGCATCCGCTGGCCGGCTTTCTCTACGGCTGGGCGCTGCTCTTCATGATCGAAACCGGCGCGATGGCGGCCGTCGCCATCACGTTTGCGCAGTACGCGCTGCGGCTGGCGGGCGTGACGGGCGTCTCACCCCGGCCGCTCGCGATCGCCACGATCGTCGTGCTGACGATCATCAACTACGTCGGCGTCAAGCCTGGCAGCCGCGTGCTGAACGTCTTCGTCATCCTGAAGGTGGCCGCGCTCGCCGGCCTCATTTGTCTCGCGTGGCTCAATTCCGCCATGCCCGACTGGCTGACGGCCGGCAGGATTGACGACACGCCGTCCGACGCGCTCGCGTTCGGCGCGGCGCTCATTCCCATCCTGTTCGCGTACGGCGGCTGGCAGAACGCCAATTACGTCGCCGAAGAGATGCGCGAGCCGCAGCGTCACCTCCCGTTCAGCCTGATCGTCGGCACGCTGACGGTCGTCGCGATTTACCTGCTCGTGAACGTCGCGTACTTGCGCGCGCTCGGCCTGCCGGGGCTTGCGGCGACGACTACTCCGGCGGCGGATGCGGTAGGCCGCTGGCTGGGCGCGGCCGGCGATCGCTTCATTTCCGCCGCGATCGCCATCTCGACGTTTGGATTCCTCAACCTCGCCATCCTGGCGCCGACGCGCGTTTACTACGCGATGGCCGCGGACGGCGCGTTCTTCCCCGCGCTGGCGAAGCTCCACCCGCGATTCCAGACTCCGGGCGCCGCCATCGTCATGCAGTCGATCTGGGCCATCGCGCTCGCGATCACCGGCGAGTACGGGGATCTCCTCGAAACAGTCGTCTTCGCCGACTGGATCTTCTTCGGCCTGACTGTCGCCGGATTATTTGTGTTGCGGCCGCGTCTTGGCGGCGCGGCGGGGTACCGCGCGCCGGGATATCCGTGGTTGCCCGCCTTCTTCGTCCTCGTCGCGGTGATCGTCGTGTTCAGCACGATTCGCGCGGACCCGGCGCGGCAGGCAGTCGGCGCCGGACTCTTGCTGCTCGGCGTGCCCGTCTACTACCTCTTCACACGGCGACGTCATGCTTGAAGCACCGCTTGCGCCATATCTGCTCTGGGCGAAAACCCGGCTGCCTGCGGCGATCGATCTGGCCGGCAGCAACCTTCTTCACTGCACGTTCGATGACTTGCCTGGAGCACGCGACGCGCTCGAGCTCTGGGTCCCGAACGACAACGGCTACCGGCCACTGCTCGACGGGCTCGCCGAGCACTACGGCATTGCCGGCGATCGGATCGTTACTGCGAACGGATGCTCGGGCGCCAACTTCGTCGTCGTCGCCGCTCTCGTGGCGCCGGGCGACGATGTGCTCGTCGAACGGCCGGGGTACGACCCGCTGATCGGCGCGTGCCTGCTCATGGGCGCCCGGCTCAACCGGTTCGATCGCCGCTTCGAGGACGGCTATCGGATCAACATCGACGATGTGCGCCGGCAGATGACGCCGCGGACGCGGCTCATCGTAGTCACGACGCCTCACAACCCGTCCGGCGTCGGGCTGGACCGCGCGTCGCTCGTTGCGCTGGGACAGCTCGCGGCTGAAGCAGGCGCGCACGTTCTGGTCGACGAGGTGTATCTCGATGCGTCCGCTGCCGTCCGCGGGGAACACGGCCCCGCGGCGTCGGCTGCGCAGCTGGATGGGCCGTTCGTGGTGACGAACAGTCTGACGAAGTCGTACGGACTGGCGGGACTTCGGCTGGGTTGGGCGATTGCACCTGCCCCCATCGCGGCGCGACTGCAGCGGACCCGCGATGTCATCGACAACGCGGGCAACGCGCCGTCGGATCGACTGTCCGCGCTTGCGATTTCAATGCGCGCGAAACTGGCGGAGCGCGCGCGATCGCTGCTCGCGACGAACATCGAGCGGGCGAGGCGCTTCCTCGCCGCACAGCCGCGCCTCGAGGTCGCCGAGCCGCCGGGCGCGTCGGTCACCTTTCCTCGCTTGCGCGATGCCGCGGACTCGGAGTCATTCGTGCAGACGCTGCTCGATCGTCACGGCGTCGCCGTCGCGCCGGGCCGCTTCTTCGAGTCGCCCGCGCATTTCCGCATCAGCCTCGCCGGCCGGCCGGAGGTCTTGGCGAAGGGGCTGGAAGAGATCGCAAAGGCGTTGGAAAAGGCATAAGGCACGATCACCCAAGTGTCCTTCGACAGCACCGCGTTCTGGAATCTCGCGATCGCCCTCCTCGGCGGCCTCGCAGTCGGAATCGAGCGGGAGTGGAGCGGTCACGCGACCGGTCCACGCTCGCGATTCGCCGGCGTGCGGACGTTCACGCTCCTGGGACTGGTCGCCGGACTGAGCGGCTGGCTGTGGACGGCTGGTCTCGAGGGACCGGCTGTCGTATTTCTCGCCGGGCTCGGCGCGCTCGTCGTCGTCGCCTACTTTTCGGCGAGCCGATCGGACGTGGACGGCACCACCGAGGTCGCCGCGTTCGTCGTGCTGGCTGCAGGTCTTCTCGCGGGCGCCGGTCTCAGAACCGTCGCGTCGGCGATCATCGCGCTGACGGTGCTGCTGCTCTTCGAGAAGAAGGGTCTGCATCGTCTCGTCGGCAAGCTCGATCGAGTCGAGCTGCAGGCGGGCGCGCGGTTTGCCGTCATGGCGGCCGTGATTCTGCCGCTCCTGCCGGAGGGACCGTACGGACCGTTCGGCGGCATCAAGCCACGGCAGCTGTGGATGCTCGTCCTGCTGTTCACCGCCATCAACTTCGCCGGCTACATCGCTCGTCGTGTCGTCGGCCGGGACAAGGGGTACGCGGTCGCAGGCACCCTGGGAGGCGTGATTTCGTCGACGTCGACGACCCTCGCGCTCGCCCGCCTCAGTCACACCAAGAAGGGCGCCGGAATCAGTCTGGCAGCCGGCGCGCTCGGCGCGAGCGTCGTTCTGTTTCCGCGCGTGCTCGTCGCCTGCAGCGTCCTCGCGCCGGCGCTCGCACGGGCGATCTGGCCCGCCTTCGTCGCGCCGGTGATCGTCGGCGCCGCGCTCGTCATCTATGGGCTGCGTGAGTCACACGAGGCCGCCGGACTCGAAAAGGACAGAAATCCGCTGCAGTTCCGCTCGGCGCTGCAGATGGCGCTACTGTTTCAGGTGGTGCTGTTCGTGATGACGTTCATGTCGAAGTTCGGATCGTACGGGCTGTTCCCGTCCGCCGCCGTGCTTGGGTTGACCGACGTCGATGCGCTGACGGTGTCGATGGCGCGATTGACGACGACTGGAACGGCCGCGCTCGTGGCGGCGCAGGCGCTTGCGATCGGCATCACCGCGAACACTATCGTCAAAATGACGATCGCGCTCGTCGTCGGCCGCAGACCATTCCGTCTGCGTGCCGCGGCCGGACTAGCGGTGATGGCCGTCGCGCTTGGAGCTGGCGTCTGGGGTTTGCGCGTGTGGGGCTCGACCTAACTCCGCGCCGCGCCCGCCGGTCCCGCCGTCTGAAACACTTTCATCGCCGTCGCGATCATGCCTGCGATGTCACCGACGTTGGCCGGGATGATCATGGTGTTCGTCCGCTGCGCGAGCTCGCCGAACTGATGAACGTACTGCTCGGCGACTCGGAGCTGCGTCGCTTCGAAGCCGCCAGGCTGACGAATGGCGTCCGCAACCTGTCTCAGCCCTTCCGCCGTGGCCCGCGCGACGGCGAGAATCGCCTGGGCCTGCCCCTCCGCTTCGTTGATCTGCTGCTGGCGCCGCGCTTCTGACGCCTTGATCACCTGCTGCTTCTCGCCTTCCGCGGTGTTGATCGCGGCGTCGCGCGTGCCTTCGGACGTCAGGATGACCGCGCGCTTTTCACGCTCGGCGCGCATCTGTTTCTCCATGGCGGCCAGGACGTCGTGCGGCGGCGTGATGTTCTTGATCTCGTAGCGCAGCACTTTCACGCCCCACGGCTCCGACGCCTTGTCCAGCTCCTGGACGACCGCGGCGTTGATGTTCATGCGCTCCTCGAACGTCCGGTCGAGATCGATCTTGCCGATCTCGCTGCGGAGCGTCGTCTGCGCGAGCTGCGAAATCGCGAAGGTGAAGTCGGCGATGCCGTACGAGGCGCGCTCGGGGTTCATCACCTTGAGGTACAGGATGCCGTCCACGCCGACCTGGACGTTGTCGCGCGTGATGCAGACCTGCGCGGGAATGTCGATCGCCGTCTCC
>JBLNGH010000544.1:0-3092 GCA_050264575.1 Acidobacteriota bacterium | reverse complement strand
GCAATCTGAACGATCCGGTCGTGCTCGTCGCCGTCAGCCTGGTGCTGTGTGTCGTGACGATGATGTCCGCCGCGATTCCAGCGAACCGCGCTGCCTCGATTCAGCCGGCAGACGCGCTTCGCACCGACTGAACAATGCCCGCCGCGCCGATCGAGTGGCCGCCGATGGAGTGTGTGAAGGGCTCTGATCTGGCGATGAATGGCTCTGATAATTTAGAGAGGGCGCGGTCGCGCGACATCGTAGCGAAGCACACGTTTGAACGCAGTCCGCTGCGACGCGACGACCACTCTTCATACGGCCATGACTGCTTTCGAGATCCGGCAAGCATTCGAAGCACTCGATCCAGACAGTCGCGCCCGCACGCTCGCGTCGTTCTGTGAGCCCTGTCTTCAGAGTATTCGTCTGTACTTCGCCAACGCCCCGAACAGAGAGTACCGTGATTCAATCGTTGGCATCCGACACGTGGTGGATGTCGAACTTCCGGTCCGTGCGCTGGCTGCGATTCGTAGTGCCGGCGGTGTTCCGAACAAGCCGGTGTCGGACTCGTTGCTCGCGGACTACCAGGAGCCCATGACTGCGCATCAGGACGCGGACTTGAGATTCTCCGATGTTCGCGCGGAGTACGCCTATCTGGCCGTCTACAATCTCGTTCGAAGTTGCAGAGATCCGCTCGACAACGGTCTGGCGTGGCTTGTCGTTCGGCAGGTGCTGTCGGCAATGGGTCCTGAGGAGCCGACTCAGGCCGATGTTGACGAGATTCTCGCGCGATGGGTCGCAGCCTGGCCCAAGCCCTGACAGCTACGGCGGTCTCCTCACTCCGGTCGGAGCGCCGCGACCGGATCGGTGCGGATCACGCATGAATTTTCGGGCAGAATAACCGCCTGGATATGTCCGTGATTCGCACCTACCGCGCCGGGTCGGGCATTGAGGATTACTGCCGCGTCTGCAAGACCGATCGCATGCACACGGTCGTCGCGGCCGACGCCGACGGCCGGCCGATCCGGGTCGTCTGCGGGTACTGCCGGAGCGAACACAACTACCGCGGGGGCCCGCGCGTGGAAACTGCCGAGGCGCCCACCAGTGCTGAAGTGTCCCCCGAGTCGACGCGGACCGCGCCGCCACGCCCGGCCGGTGCGCGCGCGCCGTTCCCGCTGGTGAGCGAACGCGAACGACGGGGGCCTGCCATCGCGCTGCCGGAGGATTCAATGACCGATCTCGAGTTGCTGCTCCGTCGAGTGATCCGCGAGGAGTCCGGTCTCACGTCCGCCATTCCCGCCGAAAAGTGGCGCGGCGGCACCCTCGTGCTTCGGCCGGGTACGCCCGGCACTCAGGAGAAGAGCTGGCCGATCGAAACGTTCTTTCACAAGGTCGTAATGCTGCGCAATCGCCTGCGCACGCTCGAACAGCAGCTGAACGCCTCGTCGCTGCCCGAGGATGTGAAAGTGAAACTGCAGGCCTACGTGAGCGGCTGTTACGGATCGCTCACGAGCTTCAACGTGTTGTTTGCCGACGACGACGACCAGTTCAGGGGCAGTGGGGGAGAGTAACGCCGCGCTTCGCGCGGCGAACTTAGAACTTCGAACTTAATCTTAGAACTTCGAACTTCGGACTGGCCAACATTCGCCGATGACTGCCGCATCATCACCAAGACACGATCACCCCTTTGGCGAACAAAGCGGGGCGCGATGGGTCGCGGTCCAGGCCGGCACGGATCAAATGCTCGATCCGCTCGGCCGCCTCGTCCTCGCGCGCCTTGGACCGCGGGCCGGTGAACGCGCGCTCGACGTCGGGTGCGGCTGCGGCCAGACGACGCTCGAGCTGGCGGAGCTCGTGGGTCCCTCCGGCCGCGTGGTCGGCGTCGACATATCCGAACCAATGCTCGAGCGGGCGCGAGCCCGTACCGCTGAAAGCGGCCACCGCAACATCGAGCTCGTGCTCGCCGATGCCGCGATCCATCGCTTCGAGCCCGCCGCGTTCGACCTCGTCTTCTCGCGCTTCGGCGTGATGTTCTTCGAGGATGCGGCCGCCGCCTTCGCGAATCTGCATGGCGCCCTGCGGCCCGGCGGCCGGATCGGGTTCGTATGCTGGCAAATGATCGAGCAGAATCCGTGGGCGTCCTTGCCGTTGCACGCCCTTCGCCAACTCTGGCCGGACGCGCCGGTGCCACCTGCGCTCGTGCCGGGCGAGCCGGGTCCGTTTGGGTTCTCGGATCCCGTTCGCGTGCGGCTCGTTCTGGTTCAGGCAGGATTCGATGCGATCGCGATTGAGCCGCTCCATGTCCCGATCCATCTGGGCGGCTCCGCCACCCTCGACGAAGTCGTGGACTACTGCTGCCAGATCGGTCCCGCCGCCAGGCAACTTTCGACCATCAACCCCGCGCTGTACTCTGAAGGTCGCGAAGCCATCCGCGCTGTCCTCGAACCGTTCGCGTCCGAGGAGGGAGTCTGGATGGACGGCGCCGCGTGGATCGTGACAGCGGAGAGGTCCGGAACTTGCACGTGAACGTTCGAACCCTGGAGCCGGTCATGAAGAAGGCGCTGTTGTCCGTGCTCGTTTTCGGATTTGGATCCGCAACGGGTTCGGTGATCGCGCAAAGGGACTCACGCCCGCAAGTTGAAGGCCGCTCGGTATGCGTTCCCTACGATCCTGCGACGTTGTCCATAAATGAGCGAGGTACAGGCGTGTGGGATCTCGAACGCGGCGACGGTGCAATCTTCAAGGTCTTCGCCAACAAAGAAGATGCTGAGGCTGGCCTGGTGGTTGCTCGGGATCATTCACAGCTGTGCTACATCGGCAAGAGCAACACCCGCCCCAATCGTGAGCGCTACATCATGGAGTATTGGAAGAAGTAGGGTGATATCCGATGTGATGGATTTCTGCGCGACCGGTACAATGTCGTCACGCGCCCGTAGCTCAGCGGATAGAGCATCGGCCTTCTAAGCCGAGGGTCGCAGGTTCGATTCCTGCCGGGCGCGCTTTTTCTGGCCGGAAGTCGCAAGTTTAGCAGTACGCGACCGGGCGCGTCGCGTCACCTTCGCCGAATCATTTCCGGTCGCACCCAGCGTCGGTGAAATACTTCCTTCGCCATTGAT
>JBLNGH010000543.1:0-28519 GCA_050264575.1 Acidobacteriota bacterium | reverse complement strand
GCACGGCTCGATCGGGATCGAATTCGCCGAGGCGCTCGCCGAACGCTCCCGGGCCGGTGTCGCGGTCAAGATCCTGCTCGATGCCGTGGGGTCCGCCACGATCGGCCGACGCATCCTCGAGACACTCGAAGCGGGCAAGTGTCAGCTCGCGTGGTTCAACCCGATTCGATGGTACGCGCTGGGCGGGATCAATCACCGGACCCATCGAAAGACGCTGCTGATTGACGGCTGCATCGCCTTCACCGGCGGCGCCGGCATTGCTGACCACTGGACGGGGCACGCCCAGGATCCACAGCACTGGCGGGACACGCAGATTCGTCTGGAAGGACCTGCCGCCATTCCGCTGCAGACCGGGTTCGCGCAGAACTGGCTGGAGACGACGGGAGAGCTGATCAGCGGCCCGGCCTTCTTTCCTGACGTACCGGCGCGCGGTACCGTGCCGGTTCAGACCATGCTGAGCTCGCCGGCCACCGGCGCGTCGGCGGCTCGCATCCTCTACTACCTCGCCATCGTCTGCGCGCGGAAGTCGATCCAGATCGCCAATCCCTACTTCGTTCCCGATCAGGCCGCGATCGACATCCTGCTCGACGCGCGGAAACGCGGTGTCGACGTCACCGTCATCGTCTCCGGCATCCGGAATGACAACTGGCTGGCGCGCTACAACAGCACCCGGCTGTATGGCGCGCTGTTGCAGCGCGGCATTTCCCTCTACGAATACAACCGCACGATGCTTCACCAGAAAACGATGGTGGTTGACGGACAGTGGGCCACGATTGGCACGACGAACTTCGACAGCCGGTCGTTCGCGTTGAACGAAGAGAGCAACGTGTCGTTCACGGATCGAACCTTGATCACGGAGCTCCAGCGGACCTTCGAGGCGGACCTTGCCGTCTCGGATCGCATCATGCTGACCGGCTGGCAGCGTCGAGGCGTCTGGACCCGGCTGCAGGAGCTGGTCGCGTCGGTGTTTCAGGAGCAAGCCTGAGTGACCCCCTGAAGGCCTGAGAGGAACCGAAGCCGACGGCCATTCTCAGTCAGCTCTTTCCGTACCTGGGAACATGGCTGCGCGCGGCATCTTCGGCTCCATTAGTTTGTCCGGCTGAGATTTTGCAAACAGCGACCCTGAGAACTGAGTCCCTGGTCGCCAGCAGACAGTCCCTGGCGATCGCACACAAACACACTAAGAAAAGAGACAACCAATGGCTAATGCGGCAACTTTGCACGAGGCGTTCGTCGAGGAACTGCGCGATACCTATGACGCCGAAAAGCAGCTCACCAAGGCGCTTCCGAAGCTGGCCAAGGCGGCAAGCTCAGCTGGCTTGAAGCGTGCGTTCGAGACCCACCTCGAAGAAACACTCGGACAGATCAAACGCCTCGAAGAGGTGTTCGCGGGCTTGGACGAGCAGGTGCGCGGGAAGCACTGCGACGGCATCGCCGGCATCATCGAAGAAGGCAAATCCATCATGGAAGAAGACTTCGCCGATTCCACGATGGACGCGTGCCTGATCGCGGCCGGCCAACGCGCCGAGCACTACGAGATGGCCGCTTACGGCACGCTCGTGGCCTGGGCTCGGGCAATGGGCCATAACGAGGCGGCCGACTTGCTGCAGGAAAACCTGGACGAAGAGAAGGCGGCCGATGAGAAGCTCTCGTCCCTCGCGGAGGGCGGCATCAATCAGGAAGCGGCGGATGCCGCGCATCCTGAGGATGACGAAGACGACGACGAGGAATCGAGCCCGGCACGGAAGCCGTCGCCGGCAAGCGCAGCAAAGAAGTCGTCCAACCGCTGATCAGCGGAATCGCCTGGCGCGGGGCGCAGGCGTCAGCTGCATGTGCGGCTGACGCCTGCTCTCCTGCCCTGCTGTGACAACAGCGCAAGACTGTTCCGCGTCGGCTGAGTTATCTTCCGCTCTCACGCGGCCAGGACCACCTCGTTCGCGTCGAAGGCCGCGGCGCTCACCGCGCCGACGTCGCTCGCGGCCCGCTCGAGGCGATCGCGATTGCGGCCGGTGAGGATTACGTTGGCACCTTCGGCGCGCGCGCTGGGCTGTTTCGAGCCCGATGCCGGCGCTCCCGCCGATCAGCACGACTGTTTGCCCGGCCAGTTCCGGTTCGCGCAACGACATAAGGAAGCTCCTGCCCCTGGCGCGCAGGTTCGATCTCCGTCGCAAACAGGTTCGTCGTTATTCGTCGAACGGAGCGGTTTCAAAACCCATCGGAGCCCCTCGCATGTGTCTCGCCGCCTTGCTCTGACAGACCGCAGTCCCGCCTCCTGGAGCCGCGCCCTTCGACGGCCGCTAGCGTTGGACGACGGGCTGATTCAGCCACTCCTGAAGGCGGATCTCGCCGAGTCGCGCGTCGTCGGCAGGAATCAGCGAGCGCTCGCCGAGTTCGGTTCCGAAGTAGCGCGCGTGCGGGTCGACGACAACCTCGCGGGTGTCGTTGCGCGCGCGCAGGCCCTGACGGATCAACTCATCGAAGCGGAACTGTTCGGGACCGGCCACTTCAACGGTGCCATTCAGTGGCGCGCCCATGGCGATCCTGCCGACCGCCGTGGCGACGTCATCAGCCGCCATGGGCTGAATGAGTACCGGTGGCAGCCGAACCGTCGTTCCGTCAGTGGCATCGTCGGCGATGCGCTTGATGAACTCGAAGAACTGCGTGGCGTGAACGATCGAGTACGGGATCCCGGCATCCTTGATCAACGTTTCCTGAGCGTTCTTCGCTTGCAGGTAGGGACTCTCGGGTATGCGCTCGGTTCCCACCACGGACAGCGCCACGTAATGCCTCACACCGGCTGCTGCCGCGTACTTGAGAAGGTTCCGGGTGGATGTGGTGAAGAACTCCATGACGGCCGGGCCCTCGAACGAAGGAGAGTTCGAGACGTCGACGACGACCGACGCCCCCTGAAGGACGTCCGCCAGGCCCTCGCCGGTGAGGGAGTTGACGCCCGTGTCTGGCGAGGCCGGCACGGCCTCATGGCCCTGTTCCCTCAGTCTGGCCACGAGCTTGGATCCAATGAGCCCAGTGCCGCCGATCACGAGGAGTTTCATTGTGATGTCCCTTCTGTGTGTCGCTGCTACGAGGCATTGACCGGACACAGAGAGGGGTTGTGACGTGCAAAGAGACCTTCGAGGCCGGTGACGTCGCCATGTTGGGCCGCTGCGATGAAGGCATCGAGAAGACGTTGCTGCTCGGTAGAACTCGCGGGCTTCCTTCGGCCATTTGCGACGTGCTGCCGAGCCCGAGTCACCACCTGCCGCGCGTTGGCCTCTTCAAGCCGAAGGACGTTCGCGATGTCGCGGTATGGATAGTCGAACGCCTCCCGAAGGATGTAGGCCGCTCGTTCCGTGGGAGTCAGCGTTTCGAGCAGCAGCAGAACCCCAAACGCCAACGCCTGGCCTCGTTCCGCTTCCAGCCGAGGGTCGGCGCTGGTATCGACTGGTTCCCGCGGCCAGCGTCCGACGTACTTCTCTCGGCGCGAGCGTGCCGACTGCAGGACGTTGATCGCCAATCGAATCGCCGTCGTCGTGAGGAATGCGGCGGCATTCCGAACCAAGCTGCGATTTGCCAGCTGCCAGCGTACCCAGACGTCTTGCACGATGTCTTCGGCTTCGACCGCGCTGCCCAGCATGCGGTAGGCGATGCCGAAGAGACGAGGACGCACGCTCAGGAACGCCGAGAGGCCGTCGTTGTAAGCAATCGCTGTCATGCCGGTCCCCTTTGCGTTTTGGTCCAACGTATGCTGACGGACGGAGATAGGGCGACGTCGATGCTATCGGAAGGCATGCCAAGCGCCTGTTCCTTAGAGAACAGGGCGAACGGATCTCACGAGATCTGGTTAGGCAAAGGATGAGCAGCCGCTGTTCTGTGACATGAGTCACGGCACCTCATTAGCGAGCCTCCATCGACTTCGTTCTCGCCACGGCTGTCACATCCAGGCGTGATCCGCGGTCTTCACGAATACACGGGACCGCGCCAACTGCAAGCATCCCGCTTGCAGGCAGATCATTCAGGAGACAGACACATGAGCACGATCACAGTGAAAGATGGCACGACGATTTACTACAAAGACTGGGGCAAGGGCCCGGTCGTCACCCTCTCGCACGGATGGCCCCTGAACGCCGATATGTGGGACGGCCAGATGATGTTCCTCGCGGAGCACGGGTTCCGGGTCGTCGCCCACGATCGTCGCGGTCATGGGCGATCCAGCCAGGCCTGGTCTGGAAACGACATGGACGGGTATGCCGACGACCTGGCCGCGCTGATCGACGCCTTGGATCTCAAGGAGATCACGATGGTCGGCCACTCGACCGGCGGCGGAGAGGTCGCGCGCTACATTGGACGATACGGCACGAAGCGTCTGGTCCGGGCGGTCCTCATCGCGGCCGTACCGCCGCTGATGTTGAAATCCGCGGCCAATCCGGAAGGACTCCCGATCGAACTCTTCGACAACCTGCGGAACGCCTTGGCCAAGGACCGCTCGCAGGCCTACAGGGACTTCGCTTCCCCGTTTTTTGGCGCCAACAGACCAGGTGCGCAGGTGTCCCAGGGCACGCTGGATCAGTTCTGGCTCTGGAGCATGCAGGCCGGCCTCAAGAACGCGTACGACAGCATCAAGGCCTTTTCTGAAACCGACTTCACCGAAGACCTCAAGAAGTTCGACATCCCGACCCTGGTCATGCACGGCGAGGACGACCAGATCGTGCCCGTCAAGGATTCGGCGAAGAGGTCAGCCAAGCTGATCAAGGGGGCGGTGGAAATCTACTATCCGGGGCTGCCGCACGGCCTCACCGCCACGCATGCCGACCTCGTCAACCGCGACTTGCTCGCGTTCTGCCAGCAAAGCAAACGGCAGGTCGCCTAAATCCGCATCGCGACTGTCGTCATCGGGAGGGTCATTTCAAGAGGTTCGACGCGACGCCGAGCAGGTCAATCCTGCTCGGCGAACTCCTGCGCCTGCGTTTTTCCGTACGGATGGAAACCCGCCTTGTCGCCCTTCGCCCACGCGTCCCGCTGCTTTGCGCTGCTGATGTCCCAATCGGGACGGCAGCGCTGCAACACCGCGCGCAGATCGAGGCGCAGTTCCTCCACCGTCGGCCGGCCGAAGAACCAGTACCCGTTGTAGATCTTGTAGACACGCAGCCCCGGCTCGAGGACCAGCGTGTGCGGGATCATCGGGTTGTGATGCGGGTCGGTGTATTCCGCGATGTCGAGATCCTTCTGCAGCTGGCGGCCCGGGTCCGAGAGAAACGTCCACTGGGCGCCGACGCCGTTGCGGAATTCATTCGTCTCGAGCAGATTGTCGGTCGAGATGGTGACGAGACGGCAGTAGCCGACCAGCATTTCGCGATGGAGTTGCAGGAGCCCTTCGTGTTGTCTCCGTTCCTTTGGACAGAAACCTCCGCGGGAAAGCACCAGCACGAGTGGATCGGCTCCCTGCAACTCCGAGAGCTTGCGTCGCGCGCCGCGATGGTCCGACAGCTCGTAGTCGGGAAAGATTGCGCCGGGAACGACGTCGGCTCTCACTTGCGGGCCGCTTCCACGTTGCGGACGCCCTCCTTGGCTGCATCGTCAGGGATCTTCCCCTGCTCGCGCGCGACGATGTATGCGGCGTAGAAGTCCGACCAGTGATGCTTGGGGGCGGTCGGTTCGTACTCGCCATGGTGCTGCTCTGCCTCTCGCAGAAGCTGCGTCAGATTCGGGAGGTCGAGGTTGCTGAGTCCTCGTCCGGGAAGCCGCGTCGTGATCTCCTGGAGCAGAAAGCTGTTGCCGTCCGGATCGCTGAACGTCGCAAGGGTCGCATAGGAGGCGCCGCTGGGCTCAGGCCCGGCCACGCGCGGTCCACCGAAGCCGTCGAAATGGAATGCTTCACTGACATTGGCGCCGCGGGCTGCGAGCTCCTTGCGGGCGGCCTCGATGTTCGACACCACGAGATACAAGTTCTGGGCTGACCCGGGTGCCGCCGTCGTGAGCCCCTTACCGAAGTGGATCGAACATGGCGAACCGGGAGGTGTCACTTGCACACCCCGCCAGTTGTCTCTGCCGGCGAAATCGCCATCGACACGCCACCCTAAGCCCTGGTAGAAGCTTTTGGCGCGATCGACATCGGACACCGGAATGACGACGACCTCGAGCTTCAGGTCGACGGTCGCGGCGGTGGAGGTTTGCGTGGCTTGTGCTTTGCTCGTCTGTGTGGTGCTCATTGTGATCTCCGTGTGTGTTGGTGAGTGGAATCAGGATCGCGAGGTGCTTTGCAGCGCTACCTGCGCCGCGAGCTCGTCCAGGCTTCCGCCAAGTACGCGGTTGAACGCCGGGAACGGGTGGATGACGTCGGCGAGCGTCTTGAGTGGAGTGCCGAGCTTGATCGCCAGGATGAGCTCGCCGAGAATTTCGCCGGCCCGCGGCGTGACGAGCGTCGCGCCGATCAGCACGCCCCGCGCACGGTCGGCGACGAGTTTGAGCGTGCCCCGGTGAAAATCGTGGATCTGGCCGCGCGCGACCAGCGCCGGATCCGCGCTGGCGACGATGACGTCGATGCCTCGCGCGCGCGCGGCAGCCTCTGACAATCCGACCGAGGCGACTTCCGGATCGGTGTATGTCACGCGAGGGACTGCGATGTGATCAGCTCTGATGTCCATCCCGCGCAAACGTCGCGCAATCACTTGACCGTGGTAGTACGCGAGATGCGTGAACCCGCCGAGTCCGGTGATGTCACCGGCGCCGAACACGCCCGGGCGCGCTTCGAGCGTCGCCGGGTCCACCTTCAGCCAACCTCGATCCGTCTGCGGAAGTCCGGCAGCGCGCCAGGCTTCAGCGTTGGCCCGGCGCCCCGTCGCAACCAGCAATCGATCTGCCGACACCACCGCGCCGGACTTCAAGCGCAGTCCGACAGCCGAGCGATCGTGTTTTTCAACGCGGACGCATGGGTCGCCGATCATCAGCGTGATGCGGTCCGCCTCCAGGTGTGACCGGAGTGCGGCGCCGGCTTCTGGCTCCTCGAAGCCGAGGAACGACGGGCCGGCCTCAATGATCGTCACCGTGGAGCCGAGCCGCGCGAACGCCTGCCCCAATTCGACGCCGATGGCGCCGCCGCCGAGAATCGCCAGTGAGGGCGGCAATTCCCGCGGAATCGCCGCCTGACGATTGGTCCAGTACTCGACGGTGTCCAGTCCAGGGATGGGTGGAATCGCTGCAGTGCTGCCGTTGGCGATCACCACGGCGCGGCGCGCGACGAGTTGTTCGCCGCCCACCTCCACAGTCCGCAGATCGGTCAGTCTCCCCTCGCCTCGAAAGAGCTTCGCCCCGGTGGCCTGCATGGCGGCGGCGGGCCGGCTGTCGTCGAGGTCGCGCGCCATCCACAACACCCGCCTGGAGACTTTGGGAAAGTCGACGGTCCAGTCCACGCGTGAGGCGGCGAGCGCGCGCGCGCGATCGGCCTCTTCCAGGGTTTCACCGGAACGAAGCAAGGTCTTGGACGGGATGCAGCCCCAGTACGGGCATTCGCCGCCGACCAGCTCCCGCTCGACGACGGCGAGCGTCAGCCCGCTGTCGCGAAGGCCCTCTGCGATCGCCTCTCCGGCGACGCCGCCACCCAGACAGACGACATCGAAGTCCTGGGGCAAGTCCTACCTCCGTCAAGCGTGCAAATCACGAAATATCGTGGGCGGCGACACATCGACCGTGCGCGCAGCTGTCCCAGGATAGATCTCACTCAATCAGAGGTGTCGAGCGTCAGGCAATTGGACGTTGGTATTGGCTCCACTGGAATCGAAAACGAGAAAGTGGCACCCGGCCCGGCATTTGGTTCTGCCCAGATGCGGCCGTGATGTCTCTCGACGATCGAGCGGCTGATGGAGAGCCCCATCCCCATGCCGTCGTGCTTCGTCGTGTAGAACGCATCAAAGAGCTTGTCCAAGGTCTGACGGTCGAGGCCCACGCCGGCATCCCGCACGGTCACGCGCACACGATCACCGTGTTCACGCCCGGTCCTGACCAGCAACTGCCGCGGGCGGTCGTCGACACCAACCATCGCGTCGGCGGCGTTGCGGAGCAGGTTGAGGATGACCTCCTGCAGCTGGATCCGATCGCCGGTGATGGGCGGGAGATCGCCGGCGAGCTCCGACCGGAGCACGACGCGGTTTCGTTGCAGTTCGCTCAACGCCAGCGCGATGATCTCCCGTGTGACCTCGTTCAGATCCAGCACCTCGAGCGTGAACTCCTTCTTGCTGAACACGGCACGCAGCCGCGCGATCACGTCCGACGCGCGGTTGCCGTCCCGGATGGTCCGCCTCGCGGTTTCGCGCGCGCCCGCGACGTTCGGAGGATCGGCATCGAGCATCCGAAGGCACGTACTGGCGTTGGTGATGATGGCCGAGAGCGGCTGGTTAACCTCATGGGCGATCGAGGCTGTCAGCACGCCGAGGCTCGTGACTCTGGCAACCTTCGCCAGCTCCGATCGGGCCCGGGCAAGGGCGTCTTCCGATATTCGGCGCGCGGTGACATCCTGCACGGCTGCGATGTACTCGAGCTGCCCGTCCTGGTCGGATGTCGGATGGGCGACGGCATGGAGGTATTTCGTCGAGTGGTCGGGCATCACCAGCCGGTACTGCCATTCAAAGTCAGTCCTGCCGTTTCGTGCCTGCTCGACCATTTTCTCCAGCAGCGTGAGGTCTTCCGGATGGACACGAGTGCGGATCAGTTCGAGCGTCACGGGCATGCCGATCTTGAACCCGTAAATGCGATAAAGCTCGTCGGACCATGTGATTTCGCCGGTCTCGACTTTCCAGGAAAAGCTGCCCGTCTGGCTGAGGCGTTGACCCTCAGCCAGGAACACCTCCGCGCGCTTTCGATCGTCGATGTCGGTGAGGAGCACGTACCACCGGAGAATCCGCCCACTCGTATCCCGAAGCGGAAGCCCGCGAACTTGAAACCAGCGGTAGACACCATCGAAACGCCGAATGCGTGCCTCGAAGTCGTAGGGCGCGCCGGACGCGATCGCCTGTGTGAAGACTCGAACGACGCGAGGCAGATCGTCACCATGCACGGTACCGTTCGTGCCCCACTGCTTCATTGCCTCCAGCGGCTGACCGCAGTACTCGACCACTGGACGATTGACGACGTCGACTTCACCGGCCGGCGTCAACATCGCGACCAGGCCTGGAATGCTGTCTACGATCTCTGCTTGCGTGAGTTCCTCAGCAGGAGAATCGAATGTTATCGCCGCGTCTATCGCCATGATGCACGCCTTCCACGCGTATCTGCAGAGCGTAGCGCATCTGCAATAGGGTCGTCGCTCTACGCTCGATTAGCTGAAATCGCGTTGAGTGAGCCGTGAAATGTCGTGGCTGGGTCAACCGTTTGACGCAGACCGCAGGCCGAGGCGCGCGGCCTTGGTGACCAGGTCAGGAAGCGAGTCGGCCCTCATCTTGCGCATGACCTGGCCGCGGTGAGCCTTGACCGTAATCTCGCTGATGCCGAGCTCGCCGCCGACCTGCTTGTTCAACAAGCCCGAGACGACCAGCGACATCACCTGTTGTTCGCGGGGGGTGAGTGACGAGTACGAGTCGCGCAGCCCTCTCATCTCCGCTTCCTTGCGAAGAGCCGCGCGGCTGCGCTCAAGGGCGCCGCTGATGGCGCCGAGCAGCACTTGGTCTTTGAATGGCTTCGTCAGGAACTCGATCGCCCCTGCCTTCATCGCCTGCACGGTCATGGGCACGTCGCCGTGACCGCTGATGAAGATGATCGGCATCTCCGTCCGCCCGGCGAGTTGCGCTTGCAGCTCGAGGCCGCTCAGCCCCGGCAGCGTCACGTCGAGCACCAGGCAGCACGGAACGGTGGGGCGCGGACGCGCCAGAAATTCCTGTGCGGAGGCGAATATTTCGGGCTGCCACCCCGCCGTACGGATCAGCAGCTCCAGCGAGTCGCGTACGGAGACGTCGTCGTCGACGACGAAGACAATGGCCGGGACGTCCGGCATGGTGACGAGGTCGGTCGCAGAGACGGCGTCCGGCCAACTTTCAGTATATGCCCGTGCGCGACGTGATCGGCCAACTTCAGTGCTCGGCCGCCCGCACCCAAAGCGCGGTATTGAGCGCTGCGATCAACGCGGCATCGCTGAATGGCTTAAACAAGCATGCGGCCGCGCCGCTGCCGGCAAGGCGCGGACGGATCGTTTCGTCGGCCTGCGCGGTAATGAACACGATCGGGATATCCAACCCGCGACGTGTCAGCTCCCCTTGAAGATCCGGTCCGGACATGCCGGGCATTGCGATGTCAAGAAGCAGACAGCTGGTCTCGCTGACGACAGCCGACGCGAGGAACGCTTCGGCTGACGGGAACGCCCGGGCCGCAAACCCGAACTGCCGCACCAGGTCCGGCAACGACTCGCGTACCGATTCGTCGTCGTCGACGACGCACACCAGCGAACGCGCGTTCATGACGAGAGGATGCGCGCCCCAGGCTCAGCCGTCCATCAGACCTTGGTATCAACCCGGCCAAATCCTGCGCAGAACGGCAGTGGCCGCACGGACTGCTACGAAGGTGTCATCCGATACTTTCGTCTGATAGATGCGGAGTCGCGCGGTCTGATTTCATGCTCGAGATCCCCATGAGACCACTCGAGCGAGTGAACTACCCCGCTGCCTCCCGAATGAAGCGGATTGCTGTCCTGCCGGTTGCGGTTCCAATACTCGTCAGCGCTGTTGCCTTCAAGGCGGCCGGATCTCGACCCGGCGATCAGCAGGCCGCGCCGATCTTCGTCACGAAAATTCCCTCCGGATACCGCGACTGGAAGTTGATCTCTGTCGCTCGCGAGGAAGGCAGCCTCGACGATATCCGCGCCATTCTCGGCAACGACACAGCGATCCAGGCCTATCGCGCAGGAAAGCTGCCGTTCCCGAACGGCACCGTCATCGCCCGATTAGCCTGGAGTTACGACGCGTCGGAGGGAAACAACAAAACCTTTGGCCGTGCCCAATCGTTCGTGGCGGGACCCCCGAAGAACGGGGTTCAGTTCATGGTCAAGGACTCGAAGAAATACGCATCGACGGGCGGCTGGGGATTCGCGCACTTCGATGACGAAAAACCTGCGGAAGAGTCGATGCTCAAGAGCTGCTTTCCCTGCCACCAGGCGATCAAGGCTCGCGATCTCGTCTTTACCCAATACGCCCGTTGATACCGAGCGTGTTCATGCGCTCGTTCGTTCCTGGGGACTCGGCCACGCGCAGATCACGAACTTGCACTCATTCGAAAGGGAGAACACGATGAACCCAACCCCTACATCACAGCGCAACGAGGCAGCTGAGAAGGATGCGATTCGTCCGTTTCGTGTGAATGTTCCGGAAGCGGACCTCACCGAATTGCGCAGGCGGATCAGCGCGACCAGGTGGCCTGAGAGGGAAACGGTCGCGGATGAATCACAGGGTGTGCAGCTCGCGACGATCCAGAAACTCGCGCGCTATTGGGCGACGGACTACGACTGGCGCAAGTTCGAAGCGCGGCTGAACGCGTTGCCGCAATTCACCACCGAGATTGACGGGCTGGACATCCATTTCATCCACGTCCGTTCCAAACATGCCAATGCGATGCCGCTCATCGTCACGCACGGGTGGCCCGGCTCGATCGTCGAGTTGCTGAAGATCATCGATCCTCTGACGAACCCCACGGCACATGGCGGGAGTGCTTCGGACGCTTTTGACCTCGTGATCCCGTCGCTGCCGGGCTACGGCTTCTCAGGGAAGCCCGCCGGCACCGGCTGGGATCCGCAACGCATCGCACGAGCGTGGGTCGTGCTGATGAAGCGCCTCGGATACACAAAATTTGCGGCGCAAGGCGGCGATTGGGGTGCGATGGTCACGGATGTGATGGCTACGCAGGCGCCTCCGGAATTGCTCGGCATTCACCTCAACTGGCCTTTCACGGTTCCACCAGACATCGATAAGGCGCTCCAGACCGGGAACCCGCGGCCGTCCGGCCTCTCTGCCGACGAGACGCATGCGTACGATCAACTCGACTTTTTCTACAAGCACGGCGTGGGCTACGCCCAGGAGATGGCGAGCCGCCCGCAGACGCTTTACGGGATAGCGGATTCGCCGGTCGGGCTTGCCGCCTGGCTCCTCGACCACGACGCCCGCAGTTACGCGCTCATCGCGCGCGTCTTCGACGGTCAGCTTGAGGGGCTTACGCGAGATGACGTCCTCGACAACGTCACGCTGTACTGGCTGACGAACACGACGGTCTCTTCGGCGCGTATTTATTGGGAAAACAAGTTCGCCTTTTTTGCCCCGAAACACGTCGCCATCCCGGTCGCGGTGAGCGCGTTTCCTGACGAGGTCTACCAAACACCGCGGAGTTGGACAGAGCGCGCTTATCCGAAACTCATTTACTACAACAAACTCGACAAAGGCGGCCACTTTGCCGCCTGGGAACAGCCGCAACTCTTTTCAGAAGAGGTTCGCGCGGGCTTCAGACCACTGCGCCAATGACTGGGGTTGAGCAACGCGACGCGAAAGGCGCGCGACTTCGTCTACACAACCTACGCCAAACGGCAGAGAATCGAGAAGATGGAAGCTCGCAATGAAATGAACACACCCGATCGCTCGCTGATCCCCGTGGCCGACACGGTCCCGTCTCCAGAACGTGTCTTCCCCATCCTCACGCCGGCGCAGGTGGAACGGATTGCCACCCGCGGACGCCGCCGGACGACCACGCGCGGAGAGGTACTCGTCGAGGTCGGCGCCAGGGCGGCCCCGTTCTTCGTCGTCGTGACCGGCGAAGTCGAGGCGCTCCGGCCCAGCGGGACATCGGAGACGCTGATCGTGCGCCACCGGGCCGGACAGTTCACCGGTGAGGCCAACGCGATCAGCGGGCGCCGCACCCTCGCCCGGCTGCGCGTCAGCGAGTCCGGCGAAGTGATCGAGCTCGATCGCGAGCAACTGCTCGCGCTCATCCAGACCGATGCGGAGGTGAGCGAGATTCTGATGCGCGCGTTCATCCAGCGCCGGCTGCGGTTGATTGCGAGCGACCTGGGCGACGTCGTCGTGGTCGGTTCGATGCACTGCTCAGGGACGCTCCGGGTGAACGAATTCCTGACCCGGAACGGCCACCCCTTTCACTACGTCGATCTCGATCGCGATCGTGACGCGCAGGATCTGCTGGATCGATTTCAGGTCAGGGCCGGCGACGTGCCCGTGGTGATCTGCCGGGGCGAGTCCGTGCTGCGGAATCCGACGAATGCGCAGATTGCCGACTGCCTCGGGTTCAATGACGAGATCGATCGCGGTCGCGTCAACGATCTCGTGGTCGTCGGCGCCGGACCGGCGGGCCTGGCCGCCGCCGTCTATGGCGCGTCCGAAGGGCTGGATGTCCTCGTGCTGGAGTCGAACCTGCCGGGCGGCCAGGCCGGATCCAGCTCACGGATCGAAAACTACCTCGGCTTCCCCACCGGCATTTCCGGGCTGGACCTGACCGGCCGCGCGTACGCCCAGGCCGTAAAGTTCGGCGCGCACATCATGGTCACCAAAGGCGCGACACGATTGTCGTGCGACGGTCAGCGGTACACGGTCGCGATCGACGACGGACCTTCGATTCCCTCGCGCGCGGTGATCATCGCGACCGGCGCGCAGTACAACAAACCTGCGCTCACGAACCTCTCGAGATTCGAGGGCGCCGGCATCTACTACGGCGCGACCCCGATGGAGGCCCAGCTGTGCGTCGACCAGGAGGTCGCGATCGTGGGCGGCGGCAATTCCGCCGGACAGGCCGCGGTCTTCCTGGCGTCGAAGGCGCGCCGTGTCCACATGCTGGTTCGCGGACCTGGTCTCGCAGACACCATGTCCCGCTACCTGATTCGGCGCATCGAGGACAACCCCGCGATCGTGCTCCGCACGCGTACGGAAATCGTCGCGTTGGAAGGCAACGGCGCCCTCGAACGAGTCCAGTGGCGCGACGACCAGACCGGCGAGACCGAAAGCCAGGACATCCGGCACGTCTTCATGATGACGGGAGCCGTTCCCAATACGCGATGGCTCGACGGCTGCATCGCCCTGGACGAGGGGGGCTTCGTGAAAACCGGACCGGATCTTTCGCCCGACGACCTGGCGAAGGCGAAGTGGCCGCTGGCACGACCGCCGTACCTGCTCGAAACCAGCCGGCCCGGCATTTTTGCCGTGGGCGACGTGCGCGGCGGCAACGTCAAGCGCGTCGCCTCGGCCGTCGGCGAGGGATCGATTGCGGTCGCTTTCGTTCATCAAGTGCTTCAGCACTAAGGAGGATTCATGCCCAAGAAGACGATTGAAGCCGATGCCATCCTCAGCAAGGCCCGGCCGCGGGTGCATCAACAGGCACACGAGATCCAGCCGTACGGGCACTCCGTCAGAATGCCGATTGCATTGTCGGAGGACGTCTGCAGGCAGAGCATCGAACATCTGAACCAACTGCTCGCGGACACGATGACCCTGCGCGATCTGTACAAGAAACACCATTGGCAGGTTGCCGGGCCGACGTTCTATCAACTGCATCTGCTGTTCGACAAGCATTACGAGCAGCAGAACGAACTGGTTGACGCGATCGCCGAGCGGATTCAGTTGCTGGGCGGCGTGAGTCTGGCCATGGCTCACGACGTGGCGGAGACCACTCTTATTCCCCGGCCGCCGAAGGGCCGCGAGGCGGTGCCGGTCCAGATCTCCCGTCTGCTGCACGCGCACGAAGTCGTGCTCAAAGAGGCGCGGACGATGGCGCGGCTGGCGGCCGAACGCGGCGACGACGGCACCAACGACCTGATCGTGAGCGACGTCATCCGAGCCAACGAGCTGCAAGTCTGGTTCGTGGCGGAGCACGTCGTCGACGTGCCGTTGGCGCAGGCGGTGTAAGTGACCGATTTCTGTGGCTGACAGGATCGGGAGATGGAATCCCCGCGACTGATCGAGTCGGTGCTCGGCGGAGGCGGCAGATGGGCGAACGCATGCGCGCGTTCGACTGGTCAACGTCCGCGCTCGGCCCACAGGAGCAGTGGCCGCACTCGCTGAGAATCTGCGCATCGTGCTGGGCTCAGGTAGGCGGTTCGCCGACAGCGGCGGATGGGGATACGCCGACTTCGATTACAACCCGGCGTCCGATACGTTCACGCCAGGAACCACAGCTGGGACGCCGCCGCAAGGGAACGACTCCAAGTGTGGATTTGCGTGCCACACGAAAGCCAAGGCGAGAGATTACGTGTTCACCGAGTACGGGAAGCGATGAACTCGACTCAGATCGCGCAAGTGTTTGAGGGATCACACCATGAGGACCAGACCCATCATCACATTTGGAATCGCTGTCGCAGCTCTGACTGTCTCGATCGGGGTCAAACTTCTGTCGCAGGAGGACAGATATTCGTTGAAGGTGCCGGATGGACTGGCGTTCTCCGAGTTCAAAGGATACGACGCATGGGAGACGATCGCGGTCAGTGAAACGGAAGGCAGCGTCAAGGCGATTCTGGGAAACCCAACCATGATCGCAGCCTACAAGCAAGGTGTCCCGGAGAACGGCAAGCCATTTCCAGAAGGCTCCAAGACTGTGAAAATCGAGTGGATCAAGAAGAAGAATCCGGAGTCGCCCTATCTTGTGGAGGTGCCGGACACTCTGAAGTCACTCTCGTTCATCGAGAAGGACTCGAAGAGGTTCCCGAACACGCACGGATGGGCATATGCCCAGTTCGACTACGTTGCCGGGTCCAAGACGTTCAAGCCTGCTGTGACCGGCTCCCAATGCGGATATACGTGCCACTCGAAGGTGGCGTCGAGAGATTACATCTACACCGCGTATCCCGTTCGGTAGCGCCACACCGGCAACCCTCAGTCCGATCCTTGGCAGGAATGAAAATCTAAGGAGAAATGGCCATGGACACCGTCCGAAAAGAGACAGACAGCCTCGGGGTCGTCGAAGTCCCTGCGGACAAGCTGCGGGGTGCTCAGACCCAGCGGTCGCTCGAACATTTCAGCATCGGCACAGATCCGATTCCGCGCGAGATGATCCGCGCAGCGATCTGGTTTCGTGACGCCAACAACGGAAGTTCGTCATGACAGGCCTCCAGGCACAACCCCTAGTGGCCAGTAATCCGCCCGCCACGGACGACGGACTCTCGGCGTTTGAGAGCGCGCGGCCGCGCCTGTTTGGCATCGCTTACCGGATGCTCGGCAGTGTGGCGGAGGCGGAGGATGTGGTCCAGGACGCCTGGACGCGATGGCAGTCGACCGATCGCCGCGTGGTCCATGATGCGCAGGCGTTCCTCGCGACGACGGCGACGCGCCTGGCGATCAATGTGCTTCAGTCCGCGCGTACGCGCCGCGAAACGTACGTCCGGCCATGGCTGCCCGAACCGGTCGATACCAGCGCCGATCCCTCCTTGGGCGCCGAGCGCGGCGAGGCGTTGGAGCTCGCCGTCCTCCTGCTGCTCGAACGGCTCTCGCCGACGGAACGCGCCGCCTACGTGCTGCGCGAAGCCTTCAACCACCCGTACAAAGAGATTGCGGAAGTTCTCCGCATCGAAGAGCCCAACGCGCGTCAGCTCGTCACCCGCGCACGCCAGCATGTCACGAATGGACGGCGAGCACGCGTCAGCAACGACGATCAGAAACGCCTCCTGCATGCGTTCGTTGCCGCGTCGCAGACCGGTGACGTCGCCGAGCTCGAGCGCCTGTTCGCCGCCGACGTCGTCTCGCAGGCGGATGGCGGCGGATTCATTCGTGCGGCTCAGAAGCCGGTCGCCGGCCGCGAGCGGGTCGCGAAGTACATCGCGTCCGTCTCTGAGTGGGGCTGGACTCGCGTCACCGTTACCATGATTCACGCCAACGGCACTTAGTGCGCGGTCTTGTCACGCGCCGGCGTTGTGGCAATGCTCGTTACCATCGAGGCCTCGCCGGAAGGCATCGATCGGGTCCTGCGGGTAATGCGCCGAGCAAGCTCACCGGCGTCGCCGCATCGCGGTCACGACACCCTCCGTAACGCGACTGATCGCGCACCCGCCCGGACACGTTAGCGCGTAATCTTCGAATGCGCGTTCGGCAGCGTAAGCGGCGGCAAGATGCGCTCGAGCGTGGCGCGTTCGGCTTCGTACTGCTTCGGCAACATCAAGTGTTCGCCGAGGTGTTCCCGCGGCTCATCGAAGGCAAACCCCGGTGGATTCGTCGCAATCTCGAATAACACGCCACCTGGCTCACGATAGTAAATCGAGTGGAAATATGTGCGATCGATCACCGGGGTCACGTTGTAGCCAAGCCGGGCCAACTCGCTCCGCCACTCAAGCTGTTGCGCATCGTCCGGCGTGCGCCACGCAATGTGATGCACCGTGCCTGTTCCGAGCCTCCCGGCGCGGCCGCCGGGGGTGCACACCACGTCCACGACGGCGGCGGCCTCATCACGAGCCGCGTGGTAGCGAAACCGGTTCTCCTCGCTGCCGACAAGCGCGAATCCCATCGTCCCAGTCAGCAGCCGAGCGGTCTGTTCATAGCCTTCCTCTGCCAGCGTGGCGCTGTGAAAGCCGCAGATGGCGTGTTCGCGATCGACGGTTGAGCTGGTCCAGGCAAGCTCGGGTCTTGCACGCGGAGAGGCGATGAATTCGAGCGGCAGACCGTCCGGATCAGCGATCGTGATGACCGTCTCCCCGAATCGCTCGCCGGCGTCGGTCACGGCAACATCGTGCGACGACAACCGTGCCTGCCAGTACGGCACCGAGCCAGTTGGAATCGCGAACGTTGTCGCGGTCACTTGACCCGTCCCGACGACGCCGCGAGGCGCGTGCGGCCACGGGAAGAACGTCAGGATCGATCCTGGCGTCCCGGATTCGTTCCCAAAGTAGAAGTGATAGGTTCCAGGATCGTCGAAATTCACCGTCAGCTTCACGAGTCGCAATCCGAGGACCGCGGTATAGAAATCGAGGTTGCGCTGTGGATCCCCTGCGATTGCCGTGATGTGATGAATCCCGAGAATCGTGTGTGTCTGCATGAACACACCTTCACCGTCGCTGGGGCACCGGCTGGCTGAGCCACTCCTCGAATCGGATCTCGCCGAGTCGCGCCTCGCCGGCAGGAATCAGCGACCGCTCGCCTACCTCGGCCCCGAAGTACTGCGCGTGCGGATCGACGACCACCTCGCGAGGGTCGTTGCGCGCGGCGAGACCCTGACGGATAAGTTCGTCAAAACGGAACTGTTGCGGGCCCGCCACTTCAACCATGCCATTCAGCGGCGCGCCCACCGCGACTCGGGCGACCGCCGTCGCGACGTCATCAGCCGCCATCGGTTGAATGAGTACGGGCGGCAACCGCACCGTCGTTCCGTCAGTGGCATCATCGGCGATGCGCTTGACGAACTCGAAGAACTGCGTCGCGTGAACGATCGAGTAGGGGATCCCGCCACCTTTGATCAGTGTCTCCTGAGCGTTCTTCGCGCGGAGGTAGGCACTGTCGGGGATCCGCTCGGTCCCCACCACGGACAGCGCGACGTAATGCTTCACACCGGCGGCTGCCGCGTACTTGAGAAGGTTACGCGTGGAGGTGCTGAAGAACTGCATGACGGCCGTTTCCTCGAACGAAGGAGAATTCGAGACGTCGACGAGGACCGACGCGCCCTGAAGGGCATCTGCCAGTCCGTCGCCGGTGAGGATGTTGACGCCCGTGTCTGGCGATGCCGGCACGGCCTCATGGCCGTGTTCCCTCAGTCTGCTCACGAGCTTCGATCCGATGAGCCCGGTGCCGCCGATGATGACGAGTTTCATGATCCATGCTCCTTCAGTTCACTTGACGGGCGTCAGAATCGGTGCGCCCTTGCCCTTCACCAGGACCACCAGGTACTTCGCCGGCGCCGTCTTGCTCGCGTTTCGACTGACGACATGCACGTCGTCCGGTCCCTCATACCAGGTCTGCCCTGCCGTCAATGTGACCGGTTCCTGGCCTTTCACCTGCATCACGATCGAGCCTTCGAGGACGTAGAGCAGCGCCTGCGCAGAATGCGTATGCGCCGGGCTCGATTCTCCAGGCGAGTACTCGACGGTGATCATCACGAGCTCTCTGCCCGGCACCCCCGCGAGATCCTTGGACAAGAGTGATCGGACCGGGTCGCCCTGAGCCACGAGTGTGCCGCCCGCCAGCGACACCGAGAGTGCCAACGCTGCTGTGGTCTTCATTGCCTTCCCTCCAAACGCCAGTTGCTGCGCCGATCGGGCTACCCGCGGTGGCCAGCGCCCTCGTCGGCGATGTCGCCGACATTGTCCGGATCGATACACTCCGATCGGCCCCACTGATCTTCGACCGGATCCCGTGGGCGTCTCCTCAGCTGCCAAAACCAACGCACCGTGTGTGTCTCCTCTTGCCGCTCGTATCAGCCGAGTCGACAGGTCTCGGCCATCGCATGTTCCACCGTCGTCACTATGGACCGCGTCAGTCGCGGTTCTGTGACAAGCACCGTGTCACATCACGACGTGGTTTCCGGTCCTCACGAGTACACCAGGGACGACAGCATCAGCCAGTGGCGCTGGTGTCCCATGAACAGTTGTAGGAGACCCGGCACCTGGACGGGAAGGAATGGAGACCAATGACCAATTCCAGTGATGTTCAGAACGCACGTGTAATCGCGGGCGTCAGTGTGCCTGACTCGCCGCTCATCACCGAGGTTCTTGAATACGCGCAGAGGGTTTACGACCCCTACCTCTTCAATCACGCGATGCGATCGTGGCTGTTCGCCACGAAGATCGGGCAGGCGAAAGGTGTCGACTGTGATCTCGAGGTGGTCGCGGTCGGCACCATCCTCCACGACATTGGCCTCTCGCCCGCCGTCTCGGGCGCCAATCGCTTCGAAGTCAACGCCGCGGCCGCGGCCCGGTCGTTCGTCAACGAACGAGGCTTCTCGCCCCGCCGCGCGCAGCTCATCTGGGACCTCATCGCCCTCAACTCGACCCCATCAATCGCGCTTCACAAGGAAGCGGAAGTCGCGCTGGGCACCATGGGCATCGGGCTCGACTATGGCGGGTTCTTCGTCGAGCTGATCCCGTCAGCGGACATGACCGAAATCCTTCGGGCATTCCCACGTCTCAAGATGAAAACCCAATTTACAGAGGCGTGCTGTCGACTCGTCGCCGCGAAGCCGGAGACAACCTCCGACAATTTTCTGCGCGATTTCGGCGAGCGCTTCGTGCCCGGGTACAAGCCGATATCGACCGTTGATCTGTTGATGAACGCACCATTCGAGGAATGAGGCACAGTATGAGACGGATTGTTTTTGTGCTGGTTGCAGTTGCCGCGCTGCCCGGAGTGATCGCCTCCATGGCGGGCCGAATCGGACACGCCGCTCAAGAGACCGCACCGGTCTTCGTGAAAAAGATCCCACCCGGCTACCGTGACTGGAAGGTGGTCTCAGTGGCCCACGAAGCAGGTGACCTCAACGATATTCGTGCGGTTCTAGGGAACGATATCGCGATCAAGGCGTATCGAGCAGGCAAGCTTCCGTTTCCGGAAGGCGCAATCGTTGGCCGAATAGCCTGGAGCTATGTCCCGTCTGCGGAAAACAACAAGGTCTTTGGCCGTGAGCAATCGTTCGTCGCGGGCTCACCTACCGATACCTACCTTCAATTCATGGTCAAGGACTCGAAGAAGTACGCCGCGACGGGAGGTTGGGGGTACTCGTCATTTGATAAGGACGGCAAACCTACGGACGAGAAACTGATGACGGCATGCTTCCCCTGCCACCAAGCCATCAAGGATCGCGACTATGTCTTCAGCCGTTACTCACGTTGATCCGAAACGGAAGACACGTACACGCTCAAGAGCGTGTCGGTTGGAGCCACTTGCATCTCCTGGAATTTGTTCCCAGCCACATCACCACTTGACCATCGGCAGAGGTGTGAGCGGGTGCTTCCAGAATCGATCAATCGTCAGCTCAACGAGCCGTCGATGGAAGCCTGCACTCGGCCACGTTGCGGCGACGGCCGCGATGAATCGGCGCGGGAGGCCGAACCTTCGCAACCCGCGTGTGACGTCGATCCAATCTGCCCGCCGAAATGATTCGACCAGCGACTGCGGATTTGCGCGCGAGGGCGTGACCTTATGGTGATCCACGATCATCGCCTCGATCTCGGGGATCCAGGCCGCCATCCCTCGAGCTGCGAGGTGCTCGCGCGCGATCGTGACTGATGGAGCGATGTAGTCGAACGTCTTGTTCGTCCAGATCCCGAGATCGTGGAAGACGGCTGCGACAGCTATCTTCTCGAGCTCGACGCGGCTGTCTCCCACGATCGCAAGGCACAGATTCACAACCCGGTAGACGTGGTTCCGATACGCGATGAGGTCGTGCCCCAACTCCGAGGCGTGATTGCCCAGAACCTCTTCGACGGTCGGGAGGCTGGTCAGGAGACTAGCGTGGTCGGCGTACTGCAACATCGGCCTCGAAATCCAACAGTTAACTGCTCGCAACGAAGACCGGACGACGGTTCTCAATGTGACAGGTGCACGTAGAACGACGTTGTCACATCACCGCACCCTTCCCGGTCCTAGCCAGCACAACGCACCGCTGACGTCCTGCCGTCACGGAAGACGAGGGAGGAGCAGATGACCATTGCAACCACTCCATCGACCATCACTGACCACGAAGCAGCACTGATCGCCCGCGCAAACGCCACGAAAGCCACACCCGTTGTCTTCGTTCACGGGCTTTGGCTGCTGCCTTCGAGCTGGGATCGCTGGGTGACGCTGTTCGAAGAGGCCGGCTACGTCGGGCTGACACCGGGATGGCCTGACGATCCCGACACCGTCGCCCAGGCCAGAGAGCACCCTGAGGTGTTCGCGGGTAAGGGAATCACCGAGATCGCGGACTACGAGGAGGCGATCATCCGCCGGCTGGATCGGAAGCCCGTGATCATCGGCCACTCATTCGGGGGTCTGCTGACCATGATTCTCGCGGGTCGCGGGCTCGCCGCCGCGTCGGTCGCGATCAGTCCTGCGCCGTTCCGCGGCGTGCTCCCGTTGCCGTTCTCGGCGCTGCGCTCGGCCAGCGTCGCCCTGCGCAACCCGGTGAACTGGAACCGGGCGGTCCCGCTCACCTACGAGCAGTTCCACTACAGCTTCGCGAACGCGGTCGGCGAGGACGAAGCGAAGGAGCTGTACCTCGGCTACTCAGTCCCAGGCGCCGGCGAGCCGCTCTTCCAGGCGGCGGCCGCGAACATCAACCCGTGGTCAGAGGCGAAAGTGGACTCGACAAACCCGGAGCGGGGTCCGATGCTGATCGTCTCGGCCGACTCGGACCATACGGTCCCCTGGGCGATCGCAAACGCGTCTTACAAAAAGCAGAAGCGCAATACGGGCGTGACCGAGATCGTCAAGATGGCGGGCCGCGGGCACTCGCTGACGATCGACGCCGGCTGGCGGGAGGTCGCCGGGAAGGCGCTCGAGTTCGTCAAGCGATTCGCATAAGCGATCTCTCGTCGCCAAGCTTGTAACAGCGTATCGCAGTAGGCGGCCGCTATCGTTCAGCCGCAATCGCCGTAGTCGGTGACGCGCCGAGATGGATCGACCCCGGCCCGGCCACTTGTCGCTGCCACCTCGCCATGACCACCGGGCCTCGCAGGTTCCACCACGCTCGCGCCGCCTCGGTTGTCCAGCGCTCCGGGTGCTCGACAGCCTCGAGCATGTCGACGACTGCCTGAGCAGACGCCGGACGTCGCTCGATCTCCTTCTCCAGAAGGGCCATGATGATGGCCGCAAGCGCTTCCGGCACGGGCCGGCCGAGCCGTTCCTTTGGAGAGACCGGCGTCGCGTTGAGATGCTGATTGCAGACGTCGATGACCGATCTGCCATCGAACACCCGCTGTCCTGTCAGCAGGTAGTATCCGACGCACCCCAACGAATACAGATCACTGCGCGGCGAGACTCTTCTCGGCGAGGAAATCGTTTCGGGGGAGAGATAGTGCGGCGTTCCCTCGACGCGACCTTCCAACGTGAGACGGCTGTCGTCCTCGATCTCCCGGACCAGGCCGAAGTCGACGACCTTTGCGACGTCAGCCGCACCGCCGCGCTCGGCAACCAGAATCACGTTGCTCGGTTTGATATCGCGATGGACCAATCCGATGCCGTGCGCTTCGGTCAGCGAGGCGGCCACCTGTTTCAGAATCCAGGCCACGCGCGCGGCGGGCTGCGGGCCGTCGAGCCGCACGAGCTCCTCGAGGTTGACGCCCGGCAGATACTCCATCGCGTAGTAGAAGACGCCGTCGGGCGTGCGACCGTAATCGAAAATCGCCACCGTGTTCGGGTGCGTGAGCTGGCTCGTGAGCTGCACCTCGCGCTCGAATCGCCGCACCCGCGCGGCGCCTGCGCTGCTGGCCGGCAGCAGCTTGATTGCGGTGGGCCGGCGAAGCATCGCGTGACTGGCGCGGTAGACCGCGCCCATCCCGCCTTCGCCGATTTTCTCGTGCAATGTGTAGGGTCCGAGCCGCCGTGCCTCGCGAACTTCCCGTCGAAGGCCGAAGATCACGTGCGAAGCCAGCGTCGAAATGACGACGGGACCGAACGACCACATCGCCGCCAGGATCGCCTGCAAACCTAGAGATAACTGGCCTGGCGGCTGGCTCACAGCCCAGGCGAGCGTCGCCGCCACCGACTGCGCCACCGCCAATACGCCCAGCGTCAGCGTCCTTCGCGCCGAACTGGGCACGACAATCGCACGGCCGAGCAGGCCGAAGCTGAAGAGCAGCATCGCCCGTGTCGCCGAAGCCCCAGGAAGTTCGGCCGGTACGGGCGTGAAGATCATCAGCGAATGAAACAACGCTGCGAGGGTCGTGGTCGCGCCATCAATCAACCCGAGCGTGACGCGGGAACGTGCACCACGCCGGCACAGAAGCCATTGAACGAAGTAGATCAGACACGCTGCGGGCACGATCCACGTGTCCAGGTCGGTCAGCCGACGCTGAAGAGTCGACAGCCCGGCCACCGCAAGATTGCCGACCAGATAGAAACTGATCCCGATCGACGCATACACCTTGCCGAAGTACGCCAGTCGTTCCTGGAGAAAGCTGCGCGCGTCGTCCCTGCTGGACCACGGCTCGAGGCCTCTCGGTGTGTGCCTGGTGACGGCCACTGGAGTCCCTGATACGGTTGACGTCGGAAATGCCCTGCCGGATCAATCGAGTCGGCGAACGGCGACTCTCCCCCGGCCACTGCGCGGACTTCCAGCTTCCCACTGCAGGAGAAATGCCAGTACGCGGGGCGAATCTGAAGGGTGCGAACAGATGGCACCGGCGTCGCGCCGGCTGACCGGCCGGCACAGCGCCGACATGTCGTCACATGTCACACGACGGTGATTTACGTCGGCGTCACGCAGCAGTGATATACGACTGCGGCATGCGAGTAGATCCGCAGACGACGCTGGCGTGAATTTGGCTTTGTTGATGAGTCATGGATCGACCTCTTGCGATCCTCGGCGCCCCATCCAGCATCGGCATCCGCCCATACGACTCAGGTGAGGTACGGCACCTCGATCAGGCGCCTGACATCTTCCGGCAACTCGGTCTCATCACGCGGCTGCGCGCGGACGATTTTGGCGATGTCCATCCGCCGGCCTATCGCGACTATGTGCGTCCGGCGGGCCGGGCCCGCAACGAGGCCGAGGTCCTCAAATACAGCCGAATGCTCGCGGATCGCGTGGAGGCCGCAGGCGACGACGAACATTTTGTGGTGCTGCTCGGCGGCGATTGCAGCATCGTCCTCGGGGCGCTGCTGGGCGCGGCACGTAGGGTCGAGAGCGATGTCGGCCTGGTGTACGTCGATGCGCACGCCGACTTCGCGGCGCCGGAGGAATCGCTGACCGGCTCGATCGCCAGCATGTCCCTGGCCCTGGCGGTGGGTCGAGGACCTCCCAGACGCGGCGCTCAGGAATGGCGGCCTCAGCACCGCGGCACGGGCGGCGCTGTCGCGCGTGACGTCGCCAGACCTCGGTGGATTCTGGATTCACCTCGACGTTGACGTCATCAATCCAGCGGAGATGCCGGCGGTGGATTCGCCGGAACCAGGCGGTCCGGTGCTCGACGAGGTGGCAGAGCTGCTGACGCCACTCGTGCGGCATCCCCGCGCTCTGGGACTCGAGGTGACGATTTACGACCCGTCGCTCGATACCGATCAGTCATGCGCCGTCCGCATCGCGGCCTTGCTCGAGCAGCTGTTTCGCAGCGCGTGACGGGCTGGCCGCCGCCATCCGATGCGACTCCGGCGTCTCACGCAAGACGCTGGCAACCGCAAACGCTAACGCGGCCACGGAAGCGAACGTCCGAATGGCGTGAAAGAACTCCCACCTGTCGCGTATGGCCATCCAGTCAGCGGGAAGTGTCTTCACGGTCCACTGGTTGATCTGAACATCGATCGGCACGTTGACCGCCAGGGTAACCGTCAACGCTGCGACCATCAGCAGCAAACCGGCCACCGCGAGATAGAACGCCGCGATGCGTCTTCGTCGCCACAGCAGGATCAGCACGACCACTGATGAGGCCAGCGCGGCCGGCAGCAACACACTCATTGGGCCTCCGAGGTTCCGGATCATGATGTGCCCAATCTCGAGGAACGCCCCAGGCGTGATCGTCGCGATGGATCGACTCAGGCTGAACCACGTTCCCCAGAACACGCCCGTGACGAGCGCGAAGAGCAGGATGTTGGCAAACCGAGCGATGCGCAGGGTCATGGCTTTGGTCCTCCCGCGGATCGCCGCCGGTTGGCGGGAGATCTCCAGCCTCAAGTACTAGGACGGTCGGCACAAGAGGGCGGTTCGCCGCCGCCCCGTACATGGCGTCAATGTCCGCCGCGGCTGGCCGCGCTCTGCGAGTCAGCACGAGCGTTGCTCCGGCCAACCAGAAGACGAGTCGGCAGCTGTGGGCTCTGGCAGAATTCCAAGGATCTTTGTCATTTCTGCCGACATCCGACAGTGTACGCTCGACCTATGAGCGCAAAAGACCAAGTCATCGTTCATCGCTTCCAAGCGAGCCTTTTTCCAGTGAATGCCTATCTCGTCGAGACAGCGACTGGAGTCGTTGTCGTTGACTCGACGCTCGGAGTCTCAGACGGGCGAGCGCTCCGCCGGCGCGTCGACGCGTTGAAGAAGCCGCTCGTGGCCGTCCTCATCACACACAGTCACCCGGACCACTATGGCGGGCTGACCTCTCTTCTCGACGGCGCGGACGTTCCCATCTACGCCGTGGCGGGCGTGAACGACGTGATCCGCCGCGACGATGCGGCGAAGGAGCAGATTCTCCGGCCGATGTTCGGTGACGAGTGGCCGCCGGCTCGCACGTTCCCCAACCGCACAGTGCGAGACGGCGAGCGTCTCTCGATCGCTGACGCGGTGTTCGTAGTGACCGATCTGGGACCCGGCGAGTCGCCGCACGACAGCCTGTGGCGCCTCGAATCCAGTGGAGCGCCGCGAGCCTTTGTCGGCGACCTGGTGTTCAGCCACATGCACGCCTATTTGGCGGACGGCTTCTACGATCGTTGGCTGGCGAGTCTCGAGCGGGCGAAGCGTGAGCTCCCCGCCGAGACGACTTTGTTCATGGGTCACGGGGAGCCCGTCACCGGGCTCGCCATTCTCGATTGGCAGGCGACCTACATCGAGCGCTTCGTGGAAGTCCTTCGGTCCGCGGTCGAGCTCGATGGTCTGGAGGGCGATGCGCTCGCCGATGCGGTGACCGCAGCCATGAAGGAGTTCCTGCCCAGCGACGATCTGTCGTTCCTGATGCGGTTGAGCATCGAGCCGATGCGCGCCAGGCTCGATCTCCATTACGGTGAGAAACGCCTGGCGAACGTGTCGACGCAATAACGCCGGTCTCATTCGTGCGCCGGACGTCGGGAGGTGGCGGCGACGAAACCTGCCCAAACGGGCGACGCCGCCGGCGTCACCCACCCACTAGCATTGGTTCAGGGAGGTGTTATGGCTGCGTCTCGCTCGACGTTGAGAACGCACTGTCTGTCTCCATCGCGCGTCCGCTCGTCGACAGGTGCAACGGCCGGGCCGGCAAGATACGCGCGGATGTTTCCGGAACTGCCGTCGTTCGAAGCGGACGAAACGTTTCTTCGCACGATTGGGCGCGCGGGCGGGCCGTGTGATTGCGGCGACCTGGCCGACACTCCGGGGTCGCTCGGGCAGGTGGCCGCCGGGTGGCCCATCTTCGGTCAATTCGTCGCCCACGACATCACCGCCGATCGGTCGCCGCTCCACAGTCACGTCGATGCTCGAGCCTTGCGCAACGCCCGCGCGCCGCAGCTGAATCTCGAGTGTCTGTATGGCGATGGCCCGGCTGGACAACCGTTTCTCTACAGACGTGATGACCCGGCGAAGTTTCTGCTTGGCGATGACGACGCCGACGTGCCGAGAAATGCCGAGGGCACTGCGATCATCGGCGACCCTCGGAACGACTCGCACATGCTGATGGCGCAAATGCATCTCGCCCTGTTGAAAGCCCACAATGTCTTTGCTGACGAAGCGCGTCAGAGCGGTGTCCCGGAGCCCGACGTCTTTGGAACCGCCGTGCGCGACACGCGGTGGCACTATCAGTGGGCCGTTCTCGCCGAGTTCCTGCCGTCGCTCGTTGGCTGGCCGCTGGTTGACGAGATCGTCGCGAATGGTTCCCGATGGTTTCGGCCAGACGGCGACGTGTTCATCCCTCTCGAATTCGCCGATGCCGCCTACCGGTACGGGCATTGCCAGATTCGACAACAGTATCGACTGAATGGAACGACGGAGCCGCTGCCGCTCTTTCCGGACTTGTTGGGCTTCCGGCCCGTTCCGCGCGCATACACCGTCGACTGGACGCGCTTCTTCGATGCGCCCGGCCGCGAGCGCGCTCAGAAGGCCAAGAAGATCGACGGGCGACTCCCACCGTCTCTGATCCATCTGCCAGTCGCGATTACAGGTGAATGCGAGATCGACGAATACCATTCGCTGGCGGTGCGCGATCTTCAGCGCGGTCAGGGTGTCGGGTTGCCATCCGGCGAGGCCGTGGCTCGACATCTCGGTGTCCCCCCCTTGAGCCGCGACGAGGTGGGCCTCGCGGCGGCCGGATGGACGGGGGAAACACCGCTCTGGTACTACATCCTCCGCGAAGCCGCGGTGCTCGGATCCGGGGATCGACTCGGCCCTGTCGGTGGGCGCATCGTCGCAGAGGTCATCGTCACGCTGCTCGATCGCGACCCGGGATCCGTGCGATTCGCCGAGCCGGGCTGGAAGCCGCGGCGCGCCTTGATCGATCTCTTGATGGCGAGCGCCACCACCTCGGTCGTGTGACTCAGGTGATCGTGTACGTCATCAGCTTCGTCAACCTCGGCGTCTTGTGGGTCGGCCAGCACAATCAGTATCACTTCATCGAGCGCGCAGACCGCTGGTTTCTCTGGATCAACATTCTTACCTGTTGTTGATCTCGTTCATGCCCCTGTCGACGGCGCTTCTCGGCCACTATCCACTGCATCGCGTCGCGTTGGTCGTCTACGGAACGAATCTGATCGCCGCGACGCTCGTTCTGGCG
>JBLNGH010000542.1:0-13789 GCA_050264575.1 Acidobacteriota bacterium | reverse complement strand
GCCCAGCCCGTGACGCCGGGACGCACGACGTGACGCTGCCCGTAGTACGGGATGTCGCGCTTCAGGGCCTCGACGAACTCCGGCCGTTCCGGCCGCGGGCCGACGAGGCTCATCTCGCCCTTGAGGACGTTCCAGAACTGCGGCAGCTCGTCGAGCCGCGTGCGGCGGAGCCAGCGCCCGATCGACGTGACCCTGACGTCTCCTTCCTTGGCGGCCCAGACCGGTCCCGTCGCCGCTTCCGCGTCCACGCGCATCGTGCGGAACTTGTGCACTGTGAAGACCCGACCGAGGCGTCCGACGCGTCGCTGGTGGTAGAAGACCGGTCCAGGCGACGTCACTCTGATCGCCAGCGCGATGATCGCCATGAGCGGCAGCGCGACGACCATGCCGATCGCCGCCACGACGAAGTCGAGGATGCGCTTCGTCGCGCCGAGGATTCGGCTCTTGCGAAACCCTTCGGAAAAAATCAGCCAGCTCGGGCGCAGGTTTTCGACCGCGATCTTCCCCATGTACTCTTCGTAGACCGACGCCAGATGGTCGAACGTCACGCCGTCGAGCTTCATCTCGAGCAGCTTTTCCATCGGCAGTTTGCCGCGCGCGTCGCTGAGGCTGACGACGACGCGGTGGACCGATTTCGATCGCACGATGGACGGAATATCGTCGATTAATCCGATGACGCCGGGATTGACCACCCGCGTGCCGACGAGCGCCGGATCGGCGTCCACGAACCCGACAATCTCGACGCCCAGCTCGTGGCGATGCTCGTGCAGCTCGCGCGCCAGACTGACCGCCGCCGGACTCGTGCCCACCAGCAGCAGCCGCTCGCGCGGTCCCATGCGGCCGCTCAGGTAGACGAAGAGCAGCCGCCAGCCGATGACGAGCGTGATGACGAGAAACGCGGCGATCATGAAGACGCCGCGGCCGATGATCAGCGCCGGAAACCAGAAGTAGACAACGGCAAGAATGAACGACGCGGCGCCGAGCGCCTGCACGATGCGGACGAACAACTCAGGCCGATCGGCGGCGAGCCGCAGATCGTAGAGGTCCGCGTAGTACAGGCACGCCTGCGCGACGCCGGCGGCGAGGAGCGTCTTCGCCGCGCCGTGCTCGTTGACCAGAATGACCCAGGCCCAGTCACCGAGCCGGAGATAAGCGGCGACCGCGACCGCCGCGACGATGAGCACGGTCTCGAACACGACGAGCGTGAGCGAGCGAAGAGTCAGCCGATGCACGACGCCCTTACTGCTGATAGACACCCGGCGGACGCGCCCCGTGATAGTAGGTGTAGTAGTTGTGCGAGCCGTTCGTGCTCATCTGCGCCGAATTGAGCACGACGCCCAGAAGCCGATCGCGATTGAGCGCGTCGATCGCGCGGATGACCTGGTGGTACGGCGTGCTTCCCGCCCGCACCACGAGCACGGCGCCGTCGACCATGCCCGAGAGCAGGTTGGCGTCCGGCAGCAGGCCGACGGGCGGCGTATCGACGATCACCCAGTCGAAGGCGGCGCGCGCCTCCTGAATCACCCGTCGCATGCGGTTGGACGTCAGTCCCGCCATGGGATCCGAGCTCGGCCGACCGGCCGGAAGGATCGTCAACCGCTGCGACACGCGGTACAGCGGCAGCTTTCGCTCCACCACGGACATCAGTCCTTCGCTCAGTCCTGACGGCGCATCGAGATTGAACACGACGTGCAGCGCCGGGCGCCGGAAGTCGCCGTCGATGAGCAGCACCGTGCGCTTGTAGGACTCGCTGAACGTCAGCGCGAGATTCGACGCCGTGAGGGTTTTCCCCTCGCCGACGACGGCGCTGGCAATCATCACGACCTTCAGGCCCGAATCCTCCTGGGCATGGTGCAGCGTCGCGGCGAGCCGGCGGTACTGCTCGCGCGACACCGGCATGATGTTCTGATCGACGACGATCTTCTGCGCGAGCGTCGCATCCAGCCGCTCGAACAGCTCGGATGGCGGCTGCGGCGCCACCGGAGGTTCGTCGACCTGAATCGCCGGCGCCGGACTCTCGGACTCGATTTCCGGCCGCTCCGGCGCGATCTGGTCGTCCGCCCCCATCACGACGGCGGGAGGCACCGCCGGGCTGGACCGCATGATGACGGCCGAGCCGGCGGGCTCGGACGCCGCCTCCGGTTCACCCTCCGGGAACTCGGACAGCTCGTTCCCCAACTCGATCGGGAACAGATCGTCTGTCGCGCCTGCCGGATCCGTGCTTGCCGCGGCGTCGGCTTCAATGGGGTGCCCTTTGCTCGCCACATCGGCGGCACGACGCATCGCCTCGGTCAACCGTCCCATCAGGATCGCTCCTCAGCTCCGAAAGAAAGAGAGCAGTTTCCGTCTTGCGCCAACCGCCCCGAGCGCAGTCTGCGAGCTGGACTTGGACGCGTGCGGCGCCGATCGCGGCGCGTAGCGCAACCGGTGCTCCAGATCCAGAAGCGATTGCTCGGGGGTCCCGTCTGTCGCAGGTCTCGCGCCGTCGCCGCCGGAAACGCCGTCGTCTTCCACTCGAGTCTGCATCGGCGCCACGATTTCTTCCGGCGCCGGTGAGATCATCCGCGACATGGTGGCGGATTGCGGCGACAGATCGAAGTCGCGGCAGATCTCGCGCACGAGATCGCTGCCGACCGGCCGCTGCCCGGCGGCGAAGCCGCCGACCAGCGCGTTGTCGGAAATCACGCTGATGGTGCGCGGAATGCCGCCCGAGCGCTCGTGAATGAGCGCCACCGCCTCACGCGTGAACACCTTGGCCCCCGTGCCTCCGGCGGCCCGGATCCGTCCCGCGATGTACGCGGCCGTTTCCTGCGGCAAGAGCGGCCGCAGCGCGCAGCGCAGCGCGATGCGCTGTTTCAACTGCCGGAGGGACTGATCGTTCAGCCGTTCGGCCAGCTCCGGCTGGCCGGCGATGATCAGCGTCATCAGCTTCTCGTCGTTGGTCTCGATGTTGGCGAGCAGCCGAATCTCCTCGAGCAGCTCCCCAGGAAGGCTCTGCGCTTCGTCGACGACCAGCACGGTCTGCTCGTTGCTCGCGCGCCGCGACCGCAGCAGCGACTCGAGCTCGATCAGCATGACCGCCTTCGACTGCGACGCTTCCTTGGACAGCTTGAACCTGGCCGCGAGCATTTCGTTGAATTCGTCGCGGGACAGGGTCGGATTGTGCAGGTGCACGCAGTGCACCCGCGCCGGCAGTTTCTCGACCGCGGCCCGGATCATCGTCGTTTTGGCGGTTCCGGCTTCACCGACGATGAGAGTGATGCCTTTCTTGCTGCCGATCCCGTACTCGAGATTGGCGAGCGCCTCCCGGTGCGATTCCGTGAGGACCAGGAATCGCGGGTTGGGCGTGAGGTCGAACGGTCGCTCCCGCAGTCCAAAGTATTGTTCGTACATCGCAGGCTCAGCGGACAAATGTGTAGACGACAACGGCGAGACAGCCCAGCACGGTGCCGACCAGCCCGACGCTCGTGATCAGCCTCCGCCTGGCGACCCGCTCGCGGTCCACGTTCGACTGCATGAGCGGTACCACCGCCAGCACCGGCAGCGTCAGCACGCTCGACACCTCGTCGTCGGTCTTGAAACTGGAATCGCGCCATTCGAGGAGGCCGACGAGCGCGATGCCGAGGCCCAGGCCCGCGGCCATCCCAACCATGTTGATAATCACGCGATTGGGTTTGGTCGGCCGCTCGGGAAACTTCGCCGGATCGACCAGTTTGAACTGCTCGCCGATCGCGCGTGCCTCGAGGTTGGCCGACAGCTTCGATTCTTCCTTCTTGGCCAGCAGGCTCGAGTAGAGACCCTGCAGGGTGGCATAGTCGCGCGTCAGCTCGACCAGTTCCGATGCCCGCGCCGGCGCCATATCGGCGTTGTGCTGATAGCTGTCGCTCATCGCCCGAAGCTTCTTCTCCTCCGCCCCCTTGGCTTCGATGCGGCGATTGAGAATCTCGATCTCGTCATTCAGGCTTTCCAGTCTCTTCTGGTTCTGGTAGTCCGCCGGCGTGATCGATTTTGCCTGGCCCTTGGTATCCAGCGGCTGGTTGAGCGCCTCGTCGTCCACTTGCTTTTGCAGCTGTTGGATCAGTTTCTTGGTCGCTTTGACCTGCGGATGCTCGTCCGTGTACTTCTGCGCGTAGAAGGCGGCCAGCTGCGCCTTGGCCGCGTTCAGACGCTGCGAGGCCGTACCCAGGGCGACATTGGCCGTCCCGTTCTGTACGGGAGTCGGATCCACCGGCGGAAACAGCCGGATCTGCGTCTGCACATCCGAAATCTCGCGCTCGACGGCGCGGCGCCGATCCTGGTCGGCGGCGATCTGGTTCAGGACTGCCTGAATCTGCATCTGGAGATTCGAGATGGCCTGAAGGTTGGACCCCTGCTGCGTCGGCAGCTCGCCCGAGTGCGCCTGGTTGTAGGCCTGGAGCTTCTGCTCCTGCTCGAGCAGCCGGCGGCGGGCATCCTCGAGCTGCGTCTCGAGGAACTGATTGGTCTGGTCCGCCAGAGACGTGCGGTCCTTCAGGTTCTGGTTGATGAACGAGTTCGTGAGGTACTCGGTCACCCGCATGACCGTCCCGGGATCGCGGCCGATGTAGCTGATCCGGAACGCATCGCCCTGCTTGATCGGCTCGATATTGATTTCGCCCCGCATCCGGCCGACGATGTCTTCCATGATCGTGCCCGCCTTGCGCTCTTCCGGATAGAGATTGAATCTCTTGATCGTCTCCTCGAGCACCGTCCGGCTCAGGATCTGCTGCTTGATCGCCTGGATGCGATCCTCGATCCGCATCGTGATCGTGCTGCGGACGTAGCTCTCGGGAATGCGCTGCGGCACGACGAGAATCAACGTGTCGGCACGGTAGAAGTCCGGGAGCTTACGCGCGACGACCGCCGTCCCCGCCGCGATGATCGCGAAGGGCACCAGCACCAGCCAGATCCGCCGCCGCGCAGTCCGCAGGACGTCTTCAATCGTGTAGGTTTTTCCGGGAAGCATCAGGGTCTCCTCGTCCGAGTGTAGAGGGGGAGCCAGCTCGAGAGATTCACGCTCACGCCGTGGCGATCGGTCGCATACAGCAGATCCAGCGGCACGACGACCTGGTTGCCAAACGAGTAGCGCGAGTACACGTACCGCGCGCCGCCGCTCAGGTAGCGGTTGATCGCGATCCCGATTCCGGCGGTGGCATGAAACGCGTTGTAGCCGTTGGACGGACCGCGGAATCCCACCCTGCCGTACGACAGGTGCACGCCGCTGTCGAATCGCACCCGGCGGCTGAAAAGACCGCTCACGGTGCCGGAGACGGTGTCCGAGAAGACCGGCTGCAGGAACGTCTGCACGAACTGCGCATCGCGTGAGTAGCTCGCCGACGCGTTCCACGTCCGGCCGAGCTCGCGCATGAGGTTGACGTGGCCGGTAATCGAGTACTGCGTGTCGTTGCCGTCGGAGACGGCCGACGTCCCCGTTCCGAAACTCAGGTACGTGTGCCGCGTGAGCGACAACGCCTTGGCGAAGTGGAGGCCGACGTCGATGGAGTTCGTGCGGAACGGCGCCAGATCGAGCTCGCTCGCCGCGCGTTGCGTCGAGAACCGGTACCCCGTGTACACCCCGAGGTCTTTGGCGACTCCGATCGTCGCGCGGGCCGACAGATCGATCATGCTCGAGTTGTAACGGCGATCCGGCGCAACGACTCGCCAGCCGCCGCCACCAAACGACAGTTGGACCCGCTTGCTCGCCCGGTAGGAGAAGCTGGCTTGGCCGTTCTCATTGCGGTACGTCTCCGACGGTCCGCCGAGGGTGGTGTCGAACGGATTGCCCGGACCCAGCGCTGGATCGAGATTCGGATCGAGCGCCCCGACCGGGACTGACACGAGGTGCTGAATGGGCCGGAACAGCAGTGAGTAGCTGCCGGCGACCCCTGTGTTCGTCGACGTTTTCCAACTCCCGCCGCCGTCGACGAAATAGCGGTGGACGAAGGGATCGAGGAGCCGGGGATAGTACGCGAGGCCGGCGCCGCCCGAGGCCCACAGCGAGACCGGCTCCTTGCTGAAGGAGTAATTGAGATTCGCCGAGCCTGCCCCGAATCCGCTGGTCGTGCGGGTGAACACGACGGGCGCCGTCGGATCCACGGGCGCTGTCGGATCCACGGGCGCCGTCGGATCCACGGGCGCCGTCGAATCCAGACGATTGTCGACGAACACGCTCGAGTCGTACCCGCCGCCCGCATTGAGACCAAGCGTGAGGAGATGCTCCGTCTCGCCAACTCCCCCGCCGAACAACCCGCGATAAGGCCGGTTGGCCTGAGGCCTGCCCAGCCACAGGCCGAGCCCGCCCTGCCCCTGACCACCCTGGCCTTGTCCCTGACCGCCCTGGCCCTGACCCTGATCCGGCGGCTTCGGTGGCGGCGGAGTCTGGTTCTGATCCGGAGCGGCACACACCGGCCGCGCCGTCACCAGCGCCAGCATGCCGACGAGAACCGAGAAAGAGAGTATGCGCACGATGTGACTAACGGACGACGACCTGGTCTCCGGGCTTCAGCTGCGGAATCTTGTCGAGCTTCTTCGGATCGAACAGGTTGCTGTAGTTGAACTCCGTGATGTCCGGCTTGCCGTTCTGCAGCGGCTGCTTGCGAACGAGCACGATGTGTTCCTTGTCCGCGAACTCCTGAAGGCCACCGGCGAGCGTGAGCAGCTGGAGCAGATTCATCGGTTCGAGCAGGTCGTACGATCCCGGCTTCAACACCATGCCCGTGATGAAGACCTTCCGGCTGTTGATCTGCTTCGGCAGCACGACGATGGTCGGATCGTCGAAGAACTTCGAATACGCCTCCGTGAGCTTGATGCGCAGCTGCTCGAGCGTCAGTCCGGCAACCTGAATCTCGTTGATCATCAACCTCGAGATCCGGCCGTCCGGCCCGACGATCGCATCGCCCGAGAGCATCGGGTCCTGCGCGTAGAACAGAATCGTGAGGATGTCCGAGGGTCCGATGAGATAGTCCGAGGGCACGGGGACCGCGGCCGCCGCCGCGTCCGGCTTGGGCGTTTCCGGTCGCGCGTTCGGCTTGGACGTCCCCGACTGCGTCGGCTTCGACGCCTGCGCCGCAGACGTCGCCGCCGTCAACGCGATCGCGATGACGGCCGTGCCAATGGAAACAGAAACCCTCTGAATCATCCGATACATTGTCGTTGGCTCCCGCTTAGCGATAGTCCTTGAACGGAAGCTGGCATTCGTGCTTCCGCAGGAAGTTCAGGAATCGCTTGTAATCGGTCATTTCCATGTTGAAGAGCCGCAGCACGATCTTGTAGTTGCCGCGCGCTTCTTCGAGCCCCTTGTGCACGAGATCGCGCACGTTGGCTTTCGTGATTTCGCGATTCATGTAGAGCGGATAGACGGCCGTCCAGAACGACTCCCGCTCGTCGATCAGCTTCTTGAACAAATCGTCGGCGACGGTCCGGCGCCGCTCGCGCGCCGGACGGGGGTTGACCCCGGTGGACGTCCGGATTTCCGGCGACAGATCCTCGACCTGCACCATCTCGCGGCGTCCGGTGACGACCATCCGCTCGATGACGTTTTCGACCTGCCGCACGTTGCCGGGCCAGTTGTAATTGCAGAGCACCGCGATCGCCTCCGGCGAGATCGCGCGCACCGGGCTGTGCTGATTGCCGTTGCTCGCGTTGCCGTTCGTCGCCGTGAACTTCTTCAGAAAGTGATCGATCAGCAGCGGGATGTCCTCACGGCGCTCGCGCAGCGGCGGCACGACGAGGTGGATGACGTTGATCCGGTAGAAGAGATCCTCACGAAACAGCCCCTGCCCGATCAGCTCCTTGAGGTTCTTGTTCGTCGCGGCCATGACGCGCACGTCGGTGGCCTTGGCCATCCGCTCGGCGCCGACCTTCTGGATTTCGCCCGTCTCGAGGAACCGCAGCAGGAGCCCCTGCATGCGCAGCGTCATCTCGCCGATCTCGTCGAGGAAGATCGTGCCGTGATCGGCCATCTCGAGCTTGCCCGGCTTGTCGCGGTAGGCGCCGGTGAAGCTGCCCTTGACGTGCCCGAACAGCTCCGACTCGAGCAGGGTCTCCGGGATGCCTGCGCAGTTGACCGGCACGAAGGTCTGCGCGCGGCCGCTCGCGTCGTTGATGGCGCGAGCGACTACCTCCTTACCGGACCCGCTTTCTCCGGTAATGAGTACTTTGGCATCTGACCGAGCGACTCGCTCGACTTCCGATTTCAAGTCGGTAATCGCCTGGCTTGTCCCAATCAGCTGAACGTGTCCGTTGTTCCTCATCAATGCAGCCTGCCTGGCAGCGAAGGGTGCTCATCCTTGCAAACGGGCCACCGCCCGGACAGGTGGGGAGCGCTATCGGGCTATTTCGTTGATACGATGCCGCTTGTACGTTAGCGGGCCGTGGTGCAGGTTGAAACTAGTCACCCCGAAAGTGCGCCCCAGGGTGATTTAGGGCGAAGAAAGTCTCAGCATTACGAGACTTTTTGGCTCCGGCAGGAAGTTGAAAGGTTCCGTAGTCCGACGCGATTACGGGATTGAAACTGTGTAAGTCCCTGAGTCACAAAGTATTGCAGCCTCATTACAAGACTCGTCATTGACGGGCTCGCCCGATCCCTGTAGTATCGCGTGCCTCAGATTTTAGTCGCCTTCGGGCTCGACTGACCGATATATCAAGAGAGGAAAGTCTATTTTGTCGGTTCCCGTGAGACACCCGGAAGTGCGCCTCATTGGTCGCAGCGACGCGATCCGCACGCTCGAAACCGATCTCGAATGCGCGGCGCGTTCGGACGCCAAGGTGCTCATCACCGGAGAAACGGGTGTCGGCAAGGAAGTCGTCGCGCGCTTGATTCATCAGCGCAGCGCGCGCGCGTCGGCGCCTCTCGTCACGCTCAACTGCGCCGGCCTGCCCGATTCCCTGCTCGAGTCGGAGTTGTTCGGCCATGTGCGCGGCAGCTTTACCGGCGCCTATCGCGACAAGCCCGGTCTCCTCGAGTCGGCGCCCAACGGTACCGTCTTTCTCGACGAGGTCGGCGAGATGAGCACGCGCATGCAGGTCGTGCTCCTGCGCTTCCTCGAATCGGGCGAAATCCAGCGCATTGGCGCCGACCGGTCGCACACGCGCGTCAACGTCCGGCTGATCACGGCGACCAACTCGGATCTCCAGGCGGCCATTGCCTCGGGCGCGTTCCGCGAGGACCTGTATTTCCGGCTCAATGTCATTCGCCTGATCATCCCGCCGTTGCGCGAGCGGACCGAAGACATCCCGCTCCTCGTGAACTATTACCTGAACTATTACGGCCGCCAGCACAAGGTGAACTCCTCCGAGGTTTCCTCCGATGCGCTGGATGCGCTGATCGCCTACCGCTGGCCCGGCAACATTCGCGAGCTCAAGAACGTCGTCGAGCGCATGATCCTGAAGACCGGCGGCCAGCTCATCAGACACGCCGATCTGCCGTCCGACGTCGTGCGCTCGGTCGCGGTCCAGGCGGCGCACGCCGCCAACGGCAACGGCGACGGCACGACGCGGAACACCCGCGCCGAAGAGCTGGCGACGATGATGCTCGAGCACGGCGAGTCGTTCTGGTCCGTCGTGTTTCCGATCTTCATGTCGCGCGATCTCACGCGCACCGATCTCCGGCGCATCATTCAGATGGGCCTCGAGAGCACGAACGGCAACTACCGGCTGCTCGTCCAGCAGTTCAACATGCCGTCCGAGGATTACAAGCGGTTTCTGAGCTTTCTCCGCAAGCACGACTGCCATCTGCCGTTCCAGCGATTCCGCGCCGCGCCGGCGCGCCTGCACGGCTCACACGCGCGGCCGCTCGTCAACGCGAAATAGCGCGGTCACCTGCGCCACATCGTGGCGAAATAGCCCGTACTTGTACGTCGCATCCCGTTGACCTCGCGACTACCAACTTTCTGGCTAAGCTTGCCGTATTGCGTGCGTCGCGGTTCGCAGATGATCCCCATACGCCTGCACGGGCGGCTGGGCACGACAGTTGCACATCTCGGGGAGACTTTCACCGGCGTCTGCGGTCCTCGTGTCGTCGGTCTAGCTTTGCCGTCCGGAGGCCTCCTGGTTGTGTCCGTCCCTCTTACAGCAACACTCGATCGTTCTATGCGTCTCATTGGCCGCAGCGAGTCGATGCGTGCCCTCGAAGCCGACCTGGAATGTGCGGCGCGGTCAGATGCCAAAGTTCTGATTACCGGCGAAACAGGCGTCGGCAAAGAAGTTGTCGCCAGGCTGATCCACGAGCGCAGCGCCCGGACCCGCGGCGCGCTCGTGGCGCTCAATTGCGCCGGCCTGCCCGATTCGCTGCTCGAATCGGAGCTCTTCGGCCACATGCGGGGCAGTTTCACCGGCGCCTACAAGGACAAGCCCGGCCTCCTCGAGTCGGCGTCGTCCGGCACCGTGTTTCTCGACGAGGTCGGCGAAATGAGCCCGCGGATGCAGGTCGTGCTCCTCCGATTCCTGGAATCGGGGGAAATCCAGCGGGTGGGCGCCGATCGGTCGCACCGGCGGGTCGACGTCCGGCTCATCACGGCCACGAACCGGCACCTCGAGACGCACGTCGCGTCGGGCGCCTTCCGCGAGGATCTGTATTTCCGGTTGAACGTGATCCGGCTCGTGATCCCGCCGCTTCGCGAGCGGGCCGACGACATCCCGCTCCTCGTCTCGTACTACCTGGAGCGGTACAGTCAAATCCATCGACTTTCCATGCCGGAGATCTCGACCGACGCGATGGCGACGCTCGCCGAGTATCGCTGGCCGGGGAACGTCCGCGAGCTGAAGAACGTGATGGAGCGGCTGGTGCTGAAATTGTCGGGCCGGCTGGTCACCAGCCACGATCTGCCGCTCGAAGTCGTCCGGGGCGACCTGCGCGGCACGCGGTCTCGACCGGGGCAACCGAACCGCGGCGACGCGTCCGAGCCGTCTCGCGCGGAGGAGCTGGCGGCGCTGATGCTCCGTGACGGCGAGTCATTCTGGTCGGCCGTCTTCCCCGTGTTCAAGTCGCGGGACCTCACCCGCGCCGATCTGCGCCGCATCGTGCAGCTCGGCCTCGAAAGCGCCAACGGCAACTATCGCCTGCTCGTGCGGCTGTTCAACATGCCGAACGAAGACTACAAGCGATTCCTGAGCTTCCTGCGCAAGCATGATTGCCAGCTGCCGTATCAGCGCTTCCGTGCCGCGCGCATGACCGATCACACGACGCATTCGGTTCGTACCGCCGTCTGAGGCGCCCGCGGCTCAAGTCAGCTGCGGGTCACAAGCACACATGAAGTTCATAAGAAGAAAAGCTCTTCTTCATGCCCTTCATTCCCTTCATGTTCTTCATGTGTGCTTTTGGGTATGCGTAGTTGGCGCGCGCTCTTGGATTCACAGCTCGTCGTCGGCGATCGATCCATTCGCCTCTGACTCGCCGCCCGATCGCCGGCGGCGCGGACGAATGTCGTAGCGCTTGATCATTTCGTTCAGCGTGGTGGGCTTGATGTGGAGCAGTTCGGCGGCCTTCTTCTGGACGCCGCCGGCCGCTTCGAGCGCGGCTTCGATGTAGCGGCGCTCGTGGCCGATGATGACCTCGCGGAAATGGATCCCGTCGGTCGGAATCACGACCTCAGGCACCTCGAACACGGGGTTGGCGCTCACGTTGTCGGGAATCAGATCCGGGCCGATCTCCCGATCGCCCGACAGCACGACGGCACGCTCGATGACGTTCTCGAGCTCACGCACGTTGCCGGGCCAGTCGTATGACATCAGCCGATCCATGGCGCCCGGCGTGAGGATCAATCCGTCCTTGCGGCTCTCCTGGCCGTACTTTTCGAGGAAGTGCTGGACGAGCAGCGGGATGTCCTCCTTGCGCTCGCGCAGCGACGGCAGCTGCAGCGTGATGACGTTCAGCCGATAGAACAGGTCCTCGCGGAATCGGTTCTCCTCCATCAGCGCGCGCAGGTTGACGTTGGTCGCCGCGATGATGCGCACGTCGACCCTGATCATCTCGACGCCGCCGAGGCGCATGAACTCGCGTTCCTGGATGACGCGCAGCAGCTTGGCCTGCGTGTCGTGCGGGATGTTCCCGATCTCGTCGAAAAAAATCGTGCCTTTGTCGGCCAGCTCGAACAGCCCTTTTTTCGGGTAGACGGCGCCGGTGAACGCGCCTTTCACGTGGCCGAACAGGTTCGACTCGAGCAGATCCGGCGGCAGGCTGCCCGAGTTGACGGTGATGAACGGCTTGTCGGCGCGCGCCGATCGGCGATGAAACGCGCGCGCCACTAGTTCCTTGCCCGTGCCGCTTCCGCCCTGCACGAGGACCGTCGTCCGGCTCGGCGCCGCGCGCGAGATGAGATCGTAGACCGCCTTCATCTTGGGACTGCCGCCGATGATCTCGTCGTACCGGTGCGAGTTGGAGCGCAGCCGATCGCGCAGCTCCCGGTTCTCGCGCACGAGCCGCCGGCGCTCGAGCGCGTTGCGGAGCACCGCGAGCACCTCGTCGTTCTTGAACGGCTTGGCGACGTAGTGGAACGCGCCCTGTTTCATCGCCGCGATGGCGCCTTCGATCGTGCCGTACGCGGTGACCATGACGACCGGCAGCTCGTCGTCGAGGCGGCGGATGTCGTCGAGCACGTCCAGCCCGTTGCGGTCGGGCAGCATGAGATCGAGGAGCACGGCATCGATCTGGCGGGCGCTGAGCGCGTCGAGGCCCTGCTCGGCCGTCGCGGCCGTCGTGACCTGGTATCCCTCGACGACCATGAGCGCCTCGAGCGCCTCGCGGATGATTTCCTCGTCGTCGATGACGAGGATCCTGCCCTTCATAGCTGACCTCCGACGATCGCGGGCTCCATCAGCGGCAGCGCGAGCCGGAAACGCGTGCCCTGCCCGACGTCGCTCTCGCACGAGAGCCGTCCGCCGTGCTCCTGGACGATGCCGTACGTGACCGAGAGGCCGAGGCCGGTGCCGCCGCCGTCGGGTTTGGTGGTGAAGAACGGATCGTAGATGCGCGCCAGGTGCTCGGACGGAATCCCGGCGCCGGTGTCGCCGACCTCGACGAGCGCCTCGCAGCCGTCGATGCGCGTCGACACCGAGACCCAGCCGCCCTTCGGCATCGCATCGCGCGCATTGAGAAAGAGATTCAGAAAGACCTGCTGAAGCTTGTACTCGACGCCGCGGACGACGACAGGCCTGCCGCTGAGATCCCTCCGCAGCTGGATCTTGCCCATCCTGAACTGATGTTCGAGGAGCGACAGCACGTCGCCGATGACGACGTTCACATCGACCGGGCCCGTTTCGCCGCCCGACGGACGCGCGAGATTGAGCAGGCTGTTGACGATCTTCGCCGCGCGGAACGTCTGCCGCTCGATCTTCTCGAGCAGCTCCGTGCGCGGATCGCCGGGTTCGGAGCGCTCGAGCAGCAACTGCGTAAAGCTCGAGATGCCGGTGAGCGGCGTGTTGACCTCGTGCGCGACGCCCGCGGCGAGCAACCCGATCGCGGCCATTTTCTCCGAGAGCCGGAGCTGCTCTTCGAGATTCGCGCGGTCGGTGACGTCCTCGAGCACGATAATCCAGCCGGCCTGCGCGCCGTCGGCGGTCTGGAACGGGGCGACGGCGAGATTGACGAGCAGCTCGCGCTTCCCGTCTCCCTGACCGGCCGCGAGCGGCACTCGATACAGCTGCGTGCCGGCGGGCGCGTCGCGGCGCGCAGCCACGAGCGTGTCGACGAACGGCCGGCTGAACAGCGCCGCGAGCCGTCGTCCGATCGCGCGCTGCCGCTCGACGCCGAACAGCAATTCGACGCGGCGGTTCC